>NZ_JBEFZE010000010.1:0-130443 GCF_042762395.1 Pseudogemmobacter sonorensis
GTCCGAGGGCGGCGGTGTGGGCGTCGGTGTGGGCGTGGGGGTCGGGGTCGGCGTGGGATCGGGCACCCGCGCCTCGATCGGGCCCGAGCCTCCGGGCGCGCCGGGAATGGTGGCGGGGGGCGGCGCCTCGGCCACGCCGGGCGGCATCGGGCGGCGCACCTGGTCCTTGGGGTCGCCGCCGACCCCGGCCGAGGCGGTCGAGGGCGGCGCCGACCCCGGCCCGCCGTTGAACAGCAGGTCCAGAACGCCGCCCTGGGTCCACATCAGCGAGGCGGGGCTTCCGCCGGGCGTCGCCGAAGCGGCCAGCAGGTTCAGGTGGTAGAAGTATTTCGGCGTGACCACGATCGACATCGTGGTCCATTCGCCGTCCCAGAAATCGGAACGCGCATAGGCGGTGAAATCGCCGTCGATCGTGGCCGAGGTGATCCAGAGCGTGTCGTCCGAGAATCGGTAGGGCTCGGTGCCCGCCTTGGCCTTGTTCAGGAACCAGTCGTGGCCGGCCTGCACGCCCGCAAGCTTTTCATAGCGGATGATCATCGAGAATTCCTCGTCCGTCGAGAGGAATTCGAGTTCGTTCGGATTGTCGATCTGCTTGAGCAGTTCGAACGGGTGCAGGTAGGAGGTATTGCCCACCTCGTCGTAGAAAAGCTGCCAGTTGTGGCGGACCCGTTCTTCCTCCAGCGGGCGGACCAGATCGGTCAGGTCGCGAAACACCGGCACGCGCGCGCCACGGCTGCGCTGGACATAGGCGACCAGCGCGGCATCGGATTCGCGGTTCCAGCTGCCGTCGAGGAAGCCGTAGTAATCGCCGGAGAACGCCAGCGCCGCCTGGATCGTCGCGATATCCTCGCGGCTGGCCATGGAGGGGTCGAAGGGCTGGTCGATCCAGGCTTGCGCCGCCGCTTTCTGGGGCCCGAGGGCAAGCAGCAGGCCCAAGGCCATCATGATAGAGGCGAAAACCGAAACGGTCGCGCGCATATCGGCAGTCTCCGAATGTCATTCCGGCCAGGTCCGCCCCGGCCAAGTTTCAATCCCGGTCCAAAACCCGACCCCGGGATGGGCGCCATGCTGCCCGGCTTTGCCCGGCTTGAAAAGAGAATCTTGCACCCGCAGGGGTCGGGTGATCCGCATGTGGCGCGATCACCCGCGGTCCGGGCCCGGTTCCGGCGGGGGCGGGGCTACCCGGGCGCACTGGATCAGGTGATCCGCTCAAGCCGTTCCTTCGACATGTCGCCTGGCACGATGGTGACGGGAATCGGCAGGCTGCCCGAGCTTCGGCTCATCGCCGAGACGAGCGGGCCGGGGCCGTGCTTGTCGCTGCCCGCCCCCAGGACCAGGACGCCGATCTCGGGATCGGCGCTGACCTGGGCGAGGATCTCCGCCACCGCGTCGCCCTCGCGCACCACGAGTTCGGGGTTCACGCCCTGGCGGTCGCGCATCCATTTGGCGAAGACCTCGAAATGCGCCTCGATCCTTTCGCGCGCCTCGGCCCGTATCAGGTCGGCGACCCCCATCCAGTGCTGGAATTCCTCGGGCGGGATGATCGACAGGATCTGCACGCCCCCGCCGGTATGCGCGGCGCGCAGCGCGGCGTAGCGCATCGCGTTCAGGCATTCGCGGCTGTCGTCCAGCACGACCAGAAACTTTCGCATGTCCCGGGCCCTTCCCTTGTTTGCCGCCAGAGTTTGGAACGACCGGGTGGCAAAAGGCAAGCGTCGCGGGCGGGCGGGATCAGGGCGTGGGCATCAAGGGGTCGGGCATCAGGAAATGGCCGGTGCATTGGGCGAAAAGCCGGTCGGGGCTGTCCTGCCAGGCCTCGACATGGACGCTGGCGTAGCGGCGGCCCTGCCGGTTGATGCGGGCGCGGGCGAAACTGTCGCGCGGATGGCCGGGGCGAAGGTAATCCACCGTGATGTCGATGGTTTTGGGCAGCGATTGCGGGGGCAATGCCAGGTGCGCGGGCGTCGCGGGGGCGGCTCCGACGCCTGGCGGCCCGGCGGCCGGGGCGGGCTGCGACCCGCTTTCCAGCCCCGCCCAGACCAGGCCGACGATGGCGGTCACCTCAAGAAACGCCGCCGTCACGCCACCGTGGATCGCGGGAATCAGGGGATTGCCGATCAGCATCGGCTGGAAGGGCAGGACGGCGGTCAGCTCATCCCCCGCACGGTCGAAGCGGATGCCCAGGAAGCGCAGATAGGGCAGCGCACCGACAAGCCGCTCCAGCGTCTCGGCGCGGGGATCGCCTGAGGGGGCGTCAGTCATGCGGCGCTTCCTTCCGGCCCTTGCCGAAGGCCTTCGCTTCGGGCTTGCCATGGGGCTCGACGATGAAGGCGCCATTGCCCATGGCGACGGGGCGGGCCTCGTTGTCGTCCGTCGCCACCACGCGCACGAAGGCGACCGAGCGGGTGATGTGATGGCATTCCGCCCGGGCGCGGATGCGCTGGCCGGGCACGGCGGGCCGCATGTAGTCGATGCGCAGATCCAGCGTCGCGGTCGAGGCGGGGCCTGCCGGATGGCTCATCACCGCCGTCCCCGAGGCGGTGTCCATCAGCGTCGAGACCGCGCCGCCATGGATCACCCCGGTCGAAGGATCGCCGACGAGCCTTTCGTCCCAGGGCATCGAGATGACCGCGCGGCCCGCGCCCAGTTCCTCAAGCGTCATCCCGAGCGCCTTGGCATGGGGCAGCGCCGTGATGAAACGCCGCGCCTGAGTGAGGATATCATCCATCGCGGATCCGTCCGCCCCGTTCCCCCGGCCTGTCCGTTCGGCCTGTCTGTTCCGCCCGCCCGAATGGCCCGGCTCTCGGCCATTTGCCGCCGCGTCACCCGCACCCCTCGCGGGCGCGGTGCCGCCATCAAACCGCGCCGCCCCGGCAGGCGCAAGCCCACGCGCGGCGTGACCTCGCGGCGCTTTCGTCCCGGGGCCGGTCGGCGCCGCCCCTCGCGGCCCTGCGGCCATCCTTGCCATTGCCTTGCCCTTCGTCCTAGGTTTCCCTCGGAGGCCCGCATGACCGAACCCGCCCGTCTGAACTTCAAGGAAATGTGCGCAAGGTTCGAGGTGACCCCCCGCACCCTGCGCTATTACGAATATATCGAACTTATCGCGCCCGAGCGCGAGGGCCGGTCGCGTTTCTACGGCCCGCGCGAGGTGGCGCGGATGAAGCTGATCCTGCGCGGCCGCCGCTTCGGCTTCAGCCTTGAGGAAATCCGCCAATGGCTTCTGATCTACGGCAAGAAGGGCGAGCGGCGCCAGCTTGAGGCCTGGCTCCAGATGGCCGACCGCCAGCTTGTCGAGCTCAAGCGCCAGAAGGACGAGCTGGAAAGCTCGATCCAGGATCTGCACGCGCTGCGCGAGACGGCGGCGGAAGAGATGCGCAAACTGCCCGAGGATTGACGGCCCCGGCCCCTGCGGCCGCCGCGCGTCCGGCGGCGATGCCGCCAGCCCGGCGCGACTTGCGCCCGCAACTGGACTTATCATGGCGGTTGAACTGGACAAGCGACCCCCCGACACCCTAACGCTTGGTGCATCCCTGAACCCGCCGGAGGCCGTCATGCTCGATTCCGTCACCGATCTTCGCTCGCTTCTGAAAGATCCCTCGCTTCTGGTCGGCAAGGCCTACGTCGCCGGCGAATGGATCGACGCCGACGATGGCGCGACATTCGAGGTCACCAACCCCGCGCGCGGCGACGTGATCGCGCGCGTGGCCGACCTGTCGCGGGCCGAGACCGCCCGCGCCATCGCCGCGGCCGTCAAGGCGCAGAAGGAATGGGCCGCGCGCACCGGCAAGGAACGCGCGGCCGTCCTGCGCGCCTGGTTCGACCTGATGATGGCGAACCAGGACGACCTGGGCCTGATCCTGACCGCCGAGATGGGCAAGCCCCTGGCCGAGGCCAAGGGCGAGATCGCCTATGGCGCCAGCTTTATCGAATGGTTCGCCGAAGAGGCCAAGCGCGTCTATGGCGAGACCATCCCCGGCCATCAGCGCGACAAGCGCATCACCGTGATCAAGCAGCCGATCGGGGTCGTGGCCTCGATCACGCCCTGGAACTTCCCCAATGCGATGATTACCCGCAAATGCGGCCCGGCGCTGGCCGTGGGCTGCGCCTTCGTCGCCCGCCCGGCGGCCGAGACGCCGCTGTCGGCGCTGGCCATCGCGGTTCTCGCGGAACGCGCGGGCCTGCCTGCGGGGCTGTTCTCGGTGGTGACCTCCAGCCGCTCCTCGGACATTGGCAAGGAATTCTGCGAAAATCCCGCGGTGCGCAAGCTGACCTTCACCGGCTCGACCGAGGTGGGGCGGATCCTGCTGCGCCAGGCCGCCGACCAGGTGATGAAATGCTCGATGGAGCTTGGCGGCAACGCCCCCTTCATCGTCTTCGACGATGCCGATCTGGATGCGGCGGTGGCTGGCGCCATGGTGTCGAAGTTCCGCAACAACGGCCAGACCTGCGTCTGCGCCAACCGGATCTATGTGCAGGCGGGTGTCTACGACGCCTTCGCGGCCAAGCTGAAAGAGGCGGTGGCGGGGGCCAGGGTCGGCGACGGGCTGGCCGATGGCGTCCAGTTCGGCCCCTTGATCAACGTAAAGGCGGTCGAGAAGGTCGAGGAACATGTCGCCGACGCGAAAGCCAAGGGGGCCGAGGTCTCGCTGGGGGGCGCGCGGCATGACCTGGGCGGCTCGTTCTTCCAGCCCACCATCCTGACCGGCGTCACCGACGAGATGCTGGTCACCACCGAAGAGACCTTCGGCCCGCTCGCCCCGCTGTTCCGTTTCGAGACCGAGGAAGAGGTGGTCGAAAAGGCCAATGCCACCATCTTCGGCCTTGCCGCCTATTTCTTCGCCCGCGACATCGGCCGGGTGACGCGCGTGCAGGAGGCGCTGGAATACGGCATCGTCGGCGTGAACACCGGCATCATCTCGACCGAGGTGGCGCCCTTCGGCGGCGTCAAGCAATCGGGCCTCGGGCGTGAGGGCAGCCATCACGGCACCGAGGATTACCTTGAGATGAAATATATCTGCCTCTCGGTCTGATCGCGGCAGGGCCTGTCGGCGGCGCGGATTTTCCCGAGGTCCGGGTTTCCGGCGCCGGATCCGGGCTGCGAACCGGGCGGCGGGGAATCGTTTTCCGCGCGGACGGGGACGGGGCCTTCGGGCCCCGTTTCGCATTCGGGGCGGATCCCCGCCCGAACGCCTATCGCAACCCTTTGGAAACATGGGTGCTATCCGATATCAATCGCCTGTTCCCCGCTATCGGCGCGGTGATTTTGCCTGGCATGGCCCGGCGTCCCATTCTGATTCCATCACCCCCCGCTGCTGGAGGGCTGGTTCAGACCTGGAAAGGACACCGGACATGCTGCCCATGCTGAAAAACACCTCGATCGCCGCCCTTGCCGCCGTGACCATGGCCACGGCCGCCGCCTCGCCCGCGCTGGCCTGGGGCAAGAAGGAGCAGGGTTTCGTCGCCGGCGTCGCCGCCGCGATCATCATCGACGAGATCATCGAGAGCAAACGCCACCGCAAGGCCACGCCCCCCGCGCCGGTCTATGTCGCCCCCAGGCCGCCGGTCCATGTCGCGCCCTCGCGGCCGGTCCATACGACCTCGATCCATGCCACCCCGGCGGCCCAGGCGTTCAAAAGCTATTCGGTCGCCGAGCGCCGCGCGATCCAGCGCCGCCTGAAGGCGCATGGCTATTATCGTGGCGGGGTCGACGGCGTGTTCGGCCAGGGCACCTACAATGCGATCACGGCCTATGCCCGCGACACCGGTCACGGCTCCAGCCTGCGCACGACCGGTGGGGCCTTCGCGGTCTATGACGGGCTGCTGTTCTGATCGCCGGGGCAGGATCCGCCCGCATCTGTCCCCAGTCCGGCCCCTGACGCCCCGGGTCCCCGGGCTCGGATCCCCGGGGTTGACGGGCCGGGCCCGTCTCCCCCCCCCTCGTGCCCCTGCGGGCACGAGGGGTTTTTCATGTCGGATGGGAAGAACGCACAAAAAGCGCCGCGCGCGCCAAGGATTGCCCCGGCGTCCGCGTCTGAATAGGTGTCATGCTGATGGATACCCCGGACGAGACCCTTGCCCAGGCCGCCGCAGGCGGCGACCGCGTGGCCTTCGCCACGCTGGTTTCGCGCCATTACGACCGCATCTTCGCCCTGGCCTGGCGGCTGAGCGGCTCTCATGCCGATGCCGAGGATCTGGCGCAGGAGATCTGCGCCGCGCTTCCGGTCAAGCTGTCGCGCTGGCGGGGCGAGGCGCGCTTCACCACCTGGCTTTACCGCGTCGTGGTCAATGCCGCCCATGACCTGCGCCGCCGCCAGGCCACCCGCGCCCGCGCCGCCGACGGCTGGGGCGATTGGGAGATCGCCCGCCAGGCGGAGATCCTGGCCGCGAACGAGGCCGGGGCCTGGCTGACCGCCGCGATGACCCGGCTTTCGCCCGAATTGCGCGACACCTGCGCGCTGGTCCTGGGCGAGGAGATGAGCCAGGCCGAGGCGGGCATGGTGCTGGGCGTCAGCGAGGGCACGATCGCCTGGCGCATGTCCGAAGTGAGGAAAAGGCTGCGCGCCCTGGCCGCCGAGGAGGCGAGATGACCGACGAATTCGAAGCACTCCGTTCCGTCCTGAGGGCCGCGCCCGCGCCGGATGCCGCCGCGCGCGACCGCGCCCTGGCGCAGGCGATGGAAAATTTCGACCGGCTCCAAGCCCTGGCCCCCGAGACACGTCCCAAGGAAGACCGCCCAGGCCGGGCGGGGCTTTGGAACGGAGTTTTGAACATGCTGGAATTCCTGTCGCGCAAACCGGCGCTTGCCGCCACCACCTCGGTCGCGGCGCTTGTCGTCGGGCTTGCGGTCTTCCTGCCGCAGGGCGGGCGGCTGATGGCGCCCACTCCCGCCGCCGATCCGGTGGCCGCTGCGGGCGATGCTGGATCGGGCACTGCGGGGGCGGGCGGTGCCGCCCTGACCGAAGCCGCCCGGACCGAAGCCGCCATGCCTGAGGCCGAGGTGGCGGAACTGGCGACCGCTGAGCTCCTGCCTGCGGAACCCGGGCTTGCGGAAACGGCGCCGATGGAACTGGCGGTGGCCGCGGATCAGGCCGCGCCCGCCCTGGCGCGAGAGGCCGCGCCCGCGCTTGCGCCCCCCATATATGCGCCGCCCGTCCCCGCCATGCCGCCCATGGCCGAGGCGGCCCCGGCCTATCTGCCCGATCCTGGGGACGAGGCCTATCCCGAAGCCGCGCCCAATCCGGTGCGGATCACCGCCGAAGAGCCAGTCTCGACCTTCTCGGCTGATGTCGATACCGCCTCCTGGGCGGTGATCCGCTCGACCCTCGGGCTTGGCGTCCTGCCCGCGCCCGAACAGGTGCGGATCGAGGAAATGGTGAATTATTTCCCCTATGACCTGCCCGCCCCCGAAGACGGCGCGGCCTTCCGCGCCAGCCTCTCGGTGATGCCGACTCCCTGGAACGCCGATACCCGGCTGGTCACCGTCGCGCTTCAGGGCGCCTTGCCCGAGGTGGCGGCGCGCCCGCCCCTGAATCTGGTGTTCCTCATCGACACTTCGGGCTCGATGGAGGCGGCGAACAAGCTGCCGCTGCTGCGTCAGTCGCTGGCGCTGATGCTGCCGGAGCTGCGCCCCGAGGATCAGGTCGCCATCGTGACCTATGCCGGATCGGCGGGCGTGGCGCTGGAGCCGACGGCGGCCTCGGACCGCGCGACGATCCTGGCCGCGCTGGACAATCTGACGGCGGGCGGCGGCACGGCGGGCGCGGCGGGGCTGGAACTGGCCTATCTGACCGCCGAGCGCATGGCGGGCGAGGGCGAGGTCAGCCGTATCCTTCTGGCGACGGATGGCGATTTCAACCTTGGCCTGTCCGATCCGGCGGGGCTGACCGATTATGTCGCCGCCAAGCGCGACAGCGGCAGCTATCTGTCGGTGCTGGGCTTCGGGCGCGGCAATCTCGACGATGCGGTGATGCAGGCGCTGGCGCAGAACGGCAACGGCACGGCCGCCTATATCGACACGCTGTCCGAGGCGCGCAAGGTGCTGGTCGACCAGTTGACGGGCGCGCTTTTCCCCATCGCCGACGATGTGAAGGTCCAGGTGGAATGGAACCCCGCCACGGTCGCGGAATACCGGCTGATCGGCTATGAGACCCGGGCCCTGCGGCGCGAGGATTTCTCGAACGACAAGATCGACGCCGGAGAGATCGGCGCGGGCCTTCAGGTCACGGCGATCTACGAGGTGACCGCGCCCGGCTCGCCTGCGCTGCTGAACGAGCCCCTGCGCTATGGCCCGGGGGCCGAGGCCGCGGGCGATCCGCTGGGGGAGCTCGGCTTCCTGCGCCTGCGCTGGAAAACCCCGGGCGAGGATCGCTCGCAGCTTGCCGAGGTGGCGATCATCGGGACCGAGTCCGCCGGGACCGAGGCCCGCTTCGCCGCCGCCATCGCGGGCTTCGGCCAGCTTCTGACCGGCGGGACCTATCTGGGCGGCTGGGGCTACGACGAGGCGATTGCGCTGGCGCTGGAGAACCGGGGCGAGGATGCCTTCGGCTACCGGATCGAGGCGGTCAACCTGATGCGGCTGGCGCAGACCCTGGCGCGCTGACCCGCGATCCGGCACGGAAGAAAAAGGCGCGCCGGTGATCCGGCGCGCCTTTCCTTTTTTCGGGCCCGCCCGGCGGCGGTCAGTTGATCGCTTCGGCCCGGGCCTCGATCTCGGCGGGGGCCTCCGGGGTTGCGGCGCTGGAAATCGCGATCCGGCGCGGCTTCATCGCCTCGGGCAGTTCGCGCACGAGGTCGATATGCAGCATGCCATGCTCATGGCTCGCGCCCGAGACGCGGACGTGATCGGCCAGCGCGAAGCGCCGCTCGAAGGCCCGGGTGGCGATGCCGCGATGCAGGAAGTTGCGAGGGGTTTCGTCGGTGGGCTTGCGGGCGGTGACAAGCAGGCTGCCGTCCTTCACCTCGACCGAAAGCTCGTCGGGGGTGAAACCGGCGACCGCGATCGAGATGCGATAGGCGTTGTCGTCGGTCTTTTCGATATTGTAGGGCGGATAGCCAGGCTGGGCCACATCGGCCGAAAGCACACGGTCCATCAGGTCGGCCACGCGGTCGAAGCCGACGGTGGCACGGTAGAGGGGCGCGAAATCGAAGCTGCGCATGGGGTCATCCTCCTTGGGAAGCGATGCGTATGGTTGGGCCCTCCCTTGCGGGCAGGGGGTCGGGCCGGACCCGTCCTTGGCATCCGGCACGGGATTGATCTGGGAAGCGCGGGATCGGGTTTCAAGAGGCGTCGCTGGCCATGGAACCCCGGCGGCGGTGCCGTGGCCGGTCCGGCGATTGGGTGGCTTGCGAGCGGGTTTCGGGCGCGGGCCCGGCGGCTTCGGTTCGGGGGCATCCCGGGCACCCGCAAGGCATGTCAGGGGACCTCAGCGCAGGTATCGGGGCCGATATTCCACGGTCGGCGCCTCAGGGCCTGACGAATTTCGCCCCGCCGCCGCTTTCCGGCCGACCCGCGCCGCCGCCCGAGATCACCCGCACCGTGGGCGCGCGTTCCTCGGCCCCGGCTGCGAACTCGGCTTGCAGCAGCGCCAGCGGCGCGTCGATCGGCACCGCCAGCGCCACCTTGCGCCCGCCGTATTCGGCCTTGGCCGAGATCACCGAGACCACCCTTGCCACCCCGGCCTCGACCGCGAAGACCGGCGCGCCGGAAGAGCCGAAGTCGATGTCGCAGCTTAGCACCAGCGTCGGGTCCAGGCCCGAGATCACCCGGCAGTCGCGCTCGATCGAGGGGATTTCGGCGCGGTCGCGGGCGTAGGAGACCACCGAGACCGCAGCGCCCGTGCCGGGCCGCGTCCCGATGTCGAAGGGCGGAAGCTGTGGCAGCAGGATCGGCTGGTCAAGCTCCAGAAGGGCTAGATCGTAGCCCACCCGCTCCAGCTCGTCCTCGCCCGAATAGATGTAGTCGGGATGGGCGAGCGAGCGGCGGATGCCGCGATAGGCTTCGGCGCGGCCGTTGCGCCATCCGGCCTGGAAGGTGATCAGCCCGTCGGGCGTGCGCGCGCCGGTCTCCTTGTCGAAAAGGCAATGCGCGGCGGTCAGCACCATCCGGGGCCCGATAAGAACGCCGGTGCAAAAGCCCCTCTCGCCGAGAAGCAGCTTGCCGACGCCGCCCCAGCCCCGGGCCTCGTCCGCGGTCTGCATGCCGGTCAGCGCGCCGGCCCGGGACCCGGGCGTCTCGGCGCGCGATGGGCCCGCGAAAAGGGCCAGCAGGACGGGGGCCAGCGCGATCATGGCAAGGCGAAGGGCAGGCGGCATCTGTGGTCCGTTCGGGGGGGCGTGCGCGCGGGTCCGGGGGGCAGCGGTCGGGAGTCGGCGGTTGGGGGCGACCCCCGGCATGGTGCAAGAATCGGGCAGATTTGTGGCAAAAGCAACCGGCTTGACGCCCGCCATTGCTAGAGCCCGGCCCCTGATCGCCCGGTCCTTGGACCCCGCCCCATCCCGGCGCAGGTCCAGGACAGGGGCGTCCGCGCCCGCCCGGACCGCAACCCGAAGCGCGCCCCGGTGAATGTGCCGATCTGGGGGCGGCGTCGGGGCGCTGGCCTCTTGCCTTGAGGGCAACAGGGCGTCACCGCCTCTGCGCAAGGAGCGCAAGGAGCGCAAGGAGCGCAAGGAGCGCAAGGAGCACAACTCCCACCCACGCTTTTCCCTTGCGCCCGCCCGCGCCGATCTGGCACCTGTCGGGGCATGGACTGGGTCAAGATCATACATATCCTTGCGGTCATGGGGTGGATGACCTCGATCTTCGCGGTGCCGCGCGCGCTGATCTACTGGAAGCGCGAATGGGCGCGGCTGGGGGAATTCGGCCCCTTGGGCGATCTGACCATCCGGCTCTACCGCTTTTCCGCCGGGCTTGCCGTCGTCGCCATCGCGACCGGGCTTTGGCTCGCCTTCGGGCTCTGGGGGTTCGACCCCTGGCTGCATCTGAAGATCACGCTCGTCGCCTGCCTGGGCGTTCACTACATCTGGACCGGGCGGCTGGTGCTTCGCGCCCGCAGGGGCGAGTTCCGCGAATCCGACCGTTTCCTGCGGATATTCAACGAGATCAGCGTGATATTCACCATCGCCATTCTCTGGGCCGTGGTGGTAAAGCCGTTCTGAGACCGGCGCCGTTCCGCGGCCAGGGCCCTCTGCTTCCCGTATTCCTTCCGCCATTCCGCATGCCATGAAACTGATCGACGCCATATCAACCGTGCCCCTTCCCGACCTTCTCTCGGTCGGCTTCATCGTGATCGCCTGGATCGCTACCGGCTGGCTGATCGAGAATCCGCCAAAGTGGCGGGTCTCGGTCTCGATCCTGATGGAGGAGCATCGGCGCGACTGGATGCGGGTCTTCGTGACCCGGGTGCCAAGGCTGTTCGACGTTTCGCTGATCGGGTCGTTGCGGCAGGGGACGACCTTCTTCGTCTCGGCCTCGATGATCGCCATCGGCGGTGGCGCGGCGCTGATCGGCAATTCCGCCGCGATGCGCGAACTGGCCGCCGACCTGCCGCTGGACGCCGAGCGGGTGGATTTCGCGCTCAAGCTGCTGTTGCCCATGGGGTTCATGGCCAATGCGCTTTTGAAATTCATCTGGGCGCATCGGCTGTTCGGCTATTGCGCGGTGCTGATGGCCGCCGTCCCGAACGAGCGCGACAACCCGCTGGCCTATTTCCGCGCCACCCAGGCGGCCGAGTTGAACATCACCGCCGCGCGCAGCTACAATCGGGGCCTGCGCTCGATCTATTTCGCGCTGGCCGCGCTTGGCTGGCTGTTCGGCGCGCTGGCGCTGGCGCTGGCGACATTCGCCACGGTTGCCGTGCTGATCCGGCGTGAGTTCCGGTCGCATTCGCGCTCGGTCCTGTTGCGCGACTTCTCGACGGATTGAGGGGGGATGGCCCGCCATCCTGTCGACGAGGGCCGGTTCCTGCCCCGGATCGCCGGGCTGGCCGGGCGCCTTGCCCGGGGCGAAAGCTGCGGCGACGGGCAGGATCTGCTTGAGACCGAGGGCTGGTTCGCGGGCTATCCGGTCGGCCCCCTGCGGCTGGTGGTGCTGCGCGGCGCGCTCTGGCATCGCGACACCGGGCTGGTGATGACGCGGGACGGCCGCCTGCCCGCCGCCCCCGCCGCCGAGATCCCGCCCCCCGCGCTGGCCCGGTCGCGGCGCATGCTGCACCGGCTGCGGCCGCGGCGCATGGGGCGCGGCGCGCTGTGGCTGCCGATGGGCGCGCAGGCGAATTACGGCCATTTCCTGTTCGACGCATTGCCCGGCCTGACCGCGCTGGAGGAAACCGGCCTCTCTTCGCTTTACCCGCCGGTCTCGCCTGCGCTGCGGCCCTGGCAGGCGGCGCTCGCGCGGCTGGCGGGGCTGGAACATCGGCTGCGCTTCCCCCCGGATCCGGTGATCGAATTCGACCAATTGGTCTATGCCACCACGCTTGATCATTACCTTCAGCGCAGCGGCGCACTTTTGCTGCGCAGCTTCGCGCGGCTGGGGGGGCGGCGGCCGTCCTTGTCCGGGGCGCCCCTGTCCGGTGCGGGGGAGAGCCTCTATCTCTCGCGCCGTGGGCGCTCGGCGCGGATCTTTCTGGACGAGGCGGCGCTGGAGCGCGGTCTGGCCGCGCGCGGTGTGCGGGTGATCGATCCTGGCCGGATGGAACCGGCCGAGCAGATCGCCGCCTTCGGGCGGGCGCGGGTGGTGATCGCGGCCTCGGGCGCGGCGCTTGCGAACATCCCTTTCCTGCCCGAGGGCGCGCGGGTGGTCGAGATCCGCCCCCCGGGGATGGAGGGCGCCTGGACCGGGCTGACGGCGGCGCGGTTCGGGCTCGACCATGTCATCGTTTCGGCCGAGGGGCTGCCGCCCGGGGCGCTGCCCTTGGCGGCGCGGATCGCGCAATTGCCGCGTCGGCTGGCCGGGCGCTACCACACCGCCTTCGTCGCCGACCCCGAGGCGATCGCCGCCGCCGCCTTCGACCCGGCGGCCCCGGGCCGGGAAGCGTGACGCCTTGCCCCCCGCTTCCGGTTGCGGCACAGTCCCGGGCGGAGGAGGGCCTCAGGATGACGGATGACAGCGGGAAGGCCCCTGCCGGGGCGGCGCGTAAGCCGCCTGCCGCGCCCGATGCCGATGCTTTGGCCCGGGCGGCCCGGGCGGGGGGCGCCGACAGCCGGGGCTTGCCGCCGGTCCATCTGTGGGATCCGCCCTTTTGCGGCGATATCGACATGCGGATCGCAAGGGACGGAAGCTGGCACTACCTTGGCACGCCGATCGGGCGCCCGGCGCTGGTGCGGCTGTTCTCGACCATCCTCAAGCGCGAGGAGGACCGCTACTTCCTGGTGACCCCGGTCGAAAAGGTGGGGATCATTGTCGACGACGCGCCGTTCCTGGCCGATGACTTCACCCTTCGGGGCGCGGGCCGCGACCAGGTCCTGACCTTCGCCACCCGGACCGGCGACAGCGCGGCCGCAGGGGCGGCGCATCCCCTGCGCTTCGAGCGCGACGCCGAGACCGCCGAGCCATCGCCCTATGTCCTGATCCGGGACGACCTGTGGGCGCGGATCGACCGGAAATCCTTCTACCGTCTGGCGGATCTGGCTTGCCATGAGGCGGTGGACGGGCGTAGCTGGTTCGGCCTCTGGTCTTCGGGGCGGTTCTTTCCGATGATCCTCTCTTCCGAACTTTCCTGATCCGACGCCCGAGCCTTGCCCCCAGATGCCCCGTTTCGCCGCCAACCTGACCTATCTCTTCAACGAGGTGCCGATGTTCGACCGCCCTGAATGGGCGCGGCGCACCGGCTTTGACGGGGTCGAGCTGCTGTTTCCCTACGACCAACCCATCGCCGAATGGGAGCGGGCGCTGGACGGGATGCCGGTCGCCCTGATCAACACCCCGCCGGGGGACTGGCGCTCGGGCGACCGGGGCTTCGCCGCCCGGCCGGGGCAGGAGGACACCTTCCGCGAGGGGTTCCTGCGCGCGGCGGAATATGCCGCAAGGCTGGGGGCCGAAAGCGTCCATGTCATGACCGGCGTCGCGCGCGGCCCCCAGGCCGAGGCCACGCTGGTCGAGAATCTGGCCTGGGCGCTGGCGCAGGCGCCGGATCTGCGCCTGACGCTGGAGCCGCTGAACCCCGAGGACATGCCGGGCTATTTCCTGAACGATTTCGACCAGGCGGCGCGGATCCTCGACGATCTGGGGGCGCCGCGCCTGGGGCTGCAATTCGACCTGTGGCATGCGGCGCGGCTGCATGGCGATGCCGATGCGGTCTGGCGGACGCATCGCCACCGCGTCAACCATGTCCAGATCGCGGGCTTTCCCGCGCGGCACGAGCCGGGCGGCGGCGGGTTTTCCCTGCCCGCGCTTTGCGATGCGGTGGATGGGATGGAGAATGTCTGGATCGGCGCCGAATACCGCCCGGCCAAGGGCACGGCGCAGGGGCTTTTCTGGCTCAACGCGCTTAAATCGCGCGGCGGGCTGATCGGGGCCTGAACCGTGGGTGGCTGCGCCCGCTTGCCCCCTGCGCGCGCGCTATCTAATATGGTGCCAGCAGCCATCCGCAGGATTTGAAGCCATGACCATTCCCGCACCGGAAACCAAGCGCGTCACCACCTGGAAAGTGGCCTGCGACGGCGGCGAGGGCGCGCTCGGCCATCCCCGGGTCTGGCTGACCATCCCGCGCGACACCGGCTTTGTCGAATGCGGCTATTGCGACCGCCGGTTCGAGATCGACCGCGAACACGCCCACGACGACCACTGATCCGGGCACGGGGGGCCGGGACCGACCAGATGACGCCAGACCAGGTTCAGGCCCTGTTCACCCGCGCCGACTCGACCTCTGCAGGCGGGGATTTCCTCTGCGCCCGCTGGGGGCGGCCGATCGTGCCGGTGGTCTTCGGCGTCGACGAGGCCACGCTCGCCACGATCAAGGGGGCGATCGAGGCGGTGGTGGCGCTGGCGGGGCACCGCATGGCCGAGACCGATCCCGAGCTTGGCGCGAATCTGATGGTGTTCTTCTTCCGCGACTGGGCCGAATTGCCCGAGGTTCCCAACCTCGATCGGCTGCTGCCGGATCTGGGCCCGCTCTGCGCCCGGCTGGAGGCGCAGGGCGCCAATCAATATCGCGTGTTCCGCTTCGACCCCGATGGCGCGATCCGGGCGGTCTTCGTCTTCCTGCGCATGGACCGCGATCTGGCCGCGATGCCCGCCGCCGATCTTGCGCTGGCGCAGGCGGCGGGGGTCATGCTGAGCTGGGGCGACGGCGCCTTCGCCGCGCGGCCGCCCCTGGCCCGCATGGGCGGGACCGTGGTCCTGCGCCCCGAGATCGCCGGGCTGATCCGCGCCGCCTACGACCCGGTCCTGCCCGCCGCCAGCCGCGACCCGGCCCATGCCCTGCGCCTTGCCGCCCGGCTGGGGCAGGCGGGGGCGGGGGCATGAGCCACTCTTTCCCGGTCCGCGTCTATTACGAGGACACCGATCTGGCGGGCATCGTCTATTACGCCAACTATCTGAAATTCATCGAGCGCGGGCGCTCGGAATGGGTGCGGGGGCAGGGCGTCGACCAGATGGCTTTGAAAGAGGCCGAGGGCATCGTCTTCGCCGTGCGCCGGGTCGAGGCCGACTATCTTTCCCCCGCCCGTTTCGGCGAGGAACTGGAGGTCGCGACCCGCCTTCTCCAGATCGGCGGCGCCCGGATCGAACTGGCGCAGGAGGTGCGGCGCGACGGCGTCACGCTGTTTCGCGCCCTGGTCACGCTGGTCTGCATGAATGCCCAGGGCAGGCCCGCGCGGTTGCCCGGGCCCGTGCGGGCACGGCTGAGCGCGGTGTCGGCTGAGAGCGGTGTCGGCTGAGCGCGGGGGCCGACCGAACGCGGGGCGGACCGAAGACGGGGCGGCCCTTCGGGGCACATATAATGTTTCAGCCTGTGGCGAAGCCTCGCCGCTCGCCAATCTGTGTTGGCTTTCCCCCTGTATCCTTGATAGAATCGCGGGTAACGGTCCGGGGAAACGGTCCGAGCAACGACAAACGAGCAGGCGTAATGGAAACCGAAGCCCTTTCGATGGCGCAGGAGCTTGACTTCTCGCTTCTCGCGCTTTTTGCCAAGGCCACTTTCGTGGTCAAGCTGGTCATGATCGGCCTTCTGGTCATGTCGTTCTGGTCCTGGGCGATCATCATCCAGAAGCACATCCTGTTCCGCCGCGCCCGGGCCGAGGCGGATGCCTTCGACCGCGCCTTCTGGTCGGGCGAGCCGCTGGACGAGCTATACGAGCGTATCGGACCCGAGCCCGCCAGCGCGCCGGAGAAGGTCTTTGCCGCCGGCATGCTGGAATGGCGCCGCAGCCACCGCGCGGACGGAGGGCTGATCGCCAATGCCTCGCAGCGGATCGACCGGGCGATGGATGTCGCGATCTCGCGCGAAAGCGAAAAGCTGAACGCGCGGCTGTCCTTCCTCGCCACCACCGGCTCGACCGCGCCTTTCATCGGGCTGTTCGGCACGGTCTGGGGCATCAAATATTCCTTCGAGCAGATCGCGATCAGCCAGAACACCTCGCTCGCCGTGGTGGCGCCGGGCATCGCCGAGGCGCTGCTTGCGACCGGCATGGGCCTTATCGCGGCCATTCCGGCGGTGGTCTTCTACAACAAGCTCAATTCCGATGCCGAGCATGTCATCGGCGGCCACGAGGCCTTCGCCGACGAATTCGCGACCATCCTGTCGCGCCAGTTGGATGCCTGAGCCATGGGCGCGGGTGTCATCAGGAAGTCGGGCGGGGGCGGTGGACGGCGCGGGCGCAGGCGGCGCGGTTCCTCGGCCGCGATGAGCGAGATCAACGTCACGCCCTTCGTGGACGTGATGCTGGTGCTCTTGATCATCTTCATGGTCGCTGCGCCGATGATGACGCCGGGCGTCGATGTGCAACTGCCGCGCACGGCGGCCAGCGCGCTGCCCTCGGAGCAGGAGGAGCCGCTCAAGATCACCTTGCGCGCCGATGGCGGCCTCATGGTGATGTCGACCGAGGTGGCCGAGAGCGAATTCATCCCGATGCTGCGCGGCGTCGCGGCCGAGCGCGCCTCGGACAAGGTCTATCTGCTGGCCGACGGCAACCTGCCCTATGAGCGGGTGGCCCAGGTCATGGGCGCGCTTTCGAACGCCGGGTTCAACAACATCGGCTTCGTGACCGATACGCAGGGGCCGGATTTCGGCGCCGGGAACTGAGGCCGCCATGGAGTGGGAGGCACGTCTCAAGACGGGCACCTTCTGGTCCGGGGCGGGACATGGGGTGGCCATCCTGTGGATCGTCGTGGGCGACTGGTTCTACCGGCCGCGTTCGAACATCGAAGTGGTGCCGATGACGGTCTCCACCATGTCGTCGAGCGAATTCGCGGCACTTGAGGCGGCGGCGCCCGCGCGGGTCGAGACCCCGGCCGAACCCGCCGCCGAGACCCCGGCCGATCCGGCGCCCGCCGAACCCGCGCCGCCCGAACCGACACCCGCCGAACCGTCGCCCACCGAACCCCCGCCCGTGGTCGCGCCCGATCCGGTGCAGCCCGATCCCGATCCGGTCCCGGCGCTGCCGCAGCCCATGGATGTCGTGGTGGCCGAGGAGGAACAGCCCCTGCCGTCGATGTCCGCCTCGATGCGGCCAAGGCCGAAGCCCGCCGACCGCGTGGCGCCCGATCCGGTCAGCCTGCCCGAGGAGGCCGTGAGCAGCGAAGCCCCACAAGAGGCGGTCAGTGAGACGCCCGAGCCCTCGCCCCAGCCCGAACCCGAGGCGCAGGCCGAGACCGTCCCCGAGGAATCCGGCGATGTCCTGCGCACCGAGGCGACGCAGGAGCAGGACGAGGCGCTTGGCATGACCACCTCGCCCCGCCCCAGGGCGCGCCCGGCCGCCCCGCCGACACCTGCCCCCGTGGCCGAGACGCCGCGCCCGACACCGCCCGCCGCCGCGGATGCCGAGGCGGATGCGATTGCCGCCGCCGTGGCCGAGGCCGCGCGCGAGGCGCCTGCCCAGACCCCCGCCCCGCCCCCTGGCCCGACCGGAACCGGCGGCAGCGGCAGCGCGGCCTCGGGCCCGCCGCTGACCGCCTCGGACATGGGCAACATCCGCTCGGCCATCGGCGGCAAGTGGAACCTGGGCAATGTCTCTTCGGATGTGATGCGCACGGTGATCGTGGTGCGGGTCGAGTTCGATCCTTCGGGGCGGCCCATCGACATCCGCATGATCGAAAGCGACGCGCCCACGCCGCAGGCCGCCGAAGTGGCCTTCGCCGCCGCGCGCCGCGCGATCCAGCGCGCCTATGTCGAGGGCGGCATCCCGCTGCCGCCCGAGAAATACGAGACCTGGAAAGTGCTTGAAATCGTCTTCGACGCGAACGGGATGCGGATGCGTTGAGGCGGAACCATCACCCGGGGGGAGGCGTTGGGCCTTTTTCCCCTGAACACGCAAACCTCCCGGGGCCATCCCGGGCCATGACGGCAGGAACGGAGTAAGGGACGCATGAATCTCGCCCGCAGGAATTTCATGGCCGGTCTGGCCCTTGGCGCCGCGCTCGGCCCCGCGACTTTCGCCCGCGCGCAAGGCGCGCCGCCGCGTATCGTCATCGATTCGGGCGTGATCGAGCCGATGCCGATCGCCGTCCCGGCCTTCGTCGACGAAGGCGGCGCGGGCCGCTATGCCGCCGATCTGTCGCGGGTCGTGGTCTCGGACCTGGTCGGCACCGGCTTTTTCCGCGAGATCCCCCAGGCCGCGCATATCGGGCGCGTGACCTCTTTCGAGGCGGGCATTGCCTATGAGGACTGGCGCGCGGTCAATGCCCAGGTGCTGATCACCGGCGCGGTCTCGGTCGCGGGCGACCGGATCACGGTGAAGTTCCGCGCCTATGACATCCTGAACGGCCGCCAGATCGACGGCGCGGCGCTGCAATTCGCGGGCACCACCGCAGGTTGGCGGCGCATGTCGCACAAGGTCGCGGATGTGGTCTATTCCAAGATCACCGGCGAGGGCGGCTATTTCGACAGCCGCGTCGTCTTCGTCTCCGAGACCGGGCCGAAGAACGCGCGGCTCAAGCGGCTGGCGGTGATGGATTACGACGGCGCCAATGTGCAATATCTTACCGATTCCAGCTCCATCGTGCTGGCGCCGCGCTTTTCGCCCACCGGCGACCGCATCCTCTACACCAGCTACGAGACCGGCTTTCCCCGCATCACCCTGATGGATGTGGCGACGCTGCGCCGCCAGACGCTGGCCGAACAGCCCGGCACCATGACCTTCGCGCCGCGCTTTTCGCCCGACGGCGGCTCGGTCGTCTACAGTCTTGAGCGTGGCGGCAACACCGACATCTTCCTGATGAACCTGCGCTCGAACCAGACCGCGCAGCTGACCAACGCCCCCTCGATCGAGACCGCGCCCTCGTTCAGCCCGGACGGCAGCCGGATCGTCTTCGAAAGCGACCGCACCGGCGGCTCGCAGATCTATGTCATGGGCGCCAACGGCGGCGAGGCGCGGCGCATCTCGGGCGGCGAGGGGCGCTACGGCACCCCGGTCTGGTCGCCCCGGGGCGACCTGATCGCCTTCACCAAGCAGAATGCGGGCCGGTTCCATATCGGCGTCATGCGCTCGGACGGGACCGAGGAGCGGCTTCTGACCTCGTCCTTCCTGGACGAGGGCCCGACCTGGGCACCGAACGGGCGGGTTATCATGTTCACGCGCGAAACCTCGGGCGCGGGCGGGCAGGCCAGCCTGTGGTCGGTCGACATCACCGGGCGCAACCTCAAGCAGATCGTGACCGAAAGCGCGGCCTCGGACCCGGCCTGGTCGCCGCTTTTGCCCTGAGGCCCGGCCCCGGCCTGACCGCGATTTGATCGCGGCGGCCCGCCATAGGCGCTTTCGCCGATTTCCCGGCGCGCGCGAAGCTGATAGGTTGCGAAGAAACCAGATGGCCCAAGCGCCGTTTCCTGAAAAGACGAGAGGACAGTCCGACATGACCCTGACTTCCAAGGCCCTGATCCTGATGGCCGGCCTGGTACTGGCGGCCTGCCAGAATCCCGACCGTTACGGCGCGGGCGCGGGTGGCGCCGGTGGCGCGGGCGGTGCCGGTGGCGGCTATATCGACACCACCGGGCTGGGCGATCCGAACGATCCGCGCTCGATCGCCTATTTCAACCAGAGGGTGGGCGACCGGGTCCTGTTCGCCATTGACCAGTCCACCCTGTCGCCCGAGGCGCGCCAGGTGCTGACCGCCCAGGCGGGCTGGCTGAACCAGAACCCGGGCTATGCGATCATCATCGAAGGCCATGCCGACGAACAGGGGACGCGCGAATACAACCTCGCCCTCGGCGCGCGGCGTGCGGCCTCGGTGCAGCAGTTCCTGCTGAGCCAGGGCGTGTCGGGCACCCGGATGCGCACCATCTCCTACGGGAAAGAGCGCCCGATCGAGGTCTGCTCGACCGAGGCCTGCTATTCGCAGAACCGCCGCGCCGTCACGGTGCTGTCGGTCGGCTCGGGGGTCTGAGATGCAAGGGGCGGGCCGGGCGCCCGCAGCCCCCGCCGCCGGGCGGCGCCGGGCCGGGATCCGGTTCGCGCTGCCCCTGCTGGCGCTGTCCCTTGCCGCGCCCTTCGCCGCCCCGGCGGGGGCCGAGACCCTGGCCGACATCCGGGTCGAGCTTGGCCAGCTCGCGGCCGAGTTCAACGCGCTGAAGAACGAGCTGGTGACCACCGGCGCCTCTGCCCGCCTGGGCGGCGTCGATGCGTTGGCGCGGATGGACACCATCGAATCCGAGCTGATGCGGCTGACCGCCCGCGCCGAAGAGATCGAATTGCGGCTGAACCGCGTGGTCTCGGACGGCACCAACCGCATCGGCGACATCGAATTCCGGCTGTGCGAGGCGACGCCGGGCTGCGATCCCCTGAACATGGGCCAGACCGCGACCCTTGGCGGGGCGGGGGGGGGCGCAACCTCGGCGCCGGTGTCGCCGCCGCCGCCCGCCGCCACGGGCGGCACGGGTCAGCCAGAGCTTGCCGTCAGCGAACAGGCGGATTTCGACCGGGCCCGGGAGGTGCTCGGTCAAGGTGACTTTCCCGGTGCTGCATCGCTCTTTGAGGCCTATGCCCAATCCTATCCTGGCGGGCCGCTGATCCAGGAGGCGCATTACCTGCGCGGCGAGGCGCTGTCGCAGCTTGCGCAATCGGCCGAGGGCGCGGCCTCGTATCTGGCCACGACCGGGAACCAGGCGGTGGCGGATGCGGCGCGGGCCTATCTTGCCGCCTATTCGACCAATCCGCAGGGCGCGTTCGCGTCGGATGCGCTGCTGAAGCTGGGCGAATCGCTGGGCATGCTGGGCCTGCAATACGAGGCCTGCACCACGCTGCAGCAGGTTGGGATCGAATATCCCGGCTCGATGGCGGCGACGCGAGCGCCGATCGCGCTTCAGGGCCTGGGGTGCCTCTGAGCGGGCCCGAGGACGGGTCGCAGCATGGGTCGCAGCCCACAGGCGGCGGCGCGGGCCCGACGGCCGGAGAGGACGACCGGCGGATCGAGGCGCATCTTCTTGCGGCCATGCGCGGGTTCTTTTCGGGGGGACGGCCCGGGGACGGAGCCGGGATTCGCCTTGGCCTTGCCGTCTCGGGCGGCGGCGATTCCATGGCGATGCTGCATCTGATGGCCGGTCTGGCGGGGGCGGCGGGCTGGCGGCTTTCGGTCGCCAGCGTCGATCACCGGCTTCGCCCCGAATCCGCCGAGGAGGCCGCCTTCGTCGCGCGGATCTGCGCCCGCCTCGGCCTTGGCCATGACCTGCTGGTCTGGCGCGACCGCCCCGCCACCGGCAATCTGATGCAGGAGGCCAGCCGCGCCCGCCACCGCCTGCTGTCCGATTGGGCGCGGGGGCGCGATCTGGCGGCGGTCTGCCTGGGCCATACCGCGACCGACCAGGCCGAGACCTTCCTGATGGGGCTTTCGCGCCGCTCGGGGCTGGAGGGGCTGGCCGGCATGGCGCCATCGCGCATGGAATGCGGCATGCGCTTCATCCGCCCGCTGCTTGGGGTCGAGCGTGCGGCGCTGCGCGATTATCTTCTGCGCCGGGGCCTTGGCTGGCGCGACGATCCCTCGAACGAGAACCCGCGCTATCTGCGCGCCCGTGCCCGCAAGGCGCTGGCCACGCTGGCGCCGCTGGGGATCACGGTGGCGCAGTTGAACGGCACCATCGGCAATCTGGCCGATGTCCGGTCGATGGCCCGCGCCGCCACCGCCGAGGCGCTGGCCCGGGTGGCGCGCGAGGAGGCGGGGGGGCTCTGGCTCGACCCCACGGGCCTGGCCGGGCTTTTCCCCGAGATCCGCCGCCGCCTGCTGGTCGGGGCGCTGCAATGGTTCTCGGGCGCGCGCCATCCGCCGCGCGCCGAGGCTCTGGCCCGGCTTGAGCTTGCGCTCTTGGAGGGGCGGGCGGCGACCCTCTCGGGCGTGCGCTTCGCGATTCGCGACGGCCGCATCCTTGCGCTGCGCGAACCCCGCGCGCAACAGGGCGCCGTGGCGCCCGATGCGCTTTGGGACCATCGCTGGCGCCTGGAGTCCGCCGATGCCGATGCCGACGCCGCGGCCGACAGCCGGGGCGCCGAGATCCGCGCCTTGGGGGCCGGGGGCCTTGCCTGCCTGCCGGACTGGCGCGAAACCGGCCTGCCGCGCGGCTTGCTGGAGGTCTCGCCCGCGCTCTGGCGGGGGGATGCGCTTCTGGCCGCGCCGCTCGCCCTGCCGGAAAATGCCCGAAAAGACGCGCCCTGGAGGGCAAGGATCGTGCCGGATCTGGCCAGCTTCATCATATCGCATTGAACCCCGCCGCCCAATGACTATCTTGGGCGCGAACACCGCGTCCCGCATGGGGGCGGCGGGACTACGGGAGTCTTACGTGAACAACGCGCGCAACATCGCCTTCTGGGCCGTCCTGCTGCTTCTGGTCATCGCGCTCTTCCAGCTTTTCTCGGGCGGGCAGAACACCCTGGCGGCGCGGCCCTGGTCCTATTCGGAATTCATGGCGCAGGTCGAGGCGGGCCGGGTGGCCGAGGTCACCCTGAACGGCGAGCGCGTCACGGTGCGCACCAATGACGGCGGCACCTATACCACCGTCAAGCCCGAGGGCGAGCAGATCACCGAACGCCTGCTGTCGAGGGGCATCAAGGTCGAGGCGACGCCGCAGGAACAAAGCTTCTTCGGCACGTTCCTGATGTCCTTCCTGCCGATCCTGCTGCTGATCGGGGTGTGGATCTTCTTCATGAACCGGATGCAGGGCGGCGGCAAGGGCGGGGCCATGGGCTTCGGCAAGAGCCGGGCGAAGCTTCTGACCGAAAAGCACGGCCGCGTGACCTTCGACGACGTGGCCGGGATCGACGAGGCCAAGGAAGAGCTGGAAGAGATCGTCGAATTCCTGCGCAACCCGCAGAAATTCAGCCGCCTGGGCGGCAAGATCCCCAAGGGCGCGCTGCTGGTCGGTCCGCCCGGCACCGGCAAGACGCTGCTCGCGCGCGCCATCGCGGGCGAGGCGGGCGTGCCCTTCTTCACCATCTCGGGCTCGGATTTCGTGGAGATGTTCGTCGGCGTCGGCGCAAGCCGGGTGCGCGACATGTTCGAACAGGCCAAGAAGAACGCGCCCTGCATCGTCTTCATAGATGAAATCGACGCGGTGGGCCGCGCGCGCGGCGTCGGCATGGGCGGCGGCAATGATGAGCGCGAGCAGACGCTCAACCAGCTTCTGGTCGAGATGGACGGGTTCGAGGCCAACGAGGGCGTGATCATCGTCGCGGCCACCAACCGCAAGGACGTGCTCGACCCCGCGCTGCTGCGTCCGGGCCGGTTCGACCGCCAGATCACTGTCGGCAATCCCGACATCAAGGGCCGTGAGAAGATCCTGAACGTCCACGCCCGCAAGATCCCGCTGGGCCCGGATGTGGACCTGCGGCTGATCGCGCGCGGCACGCCCGGGTTTTCCGGCGCGGATCTGGCCAATCTGGTCAACGAGGCGGCGCTGCTGGCGGCGCGGATCGGTCGGCGCTTCGTCGCCATGGCGGATTTCGAGAATGCCAAGGACAAGGTGCTGATGGGGGTCGAGCGGCGCTCGATGGTCATGTCGCCCGAGGACAAGGAAATGACCGCCTATCACGAGGCCGGCCACGCCATCGTCGGGCTGAAGCTGCCGAAATGCGATCCGGTCTACAAGGCCACGATCATGCCGCGCGGCGGCGCGCTTGGCATGGTGATGAGCCTGCCGGAAATGGACCGCCATTCCTGGCACAAGGACCAGATGAAGGACCGCATCGCCATGGGCATGGCCGGGAAGGCCGCCGAGATCAAGAAATGGGGCGAGGACCGGGTCTCCTCGGGTGCCTCGGGCGATATCCAGAGCGTTTCGGCCGTGGCGCGGGCCATGGTGATGCGCTGGGGCATGTCGGATGCGGTCGGCAATATCGACTATGGCGAGGCCCATGCCGGTTATGAGGGCAATGCGGGCGGCTTCTCGGTCTCGGCCGAGACCAAGCGGCTGATCGAGGCCGAGGTGAAGTCGATCATCGACGAGGGTTTCGAACGCGCGATGAAGATCCTCGACGAGAACGAGGAAGAGTTCGAGCGCCTCGCCCAGGGGCTTCTGGAATACGAGACCCTGACCGGCGAAGAGATCCGCAAGGTCATGGCGGGCGAAAAGCTTGGCGGCGACGACGACGGCGCCTCGGGCGGGCAGGACGTGCCCGTCGCCTCGGTCCTGGCGATCCCGAAGACCAAGAAGCCGCGCAATCCCGATGCCGGATCGGATGGCGGCAAGGGCGCGGGCGAAGGCGATGCCGAACCCTCGCCGCTCTGACGGGGCAGGGATGGCGGGGCAGGGAAGTTTTGGGCCACCTGAGGGGCGGCGAGGATGCGCCGCCCGGTGCCGCTCGGTCGAAGGGCCGGGCGGTCACTTTTGTCTGCGCCATGCACCCCGGGCCGGGCAACGGGCAACTCCAGGCCCTGCCGTCGCGGCGGCGTGGCGTGGCGCTTGCCCCGGCCGGGCCGATCCTCCGTCCCGGGAGGGTCCGGTCGACCGACACGCCCGGCGGGCAAGCCGCCTCGGCCGGTCTTCAAGGGTAGGTCGCGATGACGCTTGAAAGCTGGAACCCCGATCTCTACGCGGCCTATCGCGACCTGCGGCTGCGTCCGGCGCTGGACCTGCTGTCGCATGTGCCGCTGCTGCCCGCGGGCGAGATCGTCGATCTGGGCTGCGGCGCGGGCGCGGTGGCGGGGGCGCTGCTGACGCGGTTTCCGGGGCAGGATCTGGTCGGCGTGGACGCCAGCGCGGCGATGCTGTCGAAGGCGCTTGGCTACGGGCGGACCGAGCTTGCCGATATCGCTCGCTGGCAACCGGCCGCGCCGCCTGTGCTGATCTTTTCCAATGCCGCGCTGCACTGGCTTTCGGATCACGCCGTGCTGATCCCGCGCCTTGCCGGGTTTCTGGCGCCCCGGGGCGTTCTGGCGGTGCAGATGCCGGACAATTTCGACGCGCCCTCGCATGCGCTGCTGCGCGGCCTTGCGCCTCGGCTTTTCCCCGAGCGTTTTGCGGCGGAGGAATTTCTCCGTCCGGTCGCGCCCATGCGGGCCTATCGCGATATGCTCGCCCCTCTGGGCGCGGTCCGGGTCTGGCAGACCGAATATCTGCAAGAGCTTGGCCCCGTGGACTCGGGTCATCCGGTGCGGCATTTCACCCGCTCCACCGCCATGCTGCCCTATCTCGCCCGGCTCTCCGAGGCCGAGGGCGAGGCCCTGATCCGAGCCTATGACGCGGCCCTGGCCGAGGCCTATCCGCTGTTGCCGGACGGCGGCGCGCTTTTCCCGTTCCGCCGTCTGTTCTTCGTTCACGAGCGTCCGGGCTGAGGCCCGGCCCTTGCCATTGCGTCAGGACGGGCGCGCGTGCGGACGCGCCCGGACCCGGGAAGGAAATCCATGAGCCAGCCGTCCGACATCGAGATCGCCCGCGCCGCGCGCAAGAAACCGATCCAGGAGATCGGCGCACGCCTTGGCATCCCGCCCGAGGCCCTGCTGCCCTATGGCCATGACAAGGCCAAGCTGGGCCAGGATTTCATCCGCGGCCTTGAGGACCGCCCCGACGGCCGCCTGATCCTTGTCACCGCGATCAACCCGACGCCTGCGGGCGAGGGCAAGACCACGACCACCGTGGGCCTTGGCGATGCGCTGAACCGGATCGGGCGCAAGACCGCGATCTGCCTGCGCGAGGCCTCGCTGGGCCCGAACTTCGGCATGAAGGGGGGGGCCGCGGGCGGGGGCCATGCCCAGATCGTGCCGATGGAGGATATGAACCTTCATTTCACCGGCGATTTCCACGCCATCACGGCGGCGCACAACCTGCTCTCGGCGATGATCGACAACCATATCCACTGGGGCAATGCGCTTGAGATCGACACCCGCCGCGTCAGTTGGCGCCGGGTGATGGACATGAACGACCGTGCGCTTCGCGATTGCGTGATCGGTCTGGGCGGCCCGGCCAACGGTTTTGCCCGCGAAAGTGGCTTCGACATCACCGTGGCCTCCGAGGTGATGGCGATCCTGTGCCTTGCCTCGGACCTTGCCGATCTGGAGCGGCGGCTTGGCGCGATCGTGATCGGCTGGACCCGCGACCGCCGCCCGGTCCACGCCCGCGACCTCAAGGCCGACGGGGCGATGACGGTGCTGTTGCGCGATGCGATGCAGCCCAATCTGGTGCAGACGCTTGAGAACAACCCCGCCTTCGTCCATGGCGGGCCCTTCGCCAATATCGCCCATGGCTGCAATTCGGTGATCGCCACCCGGACGGCGCTGAAACTGGCCGATTACGTCGTGACCGAGGCCGGGTTCGGCGCCGATCTGGGGGCCGAGAAGTTCTTCGACATCAAATGTCGCAAGGCGGGGTTGAAGCCTGCGGCGGCGGTGATCGTTGCGACGGTCAGGGCGCTGAAGATGAACGGCGGCGTTGCGCGCGAGGATCTGGCCGCCGAGAATGTCGACGCGGTGCGGACGGGCTGCGCCAATCTGGCCCGCCATATCGAGAATGTGACCGGCTTCGGCGTGCCAGTGGTGGTGGCGATCAACCATTTCCATTCTGACACCGAGGCCGAGATCCGCGCCGTGCAGGATCATGTCGCGGGCCTTGGCACCCAGGCGGTGCTGTGCCGCCACTGGGCCGAGGGCGGGCGCGGCGCCGAGGAGCTGGCGCGCAAGGTCGCCGATCTGGCCGATTCGGGGGTGGCGGATTTCGCGCCGCTCTACCCCGACGAGATGGGCATCGCCGAAAAGATCGAGACCATCGCACGCCGCATCTACCGCGCGGGCGAGGTGGTGCTGGAACCCGCCGCCCGGGACCAGCTTCGCGCCATCGAGGCGGGGGGTCATGGCCAACTGCCGGTCTGCATGGCCAAGACCCAATACAGCTTTTCGACCGACCCCGGCCTTCTCGGCGCGCCCGAGGGCCACAAGATCCCGGTGCGGGAATTGCGCCTGGCGGCCGGGGCGGGATTCGTCGTGGCGATCTGCGGCGAGATCATGACCATGCCCGGCCTGCCGCGCCATCCGGCGGCCGAGACCATCCGCCTCAATCCCGCGGGCGAGATCGAAGGTCTGTTCTGAGGGGCTGTCCCGCGGGGGCCTGTCCCCAAGGGCCTGTTCCGGGGGGGCTGTTCCGATCCGGGGCGGGCTCTTTCGCAATCGCAGCGTTGCCCTTCCCGCCCGCCCGGATTATGTCGGGTCGCGCGGGGGATGGCCCCCCGGCCAATCGCGGGGAAAGCGATGCGCAAGGCGCAGGATTGCCAGACCATGGCCCATGTGCGGGCCGAGATCGACCGGATCGACGCCGCCCTGGTCGCGCTTCTGGCCGAACGCTCGGGCTATATCGACGCCGCCGCGCGGATCAAGGCCGGCGTGGACCTGCCCGCCCGGATCGAGCCCAGGGTCGAGGAAGTGGTTGCGAATGTGCGCCGCCATGCCGAGGCCCGGGGCCTTGCCCCCGACCTGGTCGAAAGCCTGTGGCGCGCGCTGATCGACTGGTCGATCGCGCGCGAAGAGGGCCATCTGGGCCCCGACAGCGCCCGTCCCCCCGTTTCGAAAGGATAGCGGATGACCCATTCCCCTGCGGTTCGGATCGACGGCAAGGCCTTCGCGGCGGGGGTGCGGGGAAAGGTCGCCGCGCGCGTGGCGCGCCTGCGCGAGGAGCACGGCATCACCCCCGGGCTTGCCGTGGTCCTGGTGGGCGAGGATCCGGCCTCGGCGGTCTACGTCAGGAACAAGGGGATCCAGACCCTTGAGGCGGGCATGGCCTCGTTCGAACACAGGTTGCCCGAGACCACTTCGGAGGCGGACCTTCTGGCGCTGATCGCCCGGTTGAATGCCGATCCGGCGGTGCACGGCATCCTGGTCCAACTGCCGCTGCCGCCCCATCTGAACGCCGATCCGGTGATCAATGCCATCGCGCCCGCGAAGGATGTGGACGGGTTCCATATCCTGAACGTGGGGCTGCTGGGAACGGGGCAGAAGGCGATGGTGCCCTGCACGCCGCTTGGCTGCCTGATGATGCTGCGCGACCATCTGGGCGATCTGGCGGGGCTGAACGCCGTGGTGGTCGGGCGCTCGAACATCGTCGGCAAGCCGATGGCGCAGCTTCTGCTGGGCGAAAGCTGCACGGTGACCATCGCGCACAGCCGCACCCGCGATCTGGCTTCGGTCTGCCGGGGCGCCGATATTCTCGTCGCCGCCGTGGGTCGCCCCGAGATGATCCCGGGCGACTGGATCAAGCCCGGCGCGGTGGTGATCGACGTGGGCATCAACCGCGTCGAGCGCGAGGGCCGGATGCGGCTGGTGGGCGATGTCGATTTCGCCTCCGCCAGCCTTGCGGCCGGGGCGATCACCCCGGTTCCGGGCGGCGTCGGGCCGATGACGATCGCCTGCCTTCTGGCCAATACGCTGACAGCCTGCTGCCGCGCCAACGGCTTGCCCGAGCCGGAGGGCCTGACGGTCTGACAGGTCCGGCCTCCGGCGCCTCAGTCGTCGAACTGGCGCCTCAGTCGTCGAAGGCGTCGACCTTGACCGGCGACTTGAACGCATGCACCCGGCCCGAAGGCGTGGTCACCCGCACCTCGGCCATCGGTGCCAGCATCGCGCCGTCGATGGCCTGCTCCAGCCCCTCGACCATCTGGCGCAGAAGGTTGGGATTGTTCTCCACCGTGATGCTGTAGCGATAGCCCGCCGGGCATCCCGCCAGATCGCCTCCGACCACCGTTTCCGAGGGCGCCGCGCGCAAGGCCTCGGCCCAGGCGGCGCGGCAGGTGCTGCCATCCGACATCTGCACCACCAGCATCTCGTGATCCAGCCGCAGGTCCTGCGGCGTGGGCCGGGCCAGCGCGGCGCAGGCCGCAAGGCCGAGGGGAAGAAGAACGGCGGCGATCTGCGGGCTGCGGGGCATGTCTGGACCTTTCGGGCGGAGGGGAATTCGCGCCGACGCCGTGAATGCCGGTTGCGGACTGGCGGGCGCGGACTGGCGGCCGCGCCCAGACTAGCGCCGCGCGTGGCGATGCGCCAGCGACCGCCGCGCGCATCGGCAAAGCCGCTCTCAGGCCGGGCCCGAGGGCGAAAGCCGCCCGCCTTGGCGCACCATCTCGACCCTTGTGGCAAGGCCGGTGCGGTCGTCGGTCTCGACATAGACGCCCGAGAGCGTGGCCTCGCCGCCCGCGGGCTCGAACCGCGATTTCGACAGGCCGGTGACGAAGCGGCGCATCGGCTCCAGCTTTTCCATCCCGATCACGCTGTCGTAATCGCCGCACATCCCCGCATCGGTCAGATAGGCGGTCCCGCCTTTCAGGATCTGCGCGTCGCCCGTGGGCACATGGGTATGGGTGCCGACCACAAGGCTGGCCTGGCCGTCGCACCAATGGCCCATGCCCATCTTCTCGCTGGTGGCCTCGGCATGGACATCGACCACGGCGGCCTGTACGGTCTTGCCCAGCGGATGCGCCTTCAGCACCGGCTCGATGGCCGAGAACGGATCGTCGAAGGGCTGTTTCATGAAGACCCGGCCCAGCACCTGCGCGACCAGCACCTTTCGGCCGCCGGGGGCGTCGTAGATCCGCCAGCCCCTGCCGGGGGCGATCCTGGAATAGTTGATCGGGCGCAGGATCCGGGATTCGGTCTCAAGCGCCTGGGCCATGTCCTTCTGGTCGAAGGCGTGGTCGCCAAGCGTCACCACATCGGCCCCCGCCGCCAGCAGGCCGCGGGCATGTTCGGCCGAAAGCCCCATGCCGCCGGTCGCGTTCTCGCCGTTCACCACGACGAAATCGAGGCCCCAGTCCGCGCGCAGCCGCGCCAGTTGCCCCGCCACGGCCGCGCGCCCGCTGCGCCCCATCACATCGCCAAGAAAGAGTATCCGCATGGGTTCCGCCCTTACGCCGGGCGGGCCCGGCCTGCAAGTGCCGTGGTTTCAGCCATTGGCGTGCATCCGCTCGATGTAGGAGCGCATCTCCTCGGCCTCCTGCCGCGCGTCGCGCAGCCCCTCCATCGCGGCGCGCAATTCGGCCTCGGTCTGGTGGATCTGGTTGGTCAGCTCGGCCTCGCGGTTCTCAAGGTAGATGATGGCCTGGTCGCGCATCTCCTCGGCCTCGTGCAGCGATTGCGCCAGCCGGTCCATCTCTGACAGGTCGGTGCCGGTGTTGCGGCCGAAACGGTGCAAAAGCCAATGGGTGAACCAGCCCATGGCGAAGGCCAGAAGCAGGATGACGGCGGTGGCGATGACGAATTCGGTGCGATTCATGTCTGGTCCTGGCGCCGGTCAGTCCCGCTCGGGGCGGGGCCGGGGGCGAATGGTGATCTCGGTCGGCGCGACCGAGGGGCTGGTATCATGCGAGAAATCGGGGCCCTCGTCGGTGGGGCTTTCTTCGGAAGGGCCAGCTTCGGCAAGGGCGGGCTGCGGGGCGGCCGGGGCTTCGTCCTCTTTTGCGGACTCTGCCTTTGCCTCGGGCGCGGCCGCGGTGAGGGCCTCGGGGGCGGTTCCGGCATCGTCAGGGGCTTCTTCGGCAATGTCGGGTCCGGCGTCTGGCCCATCTTCCGGCTCGGGCCCGGCCCCGGGTTCGCCCGCATGTTCGCCCTCGGGCCCTGCCGCGCCGGCGGGGGCGCCATCGCCGATCAGCACGAATTCGATCCGGCGGTTGGCCTCGCGCCCTTCCTCGGTGGCATTGTCGGCGATCGGATTGGCCTCGCCATAGCCGGTCGCCACCATGCCCGAAGTGTCCACCCGACGTCCCAGAAGCGCCATCAGCACCGCCTCGGCCCGGGCCTGGGACAGCGCGAGATTGCCCGCGTCCGAGCCCTGCGAATCGGTATAGCCGCCGATCTCCATGGTGATACCGGGGCAGAAGGCCAGCGCCTCGGCCAGTTGGTCGATCACCGGAACCGCATCCGGCGCGATCTCGGCCGAGCCGGGGGTGAAGGTGATCCGCCCGGCCGCCATGATCGCGGCCACCTCGGCGGCGCATTCGGCAGGGGTGGGCAGCCCGGCCAGCGGGTCGAGCCTTTCGTCATAGCGCACGTCGACGCGGAAGGTCTGGCCCTGACCAAGGCGCGACGACAGGATCTGGGTGATCCGGGCGCGGGCCTCGCCGTTGCCGGTCACGCCCGAGACCTGCACCAGATCGGCCCGCACCAGAAGCGCGCCCTCGGCCAGAAGCGACAGCGATTCAAGGCCCGCCAGCACCCGGATCGGCCAGCCGTCGGGCAGTTCCGGGTCAAGCCGGGTGGCGACATGCACCGTCGCCCGGTTGAACGAGGCGCGCGCGAAGGCCTCTACCGCGGCCTGCTGCGGCTCGTCCAGAAGCCGCCCGCGCAATTCGATCCGGCCCTCGGGGCGCAGCCGGGCGGTGAATTCCGCCGGGCCGAGCGCGGCCATCTCGACCCGCGGCGGAATGGCTTCGAGCGAGAAGACATCGGGCAAGGCGGCGCGCAATTCGCCAAGGGCCAGGTCGAAATCGGCCTGGCTGACGCCTTCTCCGGCCAAAAGCGTGATATCGGCATCCGAGAAGGTGACGGTCCCGGCCTGCATCTGGCCCACGGCGCGGATCGCGGCCGCCACGCCCTCGGACCAGCGCGGGGTGGGTGTGCCAAGGCCCACGGTGCAGGTGGCGCTGCCGACCAGCCCGGCCTCGGTCGCGGCGGCAAGGATCATGGCGCGGGCGCGGTCGGTATCGGCGGAGCAGGCATCGAACCGCGCGCCCTGCGCATCCTTGATGAAGCGCAGGGTGAAGGGGGTGATCACCGGGCGCGGCGCCGATATATCCATGACCAGCGCCACGCCATCGGGCTTGCGGCGGTTCAACTCGGCCTCGAAACTGCGCTTTTCGGGGGCGCTTTCGGCGATGGCGGTGATCTCGACCCGCCCCGCCGAGACCGAGATCTTCGAGCGTTTCAAGAGCTCTAGCGCCGAAAGGCCAAGCTGGAGCGAGGCATCCCAGCCCGCAGGCGCGGGCCAGGCCGCCGATTGCAGCATGTCGGTGGGGGCATTGCCCTGGGCGACGGCTCCGGCGGCCTCGGTCAGGGCCTGGGCGGTCAGCCCGCCCTCGTCCGGGGTCTCGGGCACCAGGCCGATCAACTGGATGCCGTCGTCGTTCCTGAGCATCTCGACCGAGAAGCGCGGCGGGGTCAGGGCCGAGGCGGGGGTGACCTCGATCCCGTCGCGGATGCGCGAGGAATCCACCACCGAGCCGACAAGGTTCAGCGCGCGGAACCGCGCGGCCTCGTTGGGGGCGGTGCCGCCCAGGTGGACCTGCATCCCGTCGGTCCTGACCTCGGCCCATTGCATCGGGGCCTGTTCGAGATGCGAGGCGATCACGCTGCGCGAGCGGCTCTCGATCACCAGGACGGAGAGGAACGAGATCCCCAGCATCACCAGCCCGGCAAGGGCGAAGGCGATGGCGCCAAGCGCGGTGGGGGGCAGGCGGAGAAGACGTTTTGGCAAGGGCTGCTCTGGGGTCTGCTGAGGGGATGGCGGCAAGGGACGGCGCGCGCGCCCTGGCTTCCTATGGCTTCCCCGTCCCGGGTTCAATCAAAGCAGCGCCGCACCGGCAAGAAATGGCACAACCGCCAGCCCGGCGTCGCGGTTGGCGCGGAAGGCGCGCAGGCAGGCGGCCGGGTCGTCGAGGTTCAGCCCGCGCATCTGCCAGACCATATGCGCGCCGAAGGCCCAGACCCCGGCCAGCGCGACCAGCATCGGCACAGGCCCGCGCGCGGCCGGTATGGTCACGATCACGGCGGCGGCGAACAGGATCACCGCGCCGACCAGAAACCCGGCAAGCCAGCGCCCGCTTTGCGCGCCGAACAGCCGGGCGGTGGATTTCACGCCGATCAGCGCGTCGTCCTCCTTGTCCTGATGGGCGTAGATCGTGTCGTAGTAGAGCGTCCAGCTTATCCCGGCGGCGTAAAGCAGCACCGCGCCCGGGGCCAGTTCCCCCGATTGCGCGGCCCACATCAGAAGCGCGCCCCAGTTGAAGGCGATGCCCAGGAACACCTGCGGCCACCAGGTGAAGCGTTTGGCGAAAGGATAGACCGCCACGGGCAGCAGCGACAGCAGGCCCAGCCCGATCGCCAGCCGGTCGTAGCTGAGCAGGATCAAGGCCGAGACCAGCGCCTGCGCCACCATCCAAAGGGCGGCCTGCCGCGCGCTCACCTGGCCCGAGGGCAGCGGGCGCGACCGTGTGCGCGCGACCCGCGCGTCGATGTCGCGGTCGGTGATGTCGTTCCAGGTGCAGCCCGCGCCGCGCATCAGGAAGGCGCCGATCCCCGACGAGATCACCAGCCACAGATCTTTCGCGCCGAAGCCGCCGCCCGCATTGGCCGCCAAAGCCACCCCCCACAGGCAGGGGATGTAGAGCAGCCATGTTCCGATCGGCCGGTCGGCGCGGCTCAGTCGCAGATAGGGGCGGGTCGCGGCGGGAGCGTGGCGATCCACCCAGTTGCCCGCGACCGAATCGGCCACCGTGCCCGTGCCGTCGCCCATGTCCGCGTTGTCGTCCGCGCCCATGCTGTCGCCCGCGCCCGCATTTTCGCCCATGCCCGAACTGTCGCCCATGCCAGGACCGTTGTGCATGCCCGAACCCTCGCCCGGGCTCGCCTGCGCGGCACCGGGACCTGCGTCGTCCGTGGGCGCGGCGCCCTCGGCGGCTTCCTCTGGCATTCCGCGCGGATGGCTCATAGATTTCCCCCATGGCAGGGACCAAGGTCAGACTTCATGTAGATCAGCCGCTCGGGGCGGGGCAAGCCGTGGCCGTGGCCGAGGGGCAGGCGAATTACCTTTTCCAGGTGATGCGGCTTGGCCCGGGGGATCGGGTCGCGCTTTTCAACGGGCGCGACGGCGAATGGCTGGCCGAGGTGGCCGAGGCCGGAAAGCGGCGGGGCATCCTGGTCTGTCAGGCGCTTTCGCGCCCCCAGGGCGCGCCGCCGGACCTGTGGCTTCTTTTCGCGCCTGTGAAGAAGGAGCGGACCAATTTCATCGTCGAAAAGGCAGTGGAGCTTGGCGTGGCGCGTATCCTGCCGGTCTCGACCCGCCGGATGAACGCCGAGCGGATCCGCGCCGACAAGCAGGTCCTGCATGCCGTCGAGGCCGCCGAGCAATGCGGCGCGACCTGGGTGCCCGGGGTCGAGGAGTTGCAGCCGCTCGACCGGCTTCTGGACGGTTGGGCCACGGCCGGGGGGCCGGTGCGCCGGATCTTCTGGGCGGATGAGGCGCGGGCGGAGGCGGGCGGCGATACGGGCTGGGCCGCCGGTCGCGCGGGCGAACCGGCGGCCATCCTGATCGGGCCCGAGGGCGGCTTCGCCCCGGAAGAGCGCGCGCGGCTTCAGGCCCTGCCCGCCGTCACGCCGGTCTCCCTGGGGCCGCGCATCCTGCGCGCGGAAACCGCCGTGCTGGCGGCGCTGGTGCTGTGGCAAAGCCGGTTCGGGGACTGGCGGTGACCGGCCGGGCCCCGCCGCCGTTCCTTCGGGCCCCGGTGGCGCGGCTGTTCCACAGATGGGGGGAAACCGCCATCGGGCTGGCGCTGGCCCTTGGCGGCATCCGGGTCGCGCTTGGCGGCGGCTGGATCCTTGCCCTGATCGGGGGGGCGATCGCGCTTCTTGGCGCGGCCTGGGCGTTGCTGGCGGCGCGGCGGGCGCGGTTCCAGGGCGACCCGGCCGCCCCCGGCCTGGTCGAGATCGACGAGGGGCGGCTGACCTACCTTCACCCCACCATGGGCGGCGAGATCGCCCTGCATGACCTGGCGGAGCTGCGGCTGGTCACCCTGAAGGGGCGGCGGGTCTGGCATCTGGCCGACCTTCACGGGCGCGCGCTTCTCGTGCCGCTCGACAGCGCCGGGGCGGGCGATCTTTTCGACGCCTTCGCCAGCCTGCCGGGCCTTGCCTCGCATGACCTGATCGCGGCGCTTGGAGCCAGTGACGGGGAGGGCGGCACACTTCCGGCGCTTTCGGTCTCGTCAAAGCTGGTGTGGCGGCGGGGCGGGCAGGGGCTGCGCCCGCTCTGATCGCACAATGGAACGCTCGCGCGGGGGTATTGACACTTCCCGCCCCGGCAGGACAGGTGAGGGCCTGCCCGCGCCCCATGGACGCAAGGGCCCGACCCAGACCTGCGGAGCCGTTTAGCCATGTCCATTCCCCAGTCCGGCGGTGGCCTGATCGAGAATTACGACCAACTCGCCGGTCTGATGGAAAGCGGCTGCAAACCGGCCGCCGAGTGGCGCATCGGCACTGAGCATGAGAAATTCGGCTGGCTGACCGACACCCGCCTGCCGCTGCCCTATGGCGGCGAAAGGTCGATCTCGGCGCTGTTCGACGCGCTCTCGGACCGTTTCGGCTGGCAGCCGGTGCGCGAGGGCGAGCACATGATCGGCCTGACGCGCAACTGCGCCAATATCAGCCTTGAGCCGGGCGGACAGTTCGAGCTTTCAGGCGCGCCGCTGCAAAGCATCGCCGAGACCGAGGCGGAACTGGACAATCACCTCGACGAACTGCGCCAGATCGCCGAGCCGCTTGGCATCCGGTTCATGAGCCTGGGCGCCGCCCCGGAATGGAGCCATGCGCAGATGCCGGTGATGCCCAAGGGGCGCTATCGGCTGATGACGGATTACATGGGCCGCGTCGGCACCCATGGCACGCAGATGATGTATCGCACCTCGACCGTGCAGGTGAATCTGGATTTCGGCTCCGAGGCGGACATGGTGCGCAAGCTGCGCGTGGCGCTGGCGCTTCAGCCGGTGGCGACGGCGCTTTTCGCCTCGTCCCCGTTCTTCGACGGCGCGCCGAACGGCCATAAAAGCTGGCGCTCGCGCATCTGGCGCGACCTGGATGCCTCGCGCACCGGGATGCTGGGCTTCGCCTTCGAGGAGGGCATGGGATTCCAGGGCTATGTGGACTGGGTTCTCGATGTGCCGATGTATTTCGTCTATCGCGACGGGGTCTATATCGACGCGCTCGGCCAGTCGTTCCGCGACTTTCTGCGCGGCGAACTGCCCGCGCTGCCGGGCGAGAAGCCCACGCTTTCGGACTGGGCCGACCATCTGACCACCGTCTTCCCCGAGGCGCGGGTGAAGAAATACATCGAGATGCGCGGCGCCGATGCCGGGGACCGGGCGCATCTTCTGGCGCTGCCGGCGTTCTGGACCGGGTTGATGTATGACGGCGCCGCGCTGGATGCGGCCTGGGATCTGGTCAAGGGGCTGGATGCGCAAACGCGCGAGGGGCTGCGGGTCGCGGCCTCGGTCTCGGGCCTTCAGGGCGAGGCGGGCGGGGTGCGGCTTCTGGATCTGGCGCGGGCGGCGGTGGCGCTTTCCGCCGCGGGCCTTGCCGCGCGCGGCCGGGGCGAAGAGATCTACCTCGCGCCTTTGCGCGAAAGCCTGGGCGAGGGCCGGGTGCAGGCCGACCGCTGGCTGTCGCTGTATCAGGGCGAATGGGGCGGATCCTTGCGCCCGATCTATGAGGCGGCAAGCCTCTGAGCCCGGTTCGGGGGGCTCTCTGCTCAGGGTTTTGGGGCTCGGAACGGCTTGGGGCTCAGGGCTGCTCCCGCTCAGGACTCCTGGGGCGCTCCAGCCAGATCCTGCCGTCGCGCCAGCCGCCGCGCCGGATCCGGCCCGGCGTGGCCAGCGCGGGATAATCCTCGATTCGATCACGGAAACGGTCGTTGCTGATCAGCACCGCGCCGGTGTCGCGGGCGAAGTCCAGAAGGAACGGGTCGGCCTGCTGGCCCTTCGGCACCACGAGAACGTCCCGGGCGGGCATGCCGATGGCCCGGGCCAGATCGGCGTCGTCCTGATAGCGGCCCATCAGCTTGTATCCCGCATTGGCGTCGAAGATCACGCCGGGCTTGTAGCCTTGCGCGCGCAGGGTCTCGACCACCGCTCTGACCGTGGCCAGCGCCGGGGTGCCGTCCCGCCAGTGCATAACGTTCGATCCGTCGATCACCGCGAGCGGCAGCCTCCCGGCAGGATCGCCTTCGCCGCGCCGAGCGCTGCGCAGGCGCAAGAGGACGAAGGCGAGCGCCAGCAGCGCCGCGAGAAGGCCGATGGCAAGCCAGTCCGCGCCTTCCATCCCGCCTCAGCCCTTCTTCGCGCCGATCTTCGGCTCGGTCCCGGCCCTGATCCGGGCCAGATTGGCGGCGTGGCGGATATAGATCAGGATGGTCAGCACCAGCGTCAGCAGCAGCATCCGCCCGTTGTCGAAGGTCCAGAGCCAGATCGGCACCGTCGCCGCCGCGATCAGCGCCGCCGCCGAGGAAATCCGCGTCAGCGCCGCGCCCAGGGCCCAGGTCGCGCAGGCGGCAAGCCCCACCGGCCAGCTTAGTGCGATCAGCGTGCCAAGGAAGGTGGCCACGCCCTTGCCGCCCTTGAAGCCCAGCCAGACCGGCCAGAGATGGCCGACGAAAGCCGCGAAAGCCGCAAGCTGCGCCGCATCCTCGGCCCCGATTGCCGCCCGGGCGACCAGCACCGCCACCGCGCCCTTGGCGCCGTCCAGAAGCAGCGTCGCCAGCGCCGCGCCCCGGTTTCCGGTGCGCAGCACATTGGTCGCGCCGATATTGCCCGAGCCGATCCGGCGCAGGTCGCCCAGCCCCATCGCCCGCGTCACCAGGACGCCGAAGGGGATCGAGCCCACGAGGTAGGAGAGCAGCGCGACCAGGATCATGGTCTGGCCGGGGGTCACGATCTCGGGCATGTCAATCCTCGGTCCTGGTGGCGTCGGTCGAGGGGCCGGTTGCGGTGTCGGGCGCCGCGCCCGGCGCATCGCGGAACACCTCGCGCCCGCCGACCCAGGTTCCCAGCACCTTGCCCTCCAGCCGCGCGCCGTCGAAAGGGGTGTTCTTGGATTTCGACAGCAGGGTGAACCTGTCCATCAGGAAGGGCGCGTCGGGGTCGAAAAGCACCAGATCGGCCGGGGCGCCCTCGGCCAGACGGCCCTGCGGCAGGCCCAGACGGTTCGCCGGGTTCAGCGCCATGGCGCGGAAAAGCTGCGGCAGGCTCAGGTGCCCGCCGTGGTAAAGCCGCATCGCGGCGGGAAGCAGCGTTTGCAGGCCGACGGCCCCGGCGGCGGCCTCTTCATAGGGCAGGCGCTTCGATTCCTCGTCGGCGGGGGTGTGGAACGAGGCCACCACGTCGATCAGCCCCTCGGCCAGGGCGGCGATGATCGCCTGGCGGTCGTCCTCGGAGCGCAGCGGCGGCACCAGCTTGAAGAAGGTGCGGTAATCGCCCAGGTCGAATTCGTTCAGCGTCAGGTGGTGGATCGAGGTCCCGGCGGTGACATCCAGCCCGGCCTCCTTGGCGCGGCGCAGTGCGGGCAGGCTGCGGGCGGTGGTGATCTGGTCGGCGTGATAGCGCGCGCCCGTCATCTCGACCAGCGCGAGGTCGCGCTCCAGCCCGATCCGCTCGGCCATGGGCGAGACCGAGGGCAGGCCCCGGAACGAGGCGAACTTGCCGCTGGTCGCCGCCGCGCCCGCCGAAAGGCCCGGTTCCTGCGGATGGCCGATGACCAGAGCGCCAAGCGCGCGGGCATAGGTCAGCGCCCGCGACAGCGCCTTGGTGTCGGGGCTGACGTGGAAGCCGTCGGTGAAGGCCACCGCGCCCGCATCCAGCAGAAAGCCGATCTCGGTCATCTCGCGGCCTTCGCGGCCCTTGGTCAGGGCGGCCATGTGGCGGATGCGCACGGGGCTGGCCTCGGCGGCGCGGCGGGTGACGAATTCCAGCGTCTCGGGCGTGTCGATGGCGGGGCTGGTGTCGGGGCGGGCGATGATGGTTGTCACCCCCCCCGCCGCCGCCGCAAGGCCGGCCGAGCGGAAGCTTTCGCGGTGCCGCTCGCCCGGCTCGCCGATCTTTACGCCCCAGTCGACCAGTCCGGGGGCCAGGCAGGCACCGCCGCAGTCGATCACCCGGGCGCCCTTCGGCGGGGCCTGGTCGCGGCCAAGTATCCGGCCCCGGTCGGCGGTCAGGCTGCCCGGCACGTCGGTTCCGGCCTCGGGGTCGATCAGGCGGGCATTGGTGAAATGAAGCGCGGTCATGGTTCTTCCGGTGGGCTGGCGTCCTGGGACGGGTCGGGATGCGGGTCGAAACGCGGCGGGCTTTGGGCGGTCTGGACCTGGCGCAGCAGATGCATGACGCGCGCGCCTTCGGTGATGCGGTCAAAGCCGGTGCGGGTGTAGGTCCTGTCGCCATCGGCGTCCACCTTTTCCTCGGTGGCGAAGAGGATGCGGACCTCGGGCGGGTGTCGTGTATAGGGGCTGTAGTCGATCACCGTGCCGGGCAGGATCGGCCAACTGCGCAGTCTGGGCGCGTGTCCGCCCTCATGGATCAGCGCGCGGCGCGAGGTCAGCGCGTAGGAGGTCCGCGCCCGCAGCGCCGCATCGCGGAACCAGTGCAGCACCAGCATCTCAAGCCCGAACCACACGAAGATCAGCCCGAAGGCGGGGAAGCCCAGGATCACGAAGCGCCAGGCGCTGCCGCCCTGGGCGACCATCGCGATGGCGACGGCCCCGGCCCCCCCCGTCCAGAGGAGCGCGAAGGCGAGGATGAAAAGGCCGGGCGAACTGCGCGCCGCCACCTGGCGGTCGTAGCGCAGCCCGGCCCGGGGCCGCCCGGACCACAGCAGCGCCTCGCCGGGGTCGAGGAAGGCCCGCCAGTCTTCGGGCGCAAGTCCCGGGTCTTGCGGGCGGGGGGTCATCGCGCCGTCCCGCCTTCGGTCTCCGCACCCTGCCGGGCGGCATTCGCCGTGGCCTGGTCCAGCATCATGCGCCAGGCCCGGCGCGCTTCGCGGATGCGCTCGAACCCGATCCGGTCGGTGCGGGTCAGCCATTGGCCGAAACCCGTGGTTTCGTCCTTGTAGGGCACATGGCCGACCACCGCCGCCCTTGTCCCGAACCAGACCGAGCCGGGATCGCCCTCTTCCAGCGCGGGCCGGAATCCCGCCCCGATCGGATGGCGCGAAAGCGTGCGCTTTCCCAGGATGTCGGTCGCGATGAAGGCATGGCGGTTAGTCAGGGTGTAATGGCTGCCGCGCTGGCGCAGGAAATCGCGCAGGGGCTTGCCGAAGGCGATATTGAGCCCGGCAAACAGGAAGGGCAGGCCGAAAAGCGGAAAGAGCACACCCATGAAGAAAGGGCTGACCGCCGCGCCGCCGGTGATCCGGGTCATCGACATCCAGAAGATCGCGAAACCCGCGAAGGCCAGCCCGAAGGGCGTGCGGGTCGAGATCAGCGCGCTCCAGTCGAACCCGGCCTCGGGGCGGCCCTGCCACAGGATCCGCTCGCCCGGGTCGAGGATGCCTTCCCATCCGGCGGGGATCGCGGGATCCTCCATCGTCCTAGCCTCCGATCACGACGAAGACCACGGTCAGGACCGCCATCACCAGCAGGACGGCGGTCGCGACCATGCCGCCCTGGCGCATCTCGGCCCGCGAGGGCTTGCGGTCGGGATCGGGCGCGGTCATGGCAGCGCGGCCTTGATGCGCCGGACGACCGGCTCTGGGTCGGCGGGATATTTGATCAGGTGCTTTTCGCCCGCCCGGGTCACGATCACCACATCGCCCAGAAAGCTTTTGACCTCGGCCACCGAGGCCAGCGGCACGATGCGCCCCTGCGGCCCGTTCAGCGTGGTTTCGGTCATGACCCAGCCCTGGGCCAGGATCTCGGACTTCAGATAGGCCGCGCGGCCGAAGACGGCGATGAAGGCGGCAAGGGGCGCGGTCCACAGATAGGGATTGTCCAGAAGATACAGCGTCCAGACCGCGACGAAGCCGAAGATCACCGCCATATAGAACGTGCGTTGCCAGAAGCTGCGCCGGTCGGGCATCCAGCGGGCCAGGACGCGCGGGCCGTCCGAGGCGGGGTCCGGGATGGCGGCCTTGCGGGATTTGCGGCTGTCAGACATAGGATTCCACGATCTTGCGCCCGCGTTCGGCGCGAAGGTTTCGGGCCAGAAGATCCATGCAGGCCATGCGGACGGCGACGCCCATCTCGACCTGGTCCTGGATCACCGAGCGGTTGATGTCGTCGGCGATCTCGCCGTCGATCTCGACGCCCCGGTTCATCGGGCCGGGGTGCATCACGATGGCGTCGGGCCGGGCAAAGGACAGCTTTTCCGCATCCAGCCCGTAGCGGTGGTAATATTCGCGCATCGAGGGGATGAACCCGCCGTCCATCCGCTCTTTCTGAAGCCGCAGCATCATCACCACATCGGCGTCCTTCAGCCCCTCACGCATGTCCTCATGCACCTCGACGCCCAGATCGGCAAAGCCCGGCGGCATCAGCGTGGGCGGCCCGACAAGGCGCAGCCGGTTCTCCATCTTGCCCAGCAGGATCAGGTTCGAGCGCGCCACCCGGCTGTGGGCCACATCGCCGCAGATCGCGATGGTCAGCCGTTGCAGACGGCCCTTGGCGCGGCGGATGGTCAGCGCATCCAGCAGCGCCTGGGTCGGATGTTCGTGCCGCCCGTCGCCCGCGTTCAGCACCGCGCAATCGACCTTCTGCGCCAGCAGGTTGACCGCGCCCGAATTCTGGTGGCGCACCACCAGAAGATCGGGATGCATCGCGTTCAGCGTCATGGCGGTGTCGATCAGCGTCTCGCCCTTCTTCACGCTGGATTGCGCGACATTCATGTTCATCACATCGGCGCCAAGGCGCTTTCCCGCGATCTCGAAGCTCGATTGCGTGCGGGTCGAGTTCTCGAAGAACATGTTGATCTGGGTCATCCCCGCCAGCGCGTCGGACTGTTTCACCGTGCGGCGGTTCAGGTCGACATAGCGGTCGGCGAGATCAAGGATTGTGGTGATCTCAAGCGGCGAAAGCGGCTCGATCCCCAGCAGGTGGCGGGCGCGGAAGGCCATGGGCGTGATCCCCTCGGTTTCACCCGCTTATGGCAAAGCCGCGAAGGGGGGGCAAGCATCGCCTTCCGGGGGCGGGGGCCCTTTACCGCATCCCGGCCCGGGCCTAACCTTTGCGCCATGGGAATCGCCGAAGACATTGCTGGCCCCGACGGGTGGGAGGCCGCGCTGGCCGCGCTGGCCTGGCAGCTCGATTGCGGCGTGACCGAGGCTTTGTCGGACCTGCCGGTGAACCGCTACGAGGCCGCGCCGCCGCCGCCGTTGCCTGAGGCGCGCCCTGCCCGCGCCGCGCCCCAGGGCGGCCCGTCGGGGGATCGGCCGGGGGATCGGCAGGCCGCCCCCGCTTACGCTCCCGCTCCCGCCGCCGTCGATGCGGTGGCGGTCGCGCGCGGGATGGCGGCGCGGGCGGCCACGCTCGACGACCTGCGCGAGGCGGTCCATGGCTTCGACCTGTGCGAGTTGAAGAAGGGCGCGCGCAACACCGTCTTTTGCGACGGCAATCCCCGCGCGCGGGTGCTGGTCCTGGGCGAGGCGCCCGGGCGCGAGGAGGATCTGGAGGGCCGCCCCTTCGTGGGCGAGGCCGGGCGGCTTCTGGACCGGATGTTCGCGGCGATCGGCCTGTCGCGCACCAGCCCGGATGCCGAGCGCGCGCTCTACATCACCAATGTCATGTTCTGGCGCCCGCCGGGGAACCGCGATCCCTCGCCCGAGGAGATCGCGATGATGCGCCCCTTTGTCGCGCGCCATATCGAACTGGCCGACCCCGAGGCGGTGGTGGTGATGGGGAACACGCCGCTGGATGCGCTTTGCGGGCGGCGCGGCATCCTGCGCGCGCGCGGCAACTGGGTCGAGGCGCTTGGAAAGCCGGTCCTGCCGATGACACATCCGGCCTATCTGCTGCGCAACCCCCTGGCCAAGCGCGACGCCTGGTCGGACCTGCTGTCGCTGAAGGCGCGGCTCGACGGGGGGGCGGGATGAATTTCCCGGTCGATCTGATGACCCTTGCGGCCTTCGTTCCGGCGGGGCTGGCGCTGAACCTGACGCCGGGGGCGGACATGATGTTCGTGCTGGCCCAAGGGCTGCGCGGCGGTCCGCGGGCCGGGATGGCGGCCAATCTGGGCATCGCGGCGGGCTGCCTTGTCCATGTGCTGGTGGCGGCGCTTGGCCTGGCGGCGCTGCTGCGCGCCCATCCCGCCGCTTTCGAACTGGTCCGGTGGGCGGGGGTGGCCTGGCTTTTGTGGCTGGCCTTCAAGGCCTGGCGCGCGGGCGCGCCGCAGATGGTGCGGGTCGGCGCCGCCGTGGCGCCCCTGCGCATCTTCCGCGAGGCTTTGCTGGTCAATCTGCTGAACCCCAAGGTCGCGCTGTTCATCCTGGCCTTCCTGCCGCAATTCATCCAGCCCGCGCGCCCTGTCATGGCGCAATTCGCGATCCTGGGGCTGGTCTTCTGCCTGGGCGGGCTACTCATCAACGGCGCCGTGGCGGCCTTCTCGGGCCGCATCGGCGGATGGCTCGCCGGATCCGAGCGGGTCGCCCGCGGCCTGAACCGGATCAGCGCCGGGGTCTTCGCCGCGCTGGCGCTGCGGCTTGCCGTCATGGAAAGGGGCTGAACCATGGCCGACGAACGCGCCTTCATCCCGCTGCGGATCGCCGTCCTGACCGTCTCGGACAGCCGCGGCCTGGCCGAGGACCGCTCGGGCGACACGCTGGTCGGGCGGCTGACGGCGGCGGGCCATATGCTGGCCGCGCGCGATCTCTTGCCCGACGACCGCGCCGCCATCGCCGGGCGGCTGCGCGACTGGATCGCCGATCCCGGCGTGGATGTCGTCCTGTCGACCGGCGGCACCGGCCTGACCGGGCGCGACGTGACGGTCGAGGCGCATCGCGACGTCTATGAAAAAGAGATCGACGCCTTCGGCACGGTCTTCACCATCGTCTCGATGCAGAAGATCGGCACCTCGGCGGTCCAGAGCCGCGCCACCGGCGGGGTCGCGGGCGGCACCTATCTGTTCGCGCTGCCCGGCAGCCCCGGGGCTTGCCGCGACGCCTGGGACGGCATCCTCGCCGCCCAGCTCGACTACCGCCACCGGCCCTGCAATTTCGTCGAGATCCTGCCCCGGCTGGACGAGCATCTGCGCCGCAAGTAAGCGGCCCCGCCCGCGCGCCGATTGCGCGGCGCAGGCGGGAATGCTAGAGGAAATCCGCGCCCCTATAGCACAGCGGTAGTGCAGCGGTTTTGTAAACCGAAGGTCGGGAGTTCGAATCTCTCTGGGGGCACCATTTCCAGGCAAGATCCCGGTGTTTAAAGGGTGTTTCGTCATCTCCGCCCCCAGCTTCTCGGGGCCGGGATGGCGTCTTTCGATCCCGGATCTGCCGCTTCGCCCGGCAGGGGGTGTGGAGGGCGATCCCGTCCCGGCGCGCGATCTCGCAGGCCGTCGACTTCCGGCGGCCGGGGCATCAGGGAACGCAAGGGCCGTGCGGCGGGTTTCCCGGACAGGGACGGGAAACTGGAAGGGATGCGGCCGATGCCGGGACATGAAGACGCGCTGTCGGACCTGCTGGACCGGCTGGAAGCCGCGGGCCGGGAAGAGGAGGTCACCGTGGCCACCCTTTCCGAGATGATCGGCGCACGTTCGTTCGCGGGCCTGATGCTGGTCTTCGCCCTGATCGCGGTATCGCCTGCCAGCGTGGTGCCGGGCGTGACCAGCGCGGTGGCCGTGGTGGAGTTTCTGCTGGTCGGGCAGATGATGCTGGGGCGCAAATATCTGTGGCTGCCCCCGTTCATCGCGCGGCGCGGCATCGAGGGGGCGCGGCTGGCGGCGGCGGTCGAATGGCTGCGGCGCCCGGTCCGGTGGGTCAGCCGTTTCATCGGCCCGCGCCTGTCCTTCCTCTTGGGCGGTCCCTGGATTTTCCTCTGGCTCGGCATGGTGATGGCGCTGACCGTCGTCATGCCCTTCATGGAGGTGATCCCCGGTGCGGGCACCATCGCCGCGACCTGCATCGCGCTGGTGGCAGCGGCGATCCTGACCCGCGACGGGCTGCTGATCCTGTTCGCCGCACTGTTCGCGGGGGCCTTCCTTTTTCTGTTCGGCAGCGTGTCGGGCTGGATTCTTTCGCTGTTCTGACCCGTGATCGCCTCCGGCCTTCGGAACCGGGCGGCCAGGCTGCGCATTCGTCCAGGGCGCCATCAGGCGATGACATGTCGGGGTTATCCGATGCTTCAAGAAATTGCCGGACTCGTCGCCGACGAATTCCGAGATCCGTTCCTTTCGGTCAGTGCCGAGATCGCCTTCCTGAGGGTGTTCTTCGCCGCCTTTCTTGGCGCGGCCATCGGTTTCGAGCGCGAGATCCACTCCAGCGCGGCGGGATTGCGAACCCATATCATCCTTGCCATGGCGGCCTGTCTGTTTGCCCTGATCGCGGCGGAAATCGTCGCGCGGGATCTGGACGGGTCCGAGCAGTTGACAAGCGACCCCCTTCGCCTGATCGAGGCGGTCACGGCGGGCGTGGCCTTTCTTGCGGCGGGGTCGATCATCACCTCGGGCGGCAAGATCACGGGCCTGACGACCGGCGCCGGAATGTGGATGGCGGGTGCGATCGGCCTTGCCTGCGGAACCGGGCTGATACCGCTCGCCGTCATGGCGACGATGCTGACGGTTCTGGTGCTGTGGGTGCTGCGGCGCCTGTCGCGACGGATCGCCGAAAGCGGTGACACGCAAGAGGCGCGCGGCGACTGAAGCCCGAACCGCAGCGCACGGCGGCCGGAAGGGCTGGTCCGCACCGTGACGGCGCAGGGCTTTTTCCGAACCTCGTCAAAGGCATGGAACCCGGATGCGACCTTCCTCGTTTGACTGGCAAAAGAAGGTTACGGAGCAGGCTGCCATGGTTCGTCACATGAGGGAATTCATTTCGACCTGCGAGTGCCGCGCCGAGGATGGCAGCCTGGTCACCATCTCGAGCTATCGGTTGGACGGCGGACATCCGGTGAAGGGCGTGATCCATATCGCCTGCGGCGGGGTCCGGGCCGAGTGGTGCGGCCGCACCGGCGTCTTCGTGCTTGAGGGCAGGGGCCGGGTGCTGCGCCCGACCGAGCCGGTGGCGCTGCTGGCGGTCTGAGGCCCATGCGCCGCACCCCCTTGGCGCGCCTTCGCCTTTCGCCTGCGCCGGATCGGGGGCGGCCCGGTCGGGGTATCTCGGACCGGGATAGGAAACCCGATCCCGCCCCGGTGCGTTGTGTCGACATGTTCGTTGAAAAACAGGGAAGGGGAGAGGATGTCGAACGCCGTCATTCCCTATTGCGGGCCTGCGCCCGAGGCGGGAAACATCTGGACCTCGTGGAATTTCGATCCTCCGCTTCTTGTGGCGCTTGGCGTGCTGCTGCTGGGGCTGCCGCTGGTCCGGGCCTATCGGGGCGCCTGGCTGCTGGGCTGGGCGGCGCTGGTGGTGGCTTTCGTCTCGCCGCTTTGCGCGCTGACGGTCGCGCTTTTCTCGGCCCGGGCGCTGCATCACCTGCTGATCGTGACCTTGGCCGCGCCGCTGCTGGCGCTGGCACTGCCCGGCCTGGCGCGGCGGTTGCCCCCGGGCATCGCACTGGCGCTGACCTCGATCGCGCTGATCCTGTGGCATCTGCCGCCGGTCTATGACGCGGCCTGGCACTCGCCCTTCGTCTACTGGCTGTTGCAGGGCGCGCTGCTGCTTCCGGCGGTGGCGTTCTGGTCGGGGCTTTGGGCGCTGGCGCGGCGCGACATCATCGCCGCCTCGGGGCAGCTTGCGGGGCTGGCGGGGCTGATGGGGTTCATCGGCGCCGTCCTGACCTTTGCGCCGCGCGTGCTTTTCCCGCAGCATGGGCTTGCGCCCATCGGTTTCGGGCTGGATCCGCTGCGCGACCAGCAGCTTGCCGGTCTTCTGATGTGGGCGCCTGGGCTTTTGCCGCTGGGGCTGATCGGAGGCCTCATGCTGCGCGGCGCATGGGCGCGGGCCAGCGGTGCGGAAAGGCCGGGCGCATGATCCTCGCGCTGGTGACGTTCCTTCATATCGCCGCGCTGTTGGTCTGGTGCGCCGCGCTGGTCCTGCTGCCGTTCCTGCTGCGCCTGCATGGCCGTGCCACCGATGGTCCGGTGAGCCAGAGCGCCTTCACCCGGATGCGGCTTCTCAGCCATGCCGGATATACCCTGGTCGCCACGCCTGCGGCGGTGATCGCAGTGGCGGCGGGCACCGGGCTGATCTTCCTGGATCAGGTCTTCGAGCCCTGGCTTCTTCTGAAGCTTGCTTTCGTGTCGGGCATGGTGCTGGTCCATGCCTGGCTTGGCCATCTGGTGCTGCTTTCGGGCGAGAAGGGGCCGGACTGGGCCATGCCGCCGCCGGTGATCGCACTTCTGCTGGCACTGCCGCTGATGGCGGCGGTGCTGTGGCTGGTGCTCGCCAAGCCCCAGCTTTCCGCGCTTGAGGCGGCGCTTCCCCTCTGGGCGCTTGAGCCCCGGGGAATCGCGCCGGAAGAGTTGCTGCCCGAAGGGTTGCTGCCGGACGGGGTCATGCCCGGGGCGCCCGCTCAGGGGGCGGTGCCATGATCATCCTGCGTGCCGATCCCGTAGTCGAAGACCAGCTTGCCGCCGTGCCAGCCGGTGATCCCCGTCATCCCCGCCGCCAGGGCCGAGGTCAGGATGCCCCAGGGCAGCACCGCGCCCGCCGCATCGCCCCAGCGGATGCCCCAGTTCGCGCCCAGGATGGACAGCAGCATCACCGCCAGAATGAAATGCGTCCAGCTTGCCGCCCGGATGCGGATCCCCGGCACGGCGAGCAACTCGACCGTGCCCGCGATCCCGGCCAGCACCCCCATGAGAAAGCTGATGGCGGCGGCCCAGATCGCGACGCGCGGCCAGAAATCGTCGCCGGTCAGCCAGAACATCGCATCCGCGCCCAGGGTGCAGACGCAAAGCGCGATGGGGAAGGCCACCAGCATCGCATGCAGCGGATGGCCCGCGATGGCGACCCGGGATTCGGTCAGGTGAAAGTCGCGGTGCTCGTGGATCGGGTCGCGCAGCCTTGGCCGCTTGCGGGTCGGTTTCATCTTTTCTCCCTGTCGCTGTCGGGCCGTCGCGGCCCCGGGGGGGAACGCAACCGGCGCGAGCGGGTTCCTGCCGGGCCGGGTCATTCCCCGAGGGGGCCCTTCGTCGGGGCGGCGGCGCTGTTGCTTGCGGGGTGCGACACGCCGCTTTCGACGCTTGCCCCCGCGGGCCCCGCGGCCGAGGCCATCGGCGGGCTCTGGTGGGGGATGCTGATCGGGGCGGGGGGGCTGACGCTCATGGTGCTGGCGCTTGTGGCGCTGGGGTTCCGTGCGCCCGCCGCCATGGCCGGGCGCCAGCCCCGGGCGGGCTTCTGGACGCATGGCATGGGCGTGGGCTTCTCGCTGGCGATCCTGGCCGTGGTGGTCGGTGCCGGGATCTGGACGGGCGAGCGGCTGCAACCCCATGCCGACCCCGATGTGGTCAGTGTCGAGGCTCGGGGCCGCCAATGGGCCTGGAGCTTCCGCCAGCCCGATGCGACGGGCGCCATGGTCGAGACCGAGGGCAGGCTCTTCATCCCCGCCGGGCGGCCCGTCGACGTGCATGTCTCTTCGGCCGATGTGATCCACAGCTTCTGGGTGCCCCGCCTGGCGGGGAAGATGGACGCGATCCCCGGCCGGACCAACATCCTGCGTATCGAGGCGCGCGCGCCCGGCATCTACGAGGGGCTTTCGGCCGAATTCTCGGGCCCGGGCTATGGCGGGATGCGCTTTCAGGTCATCGCCTATCCGCCGGAGGATCCGCCCGCCTTCGTCGACACGCCCGGCCTTCCGGGCGCCGCAGCCACCGAACCCACGCCCGCCATGCCTGTCGAAGGAGCGGAAGAATGACCACCTCTCCGCATCCGGGCACCCACCCCCGGCCCCGGGACGATGCCCCGCACCCGCCGCAAAATGCGCTGCGTCTTCACCGCGAGCTTGAGGCCGTCTGGTCCCGCCCGCCCGGTTGGCGCGGCTGGTTCATGTCGGTGAACCATACCGAGATCGGCCTGCGCTTCATGCTGACCGCGTTTTTCTTTTTCGCGGTGGCGGGGGTGCTGTCGATGCTGATCCGCGCACAGCTTGCCACGCGCGGCGGCGATTTCCTCGATGTCGCGCATTACAACCAGATCTTCACCATGCATGGCAGCATGATGATGTTTCTGTTCGCCATCCCGATGCTGGAGGGGCTGGCGATGTATCTCTTGCCCCGGATGCTCGGCTCGCGCGATCTGGCGTTTCCCCGCCTCTCGGCGCTGGGCTGGTGGTGCTATCTTCTGGGCGGCGGCATCATCCTTGCGGCGCTGATCGCGGGGGTGGCGCCCGATGGCGGCTGGTTCATGTATGCGCCGCTGTCGTCGCGCGAGTATTCGCCGGGGATCAATGCCGATGTCTGGCTGCTGGGCATCACCTTCGTCGAGATTTCGGCGCTCTCGGCCGCCGTCGAGATCACCGTGACCATCCTGCGGCTGCGCGCCCCGGGGATGAAGCTGACCGAGATGCCCTTGTTCGCCTGGTATATGCTGGGCACGGCGGCGATGATGCTGGTGGGCTTTCCGCCGCTGATCCTCGGCTCGGTGCTCCTGGAGCTGGAGCGCGCCTTCGACTGGCCGTTCTTCGATGTGAACCGGGGCGGCGATCCGCTTTTGTGGCAGCACCTCTTCTGGCTTTTCGGCCACCCGGAGGTCTATATCATCTTCCTGCCTGCCGCGGGCGCGATCTCGACCATCCTGCCGGTGCTGTCGCGCACGAAGATCCTTGGCTACGGAGCCATCGTCGCGGCGATCCTGGGGCTGGTGTTCCTGTCCTTCGGGCTATGGGTCCACCACATGTTCACCGTGGGCATTCCCCATATGGCTTTGGCCTTCTTCTCGGCGGCGTCCGCGCTGGTCGCGGTGCCGACGGCGGTGCAGATCTTCGCCTGGATCGGGACGCTCTGGAAGGGCCGACCGCAGATGAAGCTTCCGATGCTGCATCTGATGGGCTTCTTCGCGACTTTCGTGATGGGCGGGCTGACCGGCGTCATGCTGGCCATCGTGCCCTTCAACTGGCAGGCGCATGACACGGCCTTCGTCACCGCGCATTTGCATTATGTGCTGATCGGCGGCTTCGTCTTTCCGATGATGGCGGCGATCACCTACTGGCTGCCGCTGATCTCGGGGCGCGAGGGGCTGCGCGGGCCCGGCACCGCCGCCTTCTGGCTGATCTTCATCGGCTTTCACGGCACCTTCTTCCTGATGCATCTGACCGGGCTTCTGGGCATGCCGCGCCGCATCGCCACCTATGAGATGAACCCGGAATGGGAATGGCTGAACCTGATCTCCTCGTTCTTCGGCTTCGTGATGGCGGCGGGTTTCGCGCTTTTCGCGCTTGATGTGATCCTTCAGGGCTTTTTCGGCCGTATCAGCCGCCGCAATCCCTGGGTGGCCGACACATTCGAATGGCTGACGCCCCGCTTCGGGCCAAGCTACAACTTCGCCTCGTTGCCCCCCGCGGGGGAGATGCGCCCGACGGCGCTGGCGCGGGGTGAGGGCGCATTGCCGGGCGCGCCGCGCGGGCGGCGCGAGGTCCTGGTGGTCGAGGGGGTGAGCGGCGTGCCCGATCACGTCGCCGTTCTGCCGGGGAACACCTTCCTGCCCCTGGCGACCGCATTGACGATCTGCGCCTTCGTCCTGCTGATGCTGTTCGGGCTTTATCCGGTCGCGGGGCTGATGCTGGTGCCGGTGGCCTGGATGTGCTGGCTCTGGGGGCGGGGCGCGGGCACGACGCGCGACCATGCCGCCGTGCCGGTCGCGCCGGGGCTGAACCTTCCGCCGCATTGGCAGGTGGCGCGGCCGCTGTCGCACAGCGGGATGGTGTGCCTCTTGATCGCGGATGCCTCGCTTTTCGGCAGTTTCCTCTTCGGGATCGGCTTTCTGGCGGTGGTGGCGCCGAACTGGCCCGCGCCGCAGGGCGGGCTGGGCGCCTGGCAATTGCTGGTCGCCGTGGGGATCCAGTGCCTGCTGTCGCTGGCCGCGCTGGCCGCGCGGCTGGACGAGGGGCGGGGCGCGGCCACCGGCACCATTGCCGGGGCGCTGGCGCTTGGCCTGATCGCCGTGCTGGCCTTCGGGCTGGACGATCCGCGCGCGCATGCCCGTCCCGCGCTGATCGCGGCGGGCCTGGGGCTGGTGGCGCTGCATGCGCTTGTTGGCGCGATGCTGGCGGCGCAGACCTGGGTCCAGCGCCGCGACGGCCGGATCTCGGCCCGGCGCCCGGGCGCGCAGGGCTGCTGGCGGCTCTGGCAGGAATACACCAACCTCATCGCCCTGGCCCTTGCGGCGCTGGTCGTGTTGCAGGAGGTCACCGCATGAAGCTTTCGCGGATGGACTGGCCCCTGCGCGCCCTGATCGGCCCCGGCCTCTGGGCCCTGGGCTTCGCGCTGACCTATGGCCTGCACGGGATCGGCTGCGCGCGCGGCTGGCCGCTGGTTGCCGCCCCCTTCGGCGGGCTGCAGGGCCTTGTGCTGGTCGCGGCCTTTCTGCTGACGCTGCTGGCCACGCTGGCGGCGCTGCTCTGGGTGCCGCGCGGCGCGGCGGGGGTGGAGCGGACGGCGATCCTCGCAGGGGGCTGGATCGGGTTCGGCTCCACCCTGCTGACGCTGTTTCCGGTCCTGGGCCTGACAAGCTGCGGCTGAGGCGGAACCCTTTGCCGCGTCAGAGGTTCTTATCCTGACGCCTCGCCCCCGGCGAAGCGAATCCGTCGCCTGTCCCGGGCAGGTCCCCGCGCCCCCGGGGGCAATTCCGCAGGCCGTTCGCCCTCTGCCCTTCCGCCCCTCGCCCCAAGGAGCCCCATATGCCCCGACCCATAGACCCGTTCCGGCTGACCGGCATCGCCCTTTTCTGCCTGATCGCGCTTTCGCTGATCCATCTGGGGTTGGGGCTCGGGCTTTTGTGGATCGGCGGCGAGATCGCGATCATGGGAGGCACATGGTATTACGCGCTGGCGGGTCTTGGCCTCGCGCTGGCGGGGGGGCTGGGCCTGCTGCTGCGGCATTGGCCCGCGGTGGCGCTATCGGGGCTGGTCGCGGGCGTGACCGTGCTTTGGTCGCTGGCCGAGATCGGGGCCAAGGGCTTCATGCCCTCATGGGGGTTCGATCTTGCCGGGCGCGCGGGCGTGCCGGTCGGGCTTTTCGGCCTTTTGCTGCTGACCGCGCTTTTCGGCACGCCGCGCGCGCTGGCGCCGGGGTGGTTCCGCCCGCTCGGCTGGGGCGGGATCGCGGCGGCCGTCGCCCTGCCCGCGATCCTGATCGCCCTGGTCTGGGAGCGCAGCGCCCCCGGCAACCCGGCGGGGGCGGCGAGCCTGACCCCCGGCGCGGGCCATAACGCCGAGGGCGAATGGACCGGCTTCGGCGGCTCGCCCCTTGGCGCGCGCTTCACCCCCGCCACGCAGATCACGCCCGAGAACGTCGGCGACCTGGCCGAGGCCTGGCGGTTCCGCACCGGCGACATGGGCCCCCAGGACGGCCGCGTCTTCTATTCGGCGCAGAACACCCCGGTCTATGCGGGCGGGCGGCTGTTTACCTGCACCCCCGCCGCGCAGGTCCATGCGCTGGATCCGGCGACGGGGGCCGAGATCTGGCGTTACGAGGCGGGTGTTCCCGCTTCGGCGATGGAATCGATGTTCTCGGTCGCCTGCCGCTCGGTCGGCTATTACGAGGGCGCCACGGCGGACGCCGAGGGCCTGTGCGCGGCCCGGGTCTATGTCGCCACCGCCGACAGCCGCCTGACCGCGCTGGATGCGGCGACGGGCGCGGTCTGTTCGGGCTTCGGCGCCGGGGGCACCGTCGATCTGGCCGAGGGGATGGGGATGCAGGAGGTGGGCTTCGCCTCCTCCTCCTCGGGTCCGGCGGTGGTCGGCGACGTGCTGGTCCTGGGCCAGCAGGTCAGCGACAACCAGCGCCGCGACGCGCCCTCGGGCGTGGTGCGGGCCTATGATCCCGACAGCGGCGCGCTGCTTTGGGCCTGGGACGCCAAGCGCCAGGGCATCGCGGCCGAGCCGCTGGCCGAGGGCGAGGTCTATCCGCGCGGCACGCCGAACGTCTGGAACGTGATCTCGGGCGATGCCGGGGCCGGGCTGGTCTACATCGCCACCGGCAATCCCGCGAACGACCATTGGGGCGGCGACCGCGCCCCGGAAGAGGACCGCTTCACCGCCGCCGTGGTCGCCATCGACATCGCCACCGGCGAGACGGTCTGGGATTTCGCCACCCTGCGCCATGACCTCTGGGACTACGACCTGGGCGCTCAGCCCGCGTTGATCGACCTTGAGATCGGCGGCGAGACCCGCCGGGCGCTGGTCCAGGCCACCAAGCAGGGCTCGATCCATGTGCTCGACGCCGCGACCGGCGAAAGCCTGTATCCGGTCGAGATGCGCCCCGGCCCGCAGGGCGCGCTGCCCGGAGACTGGACCGCCGAGGCGCAGCCGCAGGCCGTGGCCTTCCGGAATTTCGCGGGCCATCCCGGACCCGACCCCGAAGTGCTGGACCCGAGCCATGCCTGGGGTGTCGCCATGATCGACGCCGCGCTCTGCCGCCGCGATTTCATGCGGATGGATTACCAGGGCATCTACACGCCCCCCTCCGAGAACCCGAACGGCATGCTGCTGCATCCCGGCACGGTCGGCGGCATGAACTGGGGCGGGGTCGGCCTCGACCTTGCGCGCGGCATCGTGATCGCGAACCATTCGCGCCTGCCCAATGTCGTGAGGATGATCCCGCGCGAAGAGGTCGACGACCTGCCGGTGGGCGAGGGTGGCGCGCGCCCCGACCAGGTGGTGGCGCCGCATTGGCTGTCGCCCTATGGGGTCAGCCGCCCGATGTGGCTCTCGGTGCTGGAAACGCCCTGCATCGCGCCGCCCTGGGGCTATCTCTCGGCCTCGGACCTGGCGACGGGGGAATTGCTCTGGTCCCAGCCGATCGGCACCGGCTTCGACACCGGCCCGATGGGCCTGCCGACCTTCCTGCGCATCCCGCTGGGAACGGTGACGCTGGGCGGGCCGGTGGTGACGGCGACCGGGCTGACCTTCATCGGGGCGGCGCAGGACGACTGGATCCGCGCCTATGAGACCGAGACCGGCCGCCTGGTCTGGAGCGCGCGCCTGCCCGCCGGGGGACAGGCCTCGGCCATGAGCTATGTCCATGAGGGGCGCCAGTATGTCGTGCTGAACGCGGCGGGGCATGACCGGATCGGCTCTACCCCCGGCGATTACATCGTGGCCTGGGCCCTGCCGATGTAGGCGCAAGACCGCGCTGCCGGATCGGCCATGCGTCCGATCCGGCGGCGGGTGTCCGGGGTGATTGCGGTGAGGCTTCCGGGAGGGGCCTCACCGGCCCCCGCTTCAGGCTTTCCAGTGATCGGCCCGGAACCGGCCCAGCCAGAGCGCGAGCAGCGTGGCCAGCGCGCCGGACAGCAGATAGGCGCCGCCGGTCCAGAGCCCCGCCCAGGACGACAGCAAGAGCGCGGCCGCCGGGGCGAAGCCCGCGCCGAACAGCCAGGCCAGGTCCGAGGTCAGGGCCGAGGCGGTATAGCGGTGCCCCGGCGCCAGATTGGCCGCGACCGCCCCCGAGGCCTGCCCGAAGGACAGGCCGAGAATGACGAAGCCCGCGATCATGTAGACCGTCTCGCCCGCGCCGCCGCCGTCCAGCAGCACCGGGGCGAACAGGCTGAACATGCCGATCATCCCCGCGCCCCAGGCCAGGACGGCCGTGCGCCCGAAAGCGTCCGACAGCAGGCCCGAGACCACGACGGCCACCGCGCCGAACAGTGCCGCGATGACCGTGATGATCAGGAAGCGCGCCGGATCGGCCTCGGTGAACAGGAAGATCCAGGACAGCGGATAGACCGTGACCATGTGGAACATGGCAAAGCTGGCAAGCGGCGCGAAAGCCCCGATGACGATGTTGCGCCCCTCGGCCCGGATGGTTTCAAGGACCGGCGTGGGCTGCAATTCGCGCGACCGGAACAGCAGGTCGTATTCCGGCGTCGCCACGATCCTGAGCCGCGCGAAAAGCGCCACCACATTGATCGCCAGCGCCACGAAGAACGGATAGCGCCAGCCCCAGGCCAGGAAATCCTGCGCCGAAAGCGAGGTCAGCAGATAGATGAACAGCGCCGCCGCCACGATCAGCCCGAAGGGCGCGCCAAGCTGCGGCACCATCGCGTAAAGCCCGCGCCGACCGGGCGGCGCGCTCATCGCCAGCAGCGAGGGCAGGCCGTCCCATGTGCCGCCAAGCGCCAGCCCCTGCGCCAGCCGGAACGAGGCGAGGATCGCCACCGAGGCCATGCCCACGGTCTCGTATCCCGGCAGGAGCGCGATCGCGGCGGTGGCGCCGCCCAGCCCGAAAAGCGCGATCGTCAGCCGGGTGACCCGCCCGTATTGGCCGTCGATCCAGGAAAACAGCAGCGTCCCCAGGGGCCGCGCCACGAAGGCCAGCGCAAAGACCAGGAAGGACAGCAGCGTGCCGGTCAGCGGATCCACGAAAGGAAACACATGCGACGGAAAGACGATCACCGAGGCGATCGAATAGACGAAGAAGTCGAAGAATTCGGCGGTGCGGCCGATCACCACGCCGACCGAGATCTCGCTGGGCGAGATTTCGTGCTCGGGCGTTTCGGTGGTCTGCGAGGGGGGCAAGGTGGTGGTGGTCAAGGGGGCCTCGAAGGTCTCGAAGGGGCGGCGGAACAGGGGGCGGCATCCCTCTCGACCGGGCGGACCCGGCGGGTCGGCTGGGGGCGGAACGCGGGACGAATGCAACGGCGGAAGCGGGCGGCGGGGCCGCCCATGACGCCAAAGTCATGCCGCCTGATCCGGCACGGCGGAATGAGACAAATTGTCATATGTTGTATCCTGGTCTCAACTTATTACTTGGGGCCGTCCAGATGACCCTGCCCCCGTCCTGCCCGGCCCGATCCCCGTATCGAAACCCGCAGATGGCAGCCTAGGGCATTGCACCGCCAGGCCTTGGAAGACGCAATGAAAATATTGAAAACCGCCCGCGGGACCGCCAGCAGAATCGGCGCGTTCTGCCTTGTCGCAGCAGCCGTGTCGGGATGCGAAGCGGTGGTTCTCGCCCCCTCGGGCGACATCGCCGCGCGCCAGCGCGACATCCTTCTGGTCTCGACCTGGCTGATGCTTCTGATCATCGTGCCGGTGATGGTGGCGACCGCCTGGTTCGCGTGGAAATACCGCGCCTCGAACCGCAAGGCGGAATACGCGCCGCATTGGCACCATTCCACGCTCTTGGAGCTGGCGATCTGGACGGCGCCCTTGCTGATCATCATCTGCCTGGGCGCGATCACCTGGGTCGGCACCCATCTGGTGGACCCTTATCGCCCGCTCGACCGGATCGCCGCGGATCGCCCGGTGCCCGCGGATGTGCAGCCGCTTGAGATCCAGGTCGTCTCGCTCGACTGGAAATGGCTTTTCATCTATCCCGAAGAGGGCATCGCCACCGTCAATGTGATGGCCGTGCCGGTGGACCGCCCGGTGCGCTTCCACCTGACCTCGTCGAATGTGATGAATGCCTTCTACATCCCCGCCATGGCCGGGATGATCTATACCATGCCCGCGATGGAGACCCGGCTGAACGGGGTGATGAACCGCGAGGGCGTCTATGACGGGTTTTCGTCGCATTACAGCGGGGCGGGCTTCTCGGGGATGCGCTTCAAGGCCCATGCGCTGGATGAGGCAGGCTATGCGGCCTGGGTCGAGGAGGTCCGCGCCAGCGCCGAGACGCTGGACCGCCCCGGCTATCTGGAGCTGGAGCGCCCCTCGGAAAACGTCGCGCCGCGGCATTTCTCCTCCGTCGACCCCGAGCTTTTCCGCCGGGTGATCAACATATGCGTGGCCGAGGGCCGGATGTGCATGAACGAGATGATGGCCTACGACGCCCAGGGCGGCATCGGCCTGGCCGGGGTGATGAACACCGTGCCCGCGCCTCAGGATGCCACGGCGCTGCGCCGCCCGGTGCTGGGGCCCGCGCCTTTCGTCGTCACCGGCTTCTGCACCGTCGAGGAGGCGCGCGACGCCGGAACGATGGCGCAATTGCGGATCCACGACCCCAGGCCGCTGCGCGGTCACGGCATCAGCCCGTTCTCCATGCCGCGCGCCCGCGGCATCGCCGATGGCGCGCCCGTGGCGGGCTTCGTCGCGCCGCAACTCTGACAAGAAAACCATAGGAACGGCAGACGTGACCGAACCCTCTCTCTCTCCGGCGCATCCGATCTTCGGGCGCCTCTCGCTCGACGTGCTTCCGCTTCACGAACCGATCATCGTCGCCACCTTCGCCGTGGTCGCCCTCGGCGGGATCGCGGTCCTTGGCGCGCTGACCTGGTTCCGGCTGTGGGGCTGGCTGTGGCGCGAGTGGTTCACCACGGTGGACCACAAGCGGATCGGGATCATGTATATGATCCTGGGCATCGTCATGCTGCTGCGCGGCTTCGCCGACGCCATCATGATGCGGCTTCAGCAGGCCATGGCCTTCAACGGATCCGAGGGCTATCTGAACGCCCACCACTACGACCAGATCTTCACCGCCCACGGCACGATCATGATCTTCTTCGTGGCCATGCCGCTGGTGACGGGGCTGATGAACTATGTCGTGCCCCTGCAGATCGGGGCGCGGGACGTGTCGTTTCCGTTCCTGAACAACCTCAGCTTCTGGATGACCACGGCGGGCGCCATCCTGGTGATGATCTCGCTTTTCATCGGCGAGTTCTCGACCACCGGCTGGCTGGCCTTTCCGCCGCTTTCGGGGCTGGGGGCCAGTCCGGCCTCGGGGGTGGACTATTATCTCTGGGCCCTGCAGATCGCCGGGGTGGGGACGACGCTTTCGGGCATCAACCTTGTCGTGACCATCATCAAGATGCGCGCGCCGGGGATGCAGATGATGCAGATGCCGGTCTTCACCTGGACCTCGCTTTGCACCAACATCCTGATCGTCGCCACCTTCCCGGTGCTGACGGCGGTGCTGACGCTGCTGACGCTGGACCGCTATCTGGGCACCGCCTTCTTCGTGCCGGAACTTGGCGGCAACCCGATGCTTTACATCAACCTGATCTGGATCTGGGGCCATCCCGAGGTCTATATCCTGATCCTGCCGATCTTCGGGGTCTTCTCGGAAATCACCGCCACCTTCTCGGGGAAACGGCTCTTCGGCTATACCTCGATGGTCTATGCCACGGTCTGCATCACCATCCTGAGCTATATCGTCTGGCTGCACCACTTCTTCACCATGGGCTCGGGGGCGAGCGTGAACTCGTTCTTCGGGATCACCACCATGGTGATCTCGATCCCGACGGGGGCCAAGATCTTCAACTGGCTCTTCACCATGTATCGCGGCCGCGTGCGCTACGACGTGCCGATGATGTGGGTGGTGGCCTTCATGCTGACCTTCGTGCCGGGCGGCATGACCGGGGTGCTGCTGGCGGTGCCGCCCGCCGATTTCGTGCTGCACAACTCGCTTTTCCTGGTGGCGCATTTCCATAACGTCATCATCGGCGGCGTGGTCTATGGCCTGTTCGCGGCCATGGTCTACTGGTTCCCCAAGGCCTTCGGCTTCCGGCTCGACCCGTTCTGGGGCAAGATCTCGTTCTGGAGCTGGGTGATCGGCTATTGGGTCGCCTTCACGCCGCTTTACGTGCTGGGGCTGATGGGCGTCACGCGGCGGATGCGCGTCTTCGACGATCCTTCGCTTCAGATCTGGTTCCAGATCGCGGCCGTCGGCGCCTTCATCATCGCCATCGGGATCGGGGCTTTCGTGATCCAGATCGCCGTCTCGATCTGGAAGCGCGAGGAGCTGCGCGACACCACAGGTGATCCCTGGAACGGGCGCACGCTGGAATGGGCGACCTCCTCGCCGCCGCCGGACTACAATTTCGCCTTCACCCCCGTCGTTCACAGCATCGACGCCTGGGACGACATGAAGGCGCGCGGCTACAGCCGCCCGGCCGAGGGCTTCCGCCCCATCCACATGCCAAGGAACACCGGAACCGGCGTGGTGATCTCGGCGCTCAGCCTGATCTCGGGCTTTGCCATGGTCTGGTATGTCTGGTGGCTGGCGGCCGCGGCCATGCTTGCCATCGTCGCCGTGGGGCTGGCCCATACCTTCAACCGCAACCGCGACTTCCACATCCCGGCCGAGGCCGTGATGCGGACCGAGGCCGCGCGCAGCCAATTGCTCGCCACCGGGCGCTGAGAAAGGGGGGCTGACAAAATGACCACGATCTCCCGCGATGCCGCCGAGGGCATCCTGCCCGCCTATCACATGCCCGAAGAGCCGCATCACCCCGAGGGCGGCTCGACCATGCTGGGCTTCTGGATCTACCTGATGAGCGATTGTCTCATCTTCGCCTGCCTCTTCGCCACCTGGGGCGTGCTGGGGGGCAATTATGCGGGCGGGCCGGGGCCGAAGGCGCTGTTCGACCTGAACCTGGTCGCGCTGAACACGGCGATGCTGCTGTTCTCGTCGATCACCTACGGTTTCGCCATGCTTGAGGCCCACAAGGGGAAGGTGAACCTCACCCTTATGTGGCTGGGTATCACCGGGGTCTTCGGCGCGGCCTTCCTCTCGATCGAGATCTACGAGTTCTGGCACCTGATCCTCCTGGGCGCGACGCCGCAGAGATCGGCTTTCCTGTCGGCCTTCTTCACCCTGGTCGGCACCCACGGGCTGCACATGGTCTTCGGGATCCTGTGGCTGGTCACGATGATGGTGCAGGTGGCGAAATGGGGGCTCGACGGGCCGAACATGCGCCGTCTGGGCTGCCTGAGCCTGTTCTGGCACTTCCTCGACGTGATCTGGATCGGGGTCTTTACCTTCGTCTACCTGATTCCAATGATCTGACGGGAGCGATCCGATGACCCCTCACACCTCGCATTCGCACGATCACCACCATGACGAGGGCGGCGCCGATCACGGCAGCTACCGCTCGTATCTGACCGGATTCGGCCTTTCGATCGTGTTGACCATCATCCCCTTCGCCGCCGTCATGCAGGGCTGGTTCGACAGCCGGATGATGGCGGTGGCGCTGGTCTCGGCCTTCGCGGTGGCGCAGATCATGGTGCATATGGTGTTCTTCCTGCACATGAACCCGCGTTCCGAGGGCGGCTGGACCATGCTGGCCTTGATCTTCACCCTGATCCTGGTGGTGATCGCCATCTCGGGGACGCTCTGGGTGATGTATCACATGAACAGCAACATGATGCCGCATCACCTGCCGGAGGGCTGAGCCGATGTCCGCCGAGGCCGAAGCGCCGCCCCGGCCGCGCCCGCTGTGGCTGCTGGCGGTGCTGGGGGGGGGCGCGCTGGCGGCGAGCGTCGCGCTGACGGGGCTGGGGATCTGGCAGGTCCAGCGCCTGGGCTGGAAGCTTGCCCTGATCGACCGGATCGAGGCGCGGGTCCATGCCGCGCCCGCCGCTTTGCCCCCGCCCCCGGACTGGGGCGCGGCTTCGGCCGAGCGCGACGAATACCGCCGCGTCGCCGTGCGGGGCGTGTTCCGCCACGACCTGGAAACCCTGGTGCAGGCGCTGACCGAAGAGGGCGGGGGCTTCTGGGTGCTGACCCCCCTCGACATGGCCGATGGCGGGGTGATCCTGGTCAATCGCGGTTTCGTGCCGCCCGAGCGGCGCGACCCGGCCAGCCGTCCCGAAAGCGCGCCCGCCGACCCGGTTGAAATCACCGGCCTGCTGCGCATGACCGAGCCCGGTGGCGGCTTCCTGCGCGAGAACGACCCCGGCGCGGACCGCTGGTTCTCGCGCGATGTGGCGGCGATCGCGCAGGCGCGCGGCCTTGAGCGGGTGGCGCCTTGGTTCCTGGATGCCGAGGCGGGCGAGATGCCGCGCGGCGGGCTGACGGTGGTCCGGTTTTCCAACAACCATCTGAGCTATGCGCTGACCTGGTTCGCGCTGGCCCTGGGCACGGTCGCGGCGGCGATTTACGTCTTGCGGGACGAATGGCGGATGCGCCGTCGGCCCCAGAAGCAGGCCTGAGCGGGCGCGATGCCCGAATTCCGATGTCTGCGCGGCGCCGCCCGGCCAAGGCGGGGCCGCCCGTCGATATCCTGTTGCCCGGCGGATCCGTTTTAGGTAATGCACGTCGGGTTGGCCTCCTTCCGCCTTGCGGAAACGACCGCCCGTCCAGACAGCGCGCACGGCCAAGCCGTCCGGCCATCCTCCAGCCCGCAGCGGGCCCTTGAAAGGGTCCTCAGCCAGGCCACCCGCCTTTCGAGTTTCTCACCACCCAGGCGGCCATGCGGGAAGCCATGCGCTTTCCAGCGGCCAAGGAGGATACGCCATTGAACAGGGATGAGACCGCATTCGGCCTTTATGACGCGGCTTTCGAGAAAAGCAGCTGTGGTGTCGGATTCCTCACCCGAAAGGATGGCGTGCAGACCCATGAGATCCTGCGGCTGGGCCATGAGGCGCTTTCCGCCGTGCCCCATCGCGGCGGCATGTCGGCCGAAGGGGTGGGCGACGGGGCGGGGGTCTCGGTCGATCTGTCGATCGGCTTCTTCTCGGGCCTTGCCGGGCGGGCGCTGGAGGCGGGGGCCTTCGGGGTGGGGAACTTCTTCCTGCCCGTCGATCCCGCCCGCCATGACGAGGCGGCGGCGCTGATCGACGCGGCGCTGGCGGGGCAGGGGCTTGAGGTGCTTCTGGTGCGTGAGGTGCCGGTCGACAACGGCGTCTTGCGCCCGGCGGCGGTGCGTTGCCAGCAGCCGATCCGGCAATGGGTCTTCGCCGCGCCCGAATCCCTGCGTGGCCCGGCGCTGGATCTGCGCATCCACCGTGCGCTGCTTGAGATCGAGGCCCAGGCCTATACCCGCCCGACGCTGGAGGGGCTTTACCCGCTGTCGCTTTCGGCGCGGACGCAGGTCTTCAAGGGGCGGCTGAACTCGGACGAGATCATCCCCTATTTCCGCGACCTCGCGGATCCGGCGCATGGCGTCCATACCATGTATTTCCATACCCGTTTCTCGACCAATACCGACCCGCATCCGTCGATGGCCCAGCCCTTCCGCCTGATGGCCCATAACGGAGAGCTGAACACCGACAAGAAGAACCGGCTGTCCGAGGCGGCCATCGCCCGCGCCAGGAACAACAACATCATCCGCCCGCGCGGCCAGTCGGATTCGTGCAGGCTCGACCAGACGCTTCAGGCCCGGGTGGTCGAGGACGGGCTGGACCTGGTGACGGCGGTGGTCTCGATGATGCCGCCCGCCTGGGAGAACGACGACACGCTCTCGGCCCCGGTCCGGGCGATGCTGGAATATTTCTCGCTCTACGAGGAAAAGAACGACGGCCCCGCCGCGCTGATCTTCGGCGACGGCACCATCATCGGCGCCCGGCTGGACCGGCTGGGCCTGCGCCCCTTGCGCACGGTCGAGACCGCCGATTACCTGGCGGTCATGTCCGAGGCGGGCCAGATCGCCTTCGCGCCGGAAACGGTGATCCGTCGTGGCCGGATCGAGGCCGGGGGCATGCTTTACTACGACCATGCGGCGCGGCGCGGTTTCGCCACCACCGAGGCGCTGGAGATCCTGGCCGCGCGGCGCGACTATCCCGCGCTTCTGGAGGCCGCCCGCGTCCGGCTTTCCGACCTGCCGCAGATCCCGCCCGAGCAGCAGGGCTCGCCCTCGCGCTACTCCGGCGATCTCAACCGCCATGCCCGCTATGTCGCCTACAGCCACAACCAGGAAAGCTTCCGCTTCCTGATGGACCCGATGCTGGCCACGGGATCCGAGAAGGTTTCGGCCATGGGTTACGGCAATGCGATCAACGCGCTGTCGGACCAGGAAGGCGGCGTGGCGAAATATTTCAGCCAGCGTTTCGCGCAGGTGACCAACCCGCCGCTCGACAGCATCCGCGAGGCCGACGGCATGACGCTGCGGGTGACGCTTGGGGCCAAGCCCAATATCGGCGCGACGGCGGCCAGGCAGATCGTGGTGGACAGCCCGGTGCTGAGCCATCTCGACATGCTGAAGATTCGCGAACAGGCGGAAACCCCGGTGAAGCGGTTCGAAATGCTCTACGAGCCGGTCTTCGGCAATCCGCCCGCCAATCGCGACGCGCTGATCGCCGCCATCGATGCCATCGCCGCCGATGTCGCCGCCTTTGCGGGCGCCGAGGGCGGCGGCATCGCGGTGATCACCGACCGCCATGTGTCGCGCGCCCGCGCCGCCATTCCGATGACGCTGATGGTGTCCGCGATCAACCAGAAGCTGATCGAGGAAGGGCTGCGGCTGCGCGTCTCGCTGATCGTGGAATCGGGGCAAATCTCGTCCTCGCATCACGTCGCCTGCGCGCTCGGCTTCGGGGCGGCGGCGGTCTATCCGCTGGGCGTCCAGTTCCGGGCCGAGGAGAAATTCGGCGCCGACGCCGACAAGGCCTTCCGCAAATTCGCCAAGGCGGCCGAGAAGGCGCTGATGAAGACCATGGGCAAGGTCGGGCTCTGCACGGTCGAGAGCTATTCGGGCGGCGAATTCTTCGAGCCCAATTTCCTCGATACCGGCGATCCGGTGTTCCGCCGCTACTTCCCCAATGTGAAGACCCCGGTGGGGGGCGTGACCTTCGACGTGGTGGCGCAGGCGGTGGCCGACTGGCACGAACGCGCGCTGAGCGTCGAGGCCGAGGCGGACATTCCGCTTCTGGGCCTGTTCAAGGAACGGGCCGAGGGCGCGGGCCACAGCTACGGCACCACCGCCGTCCGGGGCTTCGTCGACATGACGGAAGAGGCGATCACCTTCCCCGAAGAGGGCGAAGAGCCGGATCCCCTGCGGCTGATGACGCTCAACCGGCTGGAGGACGCTTTCGGCATCTCGGACGAGGGCTACAGCAACACCAGTTTCGATCGGCTGACGCCCGAAAGGATCGACGCTTTCGAGATCACGCCGGGCTACCGCGCCTTCTCGCGCAGCATGGCCGAAGAGCGCGCCCGCCGCCCCGCCGCCCTGCGCGACATCCTGGCCTTTCCGGCCGATGTCGGCTTCCTGACCGAGCCCGAGGAATTCCGGCGCGAGATGAAGCGGTTCAACCGGCGCGGCAACAACAGCTTCCTGACCCGGGGGCTGGAATGCCGCGCGCTTCCCGGCGATCACTTCCGGCTGGAACTGACCGGCCCGCTGGCGGCGGATCTTGCCCGGCTCGACGCCCTGGGCCAGTCGCTGGTCCAGCGTTTCGGGGCCGAGATCCTGGGCCACTGGCTGGAGGGGGGCGCGCTGATGGTCCATGCCGCCGGTCAGGCGCGGTCCTGGCTTGGCCGCGTCCGGCCCGCGCCCGCGTCAATCCCGCTCGACCAGGTGCAGCCCGCGCATCAGATCACGCCGACGCTGGCCTCGGGCGCGATGTCGCATGGCGCGCTGGTGGCCACCGCGCATGAGGCGGTGGCGCATGGCACCAACATGGTCGGCGGCATGTCGAACTGCGGCGAGGGGGGCGAGCATCTGACCCGCTACGGCACCATCCGCGCCAGCCGCATCAAGCAATTTGCCTCGGGCCGGTTCGGGGTCTGGGCGGGCTATCTGGCCGACCCGATGCTGGAGCAGGTCGAGATCAAGATCGGCCAGGGCGCCAAGCCGGGCGAGGGCGGCCAGCTTCCCGCCCCCAAGGTGACGGTCGAGATCGCCGCCGCGCGCGGCGGCACGCCGGGGGTGGAACTGGTCTCGCCCCCGCCGCATCACGACACCTATTCGATCGAGGATCTGGCGCAACTGATCCACGACGCCAAGGCGGCGCGGGTCAAGGTGGTGGTGAAGCTGGTGTCCTCCGAGGGGATCGGCACCATCGCGGTCGGCGTGGCCAAGGCGGGGGCCGATGTGATCAATGTCGCGGGCAGCACCGGCGGCACCGGCGCGGCCTCGGTCACCTCGCTGAAATACACCGGGCGCGCGGCCGAGATCGGCATCGCCGAGGTGCATCAGGCGCTATGCGCCAATGGGTTGCGCGACAAGGTGATCCTGCGGTGCTCGGGCGCTTATCAGCTTGCCTCGGACGTGGTGAAGGCCGCGCTGATGGGCGGCGACAGTTTCGAATTCGGCACTACGGCGCTGATGATGCTGAAATGCGTCATGGCCAAGAACTGCAACATCAAATGCCCGGCGGGGCTGACCACCAACCCCGAGGTCTTCGACGGCGATCCGCGCGCGCTTGCGCAATATCTGCTGAACCTCGCCCATGAGGTGCGCGAGGTTCTGGCCGGGCTTGGCCTGCGCAGCCTGCGCGAGGCGCGCGGGCGGGCCGAGCTCTTGCACCTGCTGGACCACCCGGCGAGCGTCGGCCAGCTTGACCTGCGCGCCATGCTGACCGAGGTGCCCGAGGTCCATATCGAGGATCCCGTCTACATGCCGCGCGATTTCGCGGTGGACGACGCCTTCATCGACCTTCTGCGCCCGGCGCTTGAAGGCGGCGCGATGCAGGTCGACCTGGGCGGCAACCTGCATCTGAACAACCGCAACAAATCGGTGGGCGGGCAACTGGCCATCGATATCGAGCGGATGCTGAACCATCAGGGCATGGCGCCCGCCGCCGCGCTGACCGACGACCGGGGGAGGCGCTTCCTGCGCCCCGGCACGGTGCGGATCACCACCCAGGGCTCGGCCGGGCAAAGCTACGGCGCCTTTTGCAACGATGGCATGGTGCTGACCCATACCGGCACCTGCAACGACGGTGTCGGCAAGTCGCAATGCGGCGGCGAGATCGTGGTGCGCTCGCCCGGCGGCGGCTCGGACGAGGCCGAGGGCAACGTGCTGATCGGCAATTTCGCGCTGTTCGGCGCCACCGGCGGGCGTTGCTTCGTCGAGGGCCAGGCGGGCGACCGTTTCGCGGTCCGCAACTCGGGCGCGACGGCGGTGGTCGAGGGCGTGGGCGATTTCTGCGTCGAATACATGACCAATGGCGCGGTGCTGAACCTCGGCGCCTTCGGCAAGGGCTTTGCCAACGGCATGTCGGGGGGCTTCGCCTATCAATACGACCCCTATGACGCGCTGCCGCACAAGGCCAGCCACGATTCGGTGGTGATCGGGCGGCTGGACGGCGGCGAGGCGGCGCAGATCCACGCCCAGGCGGTGCGCCAGCTTCTGGAATGGCATCATTCCGCCACCGGATCGGCCAAGGCCGAATGGCTGCTGGCGAACTGGGCGCGCGAGGTTTCACATTTCGCCTGGGCGCTGCCGCGCGCGCTGCTTCAGTATCAGGACGCGGACGAGATCCTGAAGGCCCGGCCGCGCAAGGAATTGCTGGAAGAGCTTGCGACCGCGCTGGTGGGACACCAGATCCGCAAGCTCAAGAAGGCCTGGCGGCGGGGCATTCCCGTGCTGCGCGGCCATGTCCCGGATTACGGCGAGACCGATACCGAGGCGATGTTCGCGCTTGTGAACCAATGGACCGTGCTTGAGGCCGCGCAGGCCATCGCGGTGCAAAGGACCGGCGCGGCGGCCGAGAGCCCCGCCGCCCGCAAGGCCGCCCGCAATCTGATCCTGACCGAGGATTTCGGGCTGATGTCGCGGCTTTTGCGGCATGCGCGCGAGGCCGTCTCGGGCTACGCCGACCCTGAACTCGCCGCCATGGTCGCCGCCAAGCGGCTGGCCGACTACAAGGAGGCGCTGAGCTTGCGCAACATCCTGTCGATGGACAGCCCCGGCACCTATGGCTGGATCCTGCACCAGGACCGCAAGAACCGCGCGATCCTGGGCGCGATCCCGTCTTTCGATGCCCTTTTCGCCGCCAATGCGCTGCAAGACCTGAGCGGAGCCTGAGCCCCATGCGTATCCCCTATATCCCCGAGGACGCTCCCTTCAGCGGCGACCAGCGCGCCTGGCTTTCGGGCTTTCTGGCCGGGCTGCATTCGCGCCAGGCGATGGGCCTTGCCGCGCCGGTGGCGGCGCCCGCGCCCGACGCCCGCCCGGCGACGGTGCTGCATCTGCTTTACGGCACCCAGACCGGCAATGCCGAGGCCCTGGCCGAGGATGCGGCGAAACAGGCCCGCGCCATGGGCTTCGACGCGAAGGTGAAACCCATGGACGAGGTGGGCATGGATGCCCTTGCCGCCATGCGCCGGGTGATCCTTGTCTGTTCGACCTATGGCGAGGGCGAGATGCCCGACAATGCGCAACTCTTCTGGGAGGCGCTTTCCGCCACCACCGCGCCCCGGCTGGAGGAGATGCAGTTCGCCGTGCTCGCGCTTGGCGACACCGGCTATGACGGCTTTTGCAGGGCGGGCAAGCTGCTCGACACCCGGCTTGAGCAACTGGGCGCCAAGCGGCTGGCCGCGCGGATCGACTGCGATCTGGATTTCGAGGCGCCCGCCGGGGAATGGCTGGCGGCCACGCTGCCGCTGGCCTCGGACAGCGGCGCTGTCGCCCCCGCGCAGGCCCCCGCCGCCGTCTCCGAGAAATCGGGCTTCAGCCGCAAGAACCCGTTCCCGGCGCGGATCGCGGTGAACCGGCTGCTGTCGGGCAAGGGCTCGGCCAAGGAGATCCGGCATTACGAATTCGACCTGGCCGGGTCCGGCCTTGCCTATGAGGCGGGCGACGCCCTGGGCGTCATGCCGCGCAACGACCCCGCGCTGGTGGCCCAGCTTCTGGCCCAGCTTGGCGCCACGCCCGAGACGCTGGTGGCCGGTCACGACCGCCCGCTCGGCCAGCTTCTGGCCGAAGGGTTCGAGATCGTCACCCCCGGGCGCGACCTGATCGCCGCCGTCGAGGCGCGGGCGGGCCATGACGAATTGTCCCATGTCCTGCACAACGGCGACCGCGAGGCGCTGGACGCCTGGCTGTGGGGGCGCGACACGCTGGACCTGTTGCGGCTGCTGCCCCCGGGCGGGATCGACGCGGGCAGCTTCATGGGGCTGGTCAAGCCGCTGCAGCACCGGGCCTATTCGATTTCCTCCAGTCCGAAGGCGCATCCCGGCGCGGTGCATCTGACCGTGGCCTCGGTCCGCTACGAAAGCCATGGCCGGGCCCATGGCGGGGTCTGCTCGACCTTCCTTGCCGACAGGGCGGGGGAAAGCGCGGGGATCTTCGTCTCGCCCAACAGGGGGTTCCGCCTGCCCGCCGACGATGCCGCGCCGGTGATCATGGTCGGCCCCGGCACCGGCATCGCCCCCTTCCGCGCCTTTCTGGAAGAGCGGCAGGCGCGCGGCGCCACGGGGCGCAACTGGCTCTTTTTCGGCGACCAGCACCGGGCGACGGATTTCATCTATGACGACGAATTGTCCGGGATGAGCCGCTCGGGCCTGCTGACCCGGCTGGACTTGGCCTTCTCGCGCGATCAGGCGGCCAAGGTCTATGTCCAGACCCGCATGCGCGAGAACGGCAAGGCGCTGTTCGCCTGGCTGGAAGAGGGCGGGCATTTCTACGTCTGCGGCGATGCCAGCCGCATGGCGCGGGATGTGGACGGCGCCCTGCATGAGATCATCGCCACCCATGCCGGGCTGACGCCCGAGGCCGCGACCGAATATGTCAACGGCCTCAAGCGCGAGAAACGCTATCTGCGCGACGTCTACTGACGGCAGGCCCCCATCGGGGACGTTCGAATGACCCTTACGCAGCCGGGACTGGCCCGGCCCACCTGCTGCCGCGGCGCGCCGGGCTGGCAGGCCCTGCGCGGCAGCGCCCCGGAGCCGAGCCTGGCGGCGCTGATGCGGGCCCGCCCGGATGCGCGGTCGCTTGACGCCGATGCCGAGACGCTGGCGCTGTTCCTGCCCTTGTTCGAGCGCGCCTCGGCTTCGACCATCGGGCCGCATGCGCTGATCAACCAGCGCGGCGGCTATGGTCCGGCGCAACTGGCCGGGCGCCCGCCGCGCGGCCATGGCGGGCGGATCTGTCTGCGCCTGGCGGCGGGGCAGGGCGAGACGCTGGTCGGGACCGGGGCCGTCCCGGCGCTGCGCCAGCCCGCGGCGCTGCATCTTTTCGATGTGGCGGGCGAGTTGGTTCACCGTGCCGAACTGGCCGCGCCCGAGGACCTGGCGGTGCTTGAGGCGGTGACGGCCCAGCTCGGCCCCCGGATGGCACCCCTGACGGCGCCCCTGCCCGAGGTTCCGCGCCGGGTGCCCGTCCCCTCGCTTCCGGCGATCCGGCAGGCCAGGGCGGGCTGGTGGAAGACCGCGCCGCACCAGCATCTGGACGCGCTGATGGCCGATGGCGGCCCCCGCCGCGCCCATTGCCTGCCGCATCTGGGCGGCGGGGCCGCGCGGCGCGTCGATCCGCGCGGCCTGCGCGCCTTCGCAGGCCATCTGGCGCGGATGGCGCTGCCGTTCTCGCGCGCCGTGCCCCGTCCGGGTTGCCTGCAGACCCATGCGGGCCCGGTCGAGCTTCTGTCGCCCGAGGGCACGCTTTTGCTGCTGCATTCCGGCCCCAGCCTGATGGCGCTGGAGCTTTCGGCGGTCGCCGCCTGCTGGCGGACCCGCTGGGCCGACGGGGGCGGGTGCAGGACCATGCTGGAACTCTATGATGCCGGGGGCATGTGCCTTGCGCTGCTGGGCCCGGATACGGCGGGTTGCACGGCCGGGCGCAGGGCCTGGGAGCGGCTGGCGGAAACCCTGCCCGGCTAGGCCCGGGCCGCTTCCCTGCCGGGCCTCAGATGATGGCCTTGCGCACCCTGGACGAGATCCCCTCGCTGACGATCACGGTGGCAAGGATCACCAGCACGATCAGCAGGACCTGCGGCCATGCGAGCATGTTCAGGCTCGATTGCAACTGCATGCCGATGCCGCCCGCGCCGACCAGTCCCAGAATGGTGCTTTCGCGGATGTTGATGTCCCAGCGAAAGACCGAGATGCCCACGAAGGCGGGCATCACCTGCGGCCAGATGCCGTAGCTCAGGATCTGGGCCTGGCTGGCGCCGGTCGCGGTGATCGCCTCGACCTGTCTGGCGTCGGTCTCCTCGATGGCCTCGTAAAGCAGCTTGCCCACGAAACCGACCGAGCGGAAGGCGATGGCGATGATCCCCGCGAGCAGCCCCGGCCCCAGGATCGAGACCAGCAAGAGCGCCCAGATCAGCGAGTTGATCGAGCGCGAGGCCACGATCAACAGAAGCGCCACCGGCCGGGCAATCAGCTTCGACGGCGTGGTGTTCGAGGCCGCGAGGAAGGCCAGCGGCACCGCCAGCGCGGTCCCGATCAGCGTGCCCAGGGTCGCGATGTTCAGCGTGTCCCACAGGGGCGCCCAAAGTTGCTCCATATAGGACCAGCGCGGCGGCCAGGCGCGGCTGGCGATGTCCGAGGCCGCGCGTGGCGCATCCCAGACGAAGGCCCAGATGGTGCGCTTTGTCATCACCTCCCAGCACCAGACGAACAGCGCGACGATGCCCAGCCACAGGGCCCAGAGGCCAAGGCGGGCGCGGGGGCTGCGATGCGCCCAGCTTTCGGGATATGCGGTCATTTCAGCCACCCCCGCATCTGCGAGGATACGTATTCCGACACCATCACGATGGCGATGATGATCAGCAGGATCGCCCCCGCGCTGTCGTATTCGTAGCGCGAGAGCGCGGTATCCAGAGTGCCGCCGATCCCGCCCGCGCCGACGATGCCGATCACCGCGCTTTCGCGGAAGTTGATGTCCAGCCGGTAGACCGAAAGCCCGATCAGCCGGGGCATCACCTGGGGCTGGACGGCGTAATGCACCACCTGCCACCAGGAGGCGCCCGTGGCGCGCACGGCTTCGATCTGTTTCGGGTCGCATTCCTCGATATCGTCGGCGATCAGCTTGCCGATGAAGCCGATGGTGGCGAAGGCCAGGGTCAGGAAACCCGCGAAGGCGCCGAAGCCGAAGAAGGCCACCAGAAGGATCGCGACGATGATCTCCTGCAGCGACCGCGAGACCGCGATCAGGCTGCGGCAGAAGCCGACCGCCCAGAGGGGCGAGATGTTGCGGGCCGCGCCGATCCCGATCGGGATCGAGATCAGCACCCCCGCCACGGTGGACGTGAAGGTCATGGTCAGGCTTTCCACCAGCCCCAGCGAGATGTCGCGCCAGCGGGTGGTGAAATCGGGGACCAGAAAGCCGCCGATGAAGCGGCCGCCGCGCTCCATCCCTTCGGCGACGCGGGTCCAGTTCACCTCGACCGAGCCGATGCCGACCACCAGATAGGCGACGGCCAGCACATAGAATGCGATCCGCCAGCCGCGTGAGCGGATCAGTTGCGGCGGGCGCCTCCAGGTCGTGGGATAGGCGGCGCTCATGCCTCGGCCGCCAGTCTGCGGGCGGCGTCCAGCGCCTCGGCTTCGGCCTCGTCCTGTTCGGCCGCGCCCTTCTTCATCGCGTTCCAGTCTTCCTCGCCGTAGATCTCGGTCAGCACCGATTGCGTCAGTTGCTCGGGGCGGCCGTCGAACACCATGCGGCCCGCGCGCAGCCCGATGATGCGGTCGGTGAATTGCTGCGCCAGCACCACGTCATGGATGTTGACGATGGCGGGCAGGCGGTTTTCGCGGCAGACCTCGGTCAGAAGCCGCATGATCTGGCGCGAGGTGCGCGGGTCGAGGCTGGCGGTCGGCTCATCGACCAGCAGCAGTTCCGGCTCCTGCTCCAAGGCGCGGGCGATGCCGACGCGCTGGCGCTGGCCGCCTGAAAGCGCATCGGCGCGCTTGTCGACATGGGCGGAGAGGCCGACGCGGTCCAGAAGCTGGAAGGCGCGGGCGATGTCGGGCCCCGGAAAGCGGCGGGTGAAGCTGCGCCAGAACGGCACATAGCCCAGGCGCCCGGACAGCACGTTCTCCATCACCGTCAGCCGCTCGACCAGGGCGTATTCCTGGAAGATCATCCCGATCCGCCTCCGCGCCCGGCGCAGGTCCCGCGCGCCCAGCCGGGTCAGCTCCTGCCCGTTCAGCCGGACCGTGCCCGATGTCGGTTCGACCAGGCGGTTGATGCAGCGGATCAGCGTCGACTTCCCCGCGCCCGAAGGGCCGATCAGCCCGACGACCTGGCCCTCGGGCAGCGAAAAACTAACATCCGACAGGGCCTTGTCGCCGGTGGCATAGGTCTTGGTCAGTCCGGTGACGTCGAGCATCAAACCTCGCATCGCTTGTCTGGAAACGGGAGAGGCGAGGCCTTGTGGGGCCCCGCCTCGGAGAGGGTCTGCGACCGGATCAGTTGCAGGTATATTCGACGCCGAGCGCGGCATCGATCTGACGGATCACCGCCCAGTCGTCCTTGAAGGTGATCGGGACGAATTTCGATTCGCCCTGGGCGGCGAATTCGGCCTCCAGCGCGGTGCCGGTCCAGTCGAAGGTGAAGAAGGCTTCCTTGATCTTCTCTTGCAGTTCCGGCGTCAGGTTGTGGGCCATGCCGTAGCCGGTGGTCGGGAAGGTCGCGGATTCGTAGATCGAGACCAGGGCATCTTCGCTGACCGCGTCGCGGGCGACCATGCGCTTGAGAACCGAATTGGCGATGGCCGCCGCATCGTAATCCTTGTTGGCGACGCCCAGGATCGAATTGTCATGCGCGCCCGAGAAGGCCGGGGTGTAGTCTTCGCCCGCCTTCAGGCTGAATTCCGATTCCAGCAGCGCCTGCGGGGCCTTGAAGCCCGAATTCGAGGTTTCCGAGGTGAAGGCGAGCTGGCGGCCCTTCAGGTCCTCGATTTTCGAGATGCCGCTGTCGGGATAGGTGATGATCTCCATCTCATAGCCGAACGAGCCGTCCTCGCGCGCCATCATGGCGAAGGGACGGAAGCCCGAGCAGGCCACCGCGATCGGGTTGCCGCCGGTGTTGACGCCCGCGATATGCAGGCGGCCGGCGCGCAGCGCCTCGTATTGCGCGGCATTCGACTGGACCGGGAAGAATTCGACGGTCTTGCCGGTGGTGGCGGCCAGATGGTCGAGGAACTCCTTCCAGACATCGACATAGACCGAGGGATCCTCGACCGGGGTATAGGCGAAGATCAGCGTGGCGGGATCGACCAGTTGCGCCGGATCGGTGGGGATGTCGGCGACGAAATCGCCATCCGCATCGGTGTAGCGCGCGTCGAGCTTGAATTCCTCGGCGGTGGCGGGCAGCGCGGTCATCAGCGCGACGGCGGCGGCGGCAAGCATGCGATGGGACATCTGATCCTCCGAAATGGTTCGGCGGCCATCGTTAAGGGAGCTGGGTTACAGATTTTCGTCAGTCGTGTGAAGAACGCGCAATGCTGCCCGGGCCGTCCCGGCTTCGGGCGCTTGCCCGCGCAAGCCGGTCCGCGCAGGCCGTCGGGCCACCCGGGTCAGGCCCCCCAGAACCGTAGCCGCCCGTCCGGCCCGGTGTCGCGGCGCACGGGGACGGCGTAGAGACGGCTCAACGATTCGGCGCTCATCGCCTTGGCCACGGGGCCGCTGGCGATCACCTCGCCCCGGCCCAGAAGCAGCGCGCGGTCGCCAAGCGCCGCCGCCTGATCGGGGTCGTGGGTCGAAAGGATCACCCCGGTGCCGCGTGCGGCCAGTTGCCGGATGGCGCGGCCGACATGCAGGCGGTTGGCGAAGTCGAGGCTCGCGGTCGGCTCGTCCATCACGATGGCGGCGGCCTCCTGCGCCAGGGCCCGCGCGATCAGGACCAACTGGCGCTGCCCGCCCGACAGCCGGGTGACATCGGCCCCGCCGAGATCGGCGATGCCGATGGTCTCCAGCGCGGCCATGGCGCGGAGGGTCTCGGCCCGGCCCGGCCGGGCGAAGGGGCCGAGCCGGGCCGCGGCACCCATCAGCACGATGTCGAGCGCGGTCCAGGCGAAGGGCGTGGCCAGCGCCTGCGGCACATGGGCGAGACGCGCCGCCACCTCGCGCCGCGCCAGGCCGGAAAGCGCCGCGCCGCCCAGCCGGACCTCGCCCGCCAGCGGCGGGATGAGGCCGAGAAGGGTGCGGAAAAGCGTGGTCTTCCCGGCGCCGTTGGGGCCCAGGAGGCAAAGGACCTCGCCCGCGCGAAGCTCCAGCCCGATCCCGGACACAAGCGCGCGGCGGCCATGGCCCACGGCCAGTTCGCGGGCCTCGACCAGCGGCGGGGTCACGCGCGCCATGCCTGTGCCCCCCGCGCCAGCAGCCAGACGAAGACCGGCGCGCCGAGGACCGCCGTCAGGATGCCCAGGGGCACCTCCAGCGTGGCGATCGAGCGCGCGGCGGTGTCCACCAGCACCATGAAGCCCGCGCCGATCAGTATGGCGGCGGGCAGCATCCGGTCGAAGCGCGGCCCGGTGATCAGCCGGGCCATATGCGGCACCATCAGCCCGACCCAGCCGATGACCCCCGCCATGGCCACCGCCGCCGCCGTCATCAGCGTGGCGCAGGCGATGACGAAGAGGCGCAGCCGCTCGGCCTCGACGCCCATGGTGCGGGCCTCCTCATCCCCCATGGCCAGAAGGCCGATCCGCCAGCGCAGCAGGACCAGCGGCGCAAGGCCGATCACGACGGCGGGCAGCGCGGCGGCGACATCGGCACGCTTGGCGCCCGCAAGGCTGCCCATCAGCCAGAAGGTGATCGCGGGCAGTTGCTGCTCGGGATCGGCCAGCAGCTTCACCAGCGAGATCCCGGCCCCCGCCAGCGCGCCGATGGCGATGCCGCACAGCACCATGACCAGCACATGGCCAGCGCCGCGCAGGGCCAGCGTCAGGCCGAGGACCAGCGCCACCGTGCCAAGGCCGAAGCCGAAGCCCAGCATCTGGATCGCCATCACCGGCAGTCCCAGCAGGATGCCCAGCACCGCCCCGAACCCCGCTCCGGCCGAAACCCCCAGGATGTCGGGCGACACCAGCGGATTTCTGAACACCGTCTGATAGGCCGCCCCCGCCGCCGCCAGCGCCGCCCCCACCAGCGCCGCAGCCAGCACCCGGGGCAGGCGGATGTTGAAGAACACGGTCGCCGCCTGCGGATCCGAGGCCTCTCCGGCCAGCACCGCCAGGATCTGCGCGACCGAAAGCGGATAGGGGCCGATCATTGCGCCCGCAAGCAGCGCCACGAGCAGCCCCGATGTCAGCGCCGCAAGGCGGGCACGTTCATTCACCCAGAAGTGCCGCCATTGCCGTGTCATCCGGGCGCACCCCGTAGAAGACCTCGTGGAAATCGGCGATCCCGCTGCGCAGGTCCCCCTCGGCATGGTCGGGATAAAGGATGTGCGACAGCCAGATCAGCCCCGCCAGCCGGTTGACCGAGGGCGGGCTGTCGATGAAGCCGAAGGGGGCCGAGGGCGCCAGATAGACGCGCCCGTTCGCCACCGCCGGAATGTCCTGCCATTCGGGCATGGTGCCGACATTGGCGGCGAAATCGCGGTCGATGGTGATGATCACCTCGGGTGCCCAGGCCTGCACCTGCTCGGGCGAGACGGTGGCAAGGCCGCGCGTCTCGGCCACGACCACGTTGATGCCGCCGACCCGCTCGATGATCTCGGCGTTGATCGAGCCGCGCGCGGGCGTCTCCAGCCCCTCGGGGCCGCGGGCGAAATAGACGGTGGGGCGATCGGCCTCGGGGACATTCGCCAAAAGCGCGTCGACGCCCGCCAGCGTGGCCTCGGCATGGGCGGCCAGTTCCTCGCCGCGTTCGGGCACGGCCAGCACATCGGCCATGGCGCGGATGCCCTGCGGCAGGCTGGCGAAAGAGCCGTCGATCAGCACATAGGGCAGGTTCGCCTGCTCCTGCACCCGATTGGCAAGGTCGACATAGGTGTCGCTGACCGTGCCGTAATCGACGATCAGATCCGGCCCGGCGGCCAGCAGCACCTCAAGGTTCAGGGTGTCGCCGCGCCCGGTCAGGCGGCCAAGCGCGGGCAGGTCGTGAACCTCGGGGGCCAGATAGGGCAGGCTGTCGGGGCGCAGGGGATTGACCCAGCCCACCATCGCCTCGGGCTTGAGGGTGTAGAGCAGCGTCGCTGCGGGCGGGCCCGCGGCGAAGACCCTGGCCGGATCGACGGGCACCTGCACCTCGCGCCCGGTGGAATCGGTGACGGTGCGACCGTCGAAGGCCAGTGCGGGCGGGGCCAGCGCCGGAAGGGTCAGCGCCGGAAGCGCAAGGGCCAGGACCAGCGCGCCGCCGGTCAGCGAGCGCGGGAAGACATGTTTCATGCGAGTGCTCCGAATTCGGGTTTGATGTCGATCAGCGGCGTGCCGTCAAGGCAATCCAGCCCCCGCACGGTCAGCACCGCCCCCTCCACGCCCACGAGCCGGACGATGGAAGAGGCGACGGGATTGGGCCGCAACGGCGAGCGCAGGGCGAAGGTCCCGGTGGAGCTGTCGCCGAAATCGGGGTTCTGGCGCACGGCGTCGCGGCGCGAGAGATGCATCCAGTAAAGGATCTGAAGCCGTTCCTGCCGCTCCACCCCCTTCAGGGCGGCGGCCCAGGTCTCGGCGACCTCGATCCGGCACTCGGGCCCGGCCTCGGCATCGCCGCGCTTGGGACAGTCCTCGCGCCGGGTCCAGGGGGTGCGGATGCGGCCGATGAACCACAGCCCGGCGTCGAAGCGGGCCGGCAGTTCCACCGCCGCCTCATGCGGGCGCAGCGGATCGGCGAAGGACTCAGTCATCCACGCCCACCATCACGTCGGAAGCCTTGATCACGGCCGAGGCCCTGGCGCCGACCTTCAATCCCAGCTCTCGCACGGCGTCGTTGGTGATCGAGGTGGTGACGATGCTGCCGCCCACGTCGATCCGCACATGGCTGGTCACCGCCCCGGTGACGATTTCGACCACCCTGCCCGGCAGGACGTTGCGCGCGCTCAGCTTCATGGTAACCCCATCGCTCGATATATCCATTCGGGAATATCGTCGGGAATGCGGGTGTCCGTCAAGGACGGCTGAGGGCGGACAGGGCGGTCTTTGCGCCCGGGGCGGCAGGGGGGACACCGATGGGTGCCGAAGGGGCAGCGCCGTGGTGGCCGCTTCGGCCCGCGAGCGGCATCGGTGAGGCAAGGCCCCCCCCGATGCCTGGTCCGCTGCGCGGGACGGGCGCCGGGCGCCCGCCCCGAAGGTTGCGTCAGTCGAGACCCAGCTTGCCACGCAGCGTGGACAGATCCTCGGCCAGCGTGTTGATCGCGGCGGAAACCACGTTGCGGTCGGCGTCGGTCAGTTCGAGATACGAGACATAGCCGCCCTCGCCATCCTCATATTGCTTCAGGATGTCGAAGACGCGGTTGAAGTTGCCGTCCACGGCGGCGAGGAATTCGGCCTCGCTGTCGACGATCAGGGGGCGCACCAGGTTGACGATGTAATAGGAGCCGTCGGCATTGGCCTTGAAATCCCACAGGTCGGTGCGGGAATAGCGGTTCTCCTCGCCCGAGATCTTGGTGAAGGCTACCTCCTCCATCAGCACCGCCGCGCCGCCCACTACCTTTTCGGGCGGGAAGGTCAGCGCCTCGATCCGCGCGTTCAGCTCGGTCACATCAGCGAGCAGCTTGTCGGCGACGGGCTCCAGCCCCTCGGTGCTGTTCTCGACCCAGAGGCTGTATTCGATGCGGTGGAAGCCGGGGAATTCCGGGTCCTTTTCCAGCAGTTCGTAATCGTCGGCGCGGCTGTCGATGGAGACGTCGAGATCGCTGAAAAGTTCGGCGATCGGCTCGATCTCCTCATAGGGCACGCGGATCGAGGCGTAGAGCGCGCGGGCCGCCTTTGCGTCGCCCGCCTTGATCGTGGCGACGAATTCGGTGGTGCCCTCGACCAGTTTCGCGGTGCGCTCGGTCACATAGACCTTGTATTCCGCGATCGGGTCCACGAGGTCGAGCGGATCGACCTCGGCCAGGGCCGCGCCGGTGGTGAACGCAAGCGCGGTCGCGGCCAGCAGGGAGTGCAGTTTCATGTCAGATCTCCTGATCTTCGGGTTTGGAGGTGGCGTCCGGTCGCAGGGCCGCGATCAGGGTGCTGCCGAGAAAGTCGTCGGCGTCGCGCGCGCCGGGAAGGGTGAAGAAATAGCCGCCGCCGACGGGCTTGATGTATTCTTCAAGGGGTTCGCCATCCAATCGGCGCTGGACGGCGATGAAGCCCTTTTCCAGATCGGCCTGGTAGCAGATGAACAGCAGGCCCTGGTCAAGCTGGCCCGCCTTCGTCACCCCGTTGGAATAGTTGAACGTGCGGCGCAGGATGAGGCTGTCCCCGGTCTCGGGCGTCCGGGGATTGGCAAGGCGGATATGGGCGTCGAGCGGGGTCATGGCGCCATCGGGGTCGCGGGCATAGTCCGGCACCTCGAATTCGCTTGTCTGCGTGGCGTCGAGGGGGGCGCCGGTGTCACGCACACGGCCCATGATCATCTCCTGTTCCCGCAGCGGCGTGCGGTCCCAGCGTTCGACGAAATTGCGGATGATGCGGACAAGCTGATAGCTGCCGCCGGTGGCCCAGACCGGTTCGCCGTGCCGCGGGCCGACCCAGACGAGGCGGTCCATCAGGCCTGCGTCACCCGCATCGGGATTGGCCGATCCGTCGCGGAAACCGAGGAAGTCGCGCGCGCTTTCCGCCAGCCCGCCCTCGCCGGGCGGGATGACGGGCACGTTGCCCTCCTGGATCCAGTTCAGCACCAGCCGGTCGGGCAGCATCTTGATGATATCGCGCAGAGCGTGGATCGTGGTGTCCTGTGTGTTGGCGCAGATTTGCAGCGACAGGTCGCCATGACAGATCGTGGCGTCGAGCGCGTCGTTCGGAAACCGGGTCATGCGCGATAGGCGAAGGGGTTTCAGCGGCGCCAGCCAGTCGCGGGCATCGAAGAGCGAGGCCCCGAGCGAGACCGTCACCGTCAGCGCGTCGGGCCGGATGTCCGGGCCGACGATGCCGGAATCGGCAGGCGGCAGGCGGGGGTCCAGATCGGGCGGGCGCCCGCCCTGGGTCAGGAAGGCGATGCGCGCGGTCAGGCGGCGGAACAGATCCTCCATCTCGTCGGGCGTGCCGGCGATCACGTCGAAACTGGCGATCATGCCGTTGGCGGGGCGCGGCGTCACGATCCCGGCCTGATGCGGACCGGTCCATTCCACCCGGTCTTCGGGCGACGCCATGTTCAGAACCGGCGCGTCGGGGACATGGCCCTCGGGCGTCGCGCGCGCCTCGGCGCGGGTGGCCAGCCCGGCGAAGGGGCAGGCGGCGGCAAGGCCGATCCCGCCCAGAAAGCTGCGGCGACTGGGGGGCGCGGTGCGGTTGTTGTCGGTCATGCGGGATCACTCCAATCCTATGACGGGGTTGACAGCGGCGATGGCGATGGTCAGCGCGCGGAAAGCGCCCGCCAGCCGCTCGCGGTCCTCGGGCGGGACGGCGTCATAGGCGGGCCAGCCGTCGGGGGTCTTCAACGCCTCCAGCGCGGCGCGGGCCTCGGCGAAGCCCTGATCCACATCCGCGGCCACCTCCGGCACGGCATCGGCCACCAGCGGGCGCAGAAGCTGCACCGCCTTTTCCATCCCGTCCAGATTGGCGGCGAATTCGGCCGGATCGGTGAAGCCGTAGCGGTTTTCGCCATCGCGGATCTGGCCCTCGGCCAGCCGGTCGGCCTGGCGCGCGGCGGTGCCCGCCAGATCCTCGGGGGCAAGGCGCAGGGCCTTGAGGCGCTCTTGCAGCACGGTCACATCGGCCAGAAGCCGGTCCGCCACCGGGACCAGCGACGCGGTGTCGCCCTCGACCCAGAGGCCGTATTCGATGCGGTGAAAGCCGGTGAAACCGGGATCCGCCTCGCGGTTTTCCAGATAATCGGCCAGCGGGTCGATGGCGTTTTCCAGATCGGCGATACGGCCGGTCACCGCCTCGATCCGCTTGTAGGGCAGGCGTGCGGCCAGATATTGCGCCTGCGCCGCCACAATGTCGCCCGCGCGGATCGCGTCGGTCAGGCGCGCGGTTTCAGCGACCAGCGCCGCCGATTGCTGGCCGAGCCAGACCTTGTATTCCGACAATGGCCCGATGAAGGCGGTGACCGGCGGCGCGGCGCGCTCGGCCTCGGATTCCTCGGACGGCGTCACGACCAGCGCGCCGCGCGGGTTGGACAGCAGGCCGCAGGTGATCTGGAACGTGCCGGGTTTCAGCTTCGCCGTCAGCAGCGAATGGAAGCCCGGCGCGATGTTCTCGCGTTCCTCGACCACCATCACGCCATCGAGGATCTCCCATTCGATCGGGCGGGCGGAGGCGTTGTGGATCTCGAAGGTGGTGCGTCCTGCGGGCAGGGTGAAATCCATCGGATCGCAGTCGCGGTCGCCCACGACGACCTTGTGGATCTGGCCGCGCTCGGGCTCGGGCGCGGTCTGGGTGGCATACCAGAAGGCCACGCCCCCGGCCATGGCCAGCGCCGCCGATCCCGCGACGGCCAGCGGCACCAGGCGCGAGGGCCGGGAAGGTTTCGGGAAATCTGTCATCTCGTCATGCCTTGCTTGCGTCGAGAGCCGCGGCCGGACGATCCGACCGCAGGAACAGCGGCAAAGTCACCGCCAGATACAGCGCCCAGACCAGGGCCTCGCCCAGGGTCGGCGCATGGTGATAGCCGAAAAGCCCGGAGAGCACCGTGCCGGGAACGCCCGAGACCGGCAGCGACCCGGACAGGTCGAAGACCAGGGTCTGCAGGTGGTTCCAGAGCCCGGCCTCATGCAGGTTGCGCAGCACGCCGGCCAGGAGGCCCGCCGCGATCAGCAGGATGAACACCCCGGTCCAGCGGAAGAACCGCCGCAGGTCGATGCGGATGCCGCCCCAGTAGATCGCAAGGCCGAGCGCCACCGCCACTGCGACCCCGGCCAGGGCCGAGAGGGGTGCGGCGGGCCCCGGGCTTTGCTGGAAGATCGCCAGCAGGAAGAAGACCGATTCCAGCCCCTCGCGCGCGACGGCGAAGAAGGCCATGCCGATCAGCGCCCAGGTGGCCCGGGCGGGGGCCTTCATCGCGCGGTCGATATCGGCCTGCAATCCGGCCCGGATCCCGCGCGCGGCGCGGCGCATCCAGAACACCATCCAGGTCAGCACGGCCACCGCGATCAGGCCCACGGCGGCCTCGAACGCCTCCTGCGCCTTTTGCGGGAATTCCGAGGCCACCAGCAGCAGGCCCGCGCCGACGAAGAGCGAAAGCGCCACGGCGAGGAAAATACCGATCCAGATCACCGGCAGCCATTCCCCGCGCCCGGTCTGGCGCAGGTAGCTGGCGATGATGCCCACGATCAGCGCCGCCTCGATCCCCTCGCGCAGCATGATGAGGAAAGGGGCGAGCATCACATCGACCCGGATTTCGCCGCCGCGATCATGGCGTTCACTTCGGCCCGCATCGCCTCGGGCACATTGCTTTCCTCAAGCCGCAGGAAGCCTTGCAGGATCAGGTCGCGCGCGGCGTCCTCGGTCAGGCCCGTGGCCATCAGATAGGCCATCTTCTCGGCCGAGATCATGCCGATCGAAGCCTCGTGCGAGAGCTGCGATTCCGCGCTTTCGGCGCGCAGGCCGGGGACCGAGACGATCTCGCCCGCCGCGCCCAGCTTCAGCCCGTCGCAGCCGAGGAAGCCGCGCGTGCCGGGCGCGGCGCCTACCAGAAGGTTGCGGTTGGTGATATGCCCGCCCGCCGCCACCATCCGCGTCGTGGTTTCGGATGTGGCGCCGCGCCCGGCCAGGCGGATCCCGCTTTCCATGATCCGGGTCGTGCCCTCGGGCGCGAAGACGATGGCCTGGTCGCCGGACGACCCGTCCTCGGCGATCTCGGTCAGGCTGTGGGAATAGTGATGGCGCAGGGGCGACATCATGATGCTGGTCGCCACGGAATGCGCGCCCTTGTCGATGCGGCTGCGGGCATAGGAATGAACCTGCATCTCCGGCCCCCATTGTTCGACCGAGACCGAGCGGCAGGTCGCGCCTTCGCGCAGGAAGCTTTCCGAGATCGAGATATGGTGACCCGCGCGCACATTGGGCGACACCGAGGATCCGGTGACGAATTCGACCTCGGCGCCTTTTTCGACCACGGTGATGTTGTGGAAGAACTGGCGCTGCTGCGGCGTCTCGATCATGTCGAAAAGCTGCACCGGCAGGCGCAGCTTCGCCCCCTCCATCACCCGGACGAAATGGCCCAGAGGCGGGTCGGTGCTCTCGGACGCCTGGCGGACATGTTCGTCATGATCCGGCGCGATCAGCGAGAACATCAGGCCCTGCACCCAGTCGTGGCGGCGCAACGCTTCGGCGATGGGCAGGATCTCGACCTGATTGTCCTGGACCGAGATGTGGCGCACACCCTGATCGACGAGGATGCAGGTCCCGGCACGTTCCCTATCCGTCGCATAACCGAGGCGGGCGAGCCGCGCGACCTCTTCGGCCGAGAGCGGAGGGGTATGGAGGGTCATGGTATCGCTCCTGTTCACGCCACCTGCGCGGCGGGCGCGCGGTAGCCGTGGTTGCGGATATGCTGGAACAACTCGCGGGGATCGCCGGAATGGACGATCCGGCCGCCCGACATGATATGGCCGACATCCGCCGTCAGATGGTCGAGGATGAAGCCGGTATGGGTGATCACCAGCCCCGAGCGGCGGCCCTTCGGACCCTGCATCAGCCGGTCGATGGCGGATCCGACCGCAGCGATATGTTCCAGATCGACCCCGCTTTCGGGCTCGTCGAACAGCAGAAGGTCGGGCCGTTGCAGAAAGAGCTTGAGGATTTCCCACCGCTTGATCTCGCCGCCCGAGAAGCCCTGGTTGATGCCCCGTCCGGTGAAACGCTCCAGGTCAAGCGCGGCGGCCTCGGCCGCCAGCCGGTCCCCGGCGCCGAGCGCCTCGGAGAGGCCGCTGACCGTCACCCCGTCGAGCGCGGGCGGGCGCTGGAAGGCCATGCCGATCCCCAGCCGGGCGCGCGCGTCCACCGCCAGCATGTCGATGCGCTGGCCCCGGAACAGGATCTCCCCCCCGGTGACGCGGAAGGGCGGCAGGCCCATGATCGCCGCCAGCAGCGAGGACTTGCCCGAGCCGTTGGGGCCGAAGAGCACATGCAGTTCCCCCGGCCCGATGGTCAGGTCGATCCCCGAGAGGATCTGCGTCTCTCCGGCGGAGACGTCCAGATTGCGGATTTCGAGTGTCTCGGCCACGAGCGTTCCTCCTGCTCATGTGGTTTGGAAAAACCGGACCCGCTGCGAGAGTGACGTGGCCTGCCGGAAACATGCCTATGATATCCCGGATATCCGCGGCCTGCCTTGATCTGCCGCAATATCCCGGGCGGGGTTCGCCTGCATCGGCCGGACGGGCTGGCCGGTCACGGCCTCGCGGATCGTCCGCGCGATCACGGCGAACCAGGCCGCGCGGGTGTCGGAGCGCCGGTGCGACAGCACCACCTCGCGGCCCGCGCGCGGATCGTTCAGGGGGCGATGCGTGGTCAGACCGTCGCCGCGCTCGAAGGACAGGGCGGCCAGCACCGGCATCAGCGACACGCCTTCCCCGGCGGCGACCATCTGGCGCAGCATCTCAAGGCTCGACGCCCGCCTGCTCGCCCCGCGCAGGGCCGGGCCGCAGGTCGCGCGCAACTGGTCATGCAGGCAATGGCCCTCTTCGATGGCCATCATCGAATCGCTGTCCTGCTGGTCCGGCGCGGCGGCGGCACCGTCGTGCCGGGCGGGACGAAGGGCTCGAAGAACAGCGGTTCCTGCGCAAGCGCTCCGCCATCGCCGGTGTCGCAGGCCAACGCCGCGTCGATCTCGCCCGAGGCAAGCTGGCCTGCCAGCTTTTCCGACCTGTCCTCGGACAGCACGAAGCGCAGCTTCGGAAAGCGGGCGCGCAAGGGGCGAATCACCTGCGGCAGCAGATAGGGGCCCAGCGTGGGCAGCGCGCCCACATGCAGGGGCCCGGCGGGTTCTTCCTCGGCCGCCAGGCGCGAGGCCAGCAGCACCCGCGCCTCGCGCAGCACCACCTGGCTCAGCGTCAGGATCCGGCTGCCCTTCGGGGTCAGCACCACGCCGCGCGGCGTCCGCTTGAAGATGACCGCATCCAGCAGGTTTTCCAGCTTGTGGATCTGGATCGACAGCGCAGGCGCGCGACACGCCGCAGGCATCGGCGGCGCGCCCGAAATGTCGATGTTCCGCTATGGCTTCCAGATACTCAAGGTCGCGAAGCGAAAGCCCAGCCAGAGAAGAGGACATGGCGCTTTCCCCGATAAATCCGGCTTATCGGCCCGACTTACCCAATATCTTTCCATATCTCGACCATAACAGTCAGAATTTGGACATTCAACTGCCAAGGAGGCGTTCCGATGTTTCTGCGTATCGACAGGCTTCAGGTGGAGATGCCCCTGCCCAAGGATCCCGACCCCTGGGCCGCCGCGGCGGTGAACGGGCTGATGGGCGGCCGCTTTGGCGAGATGACCGCGCTCAACACCTATATGTATCAAAGCTTCAACTTCCGTCAGCGCGAGAAGCTGCGCCCGCTCTATACGCTGATCGCCAATATCGCGACCAAAGGATCTGGGCCATATCGAGCTCGTGGGCGCGGCGGTGAACGGGCTTCTGCACGGGGCCGAGCCGAAGGGCGATCTGGAAAAGGGCAACGCGATCTTCGGGGATCTGTTCGGCGGCGCGGCGGGCGCGGGGCCGAATTTCCACATCAGTGGCCCGCATGGGGGGATGGCAACCAATGCCCTGGGCCAGCCCTGGCGGGGGGACTATATCTTCAACTCGGGCAACCTGTTTCTCGACCTCCTGCCAACGTCTTCCTGTAGAACGGCGCGCGGACGGCCAAGCCGCGGGCCTACGAGATGACCGACAACCCGGCGGCGCGGCATATGCTGGGTTACCTGTTCACCCGCGGGGGCGTGCATGCCTATGCGCTGGCGCTGAAGAAGCTGACCGGGGTGGACATGAAGAAGATGCTGCCGATCCCGAACATCGAAGGCGTGTCGACCCGCGAGAGCAAGCCCTTCCTCGACGGCGGGATGCACCGCAAGCTTTACCGCTTCAGCCCCGACGCCTACCACGAGATCGGCGTGATCTGGGAGGGCGAGGCGCTGGACGGCTCCGGCCCGCTTGGGGTGGTGGACGGCCCGCCCACCGGCGGCCTGCAATATAAGGCCGAAGGCGTCGCCTCGGCCTTCATCCCCGATTACCACCCCGAGGAAATCCTGGAAACCTCCAGCAAGCTTTACGCCAAGGCGACCTGACACGACAAAAGCACGTTGACCGGGTGCCCTTGTCCCGGTCGGTGCCGATGGGCCGGGCGGGAATTGCCCGGCCCGTCATTTTTGCGCCGCTCGCGCCGTTGCGGGCCCGCAACGCCCGGGGTCACATGTCCGGGGCACTGAACCTTTCCGCGCCGATGTGATCTATTCCCGGCCTCGCATGCTGCATTCTTGCCGCAGGCTTGCCCACTGAGCGACGATGTCGGCCGGGAACCGGGCACTCGAACGCGCCTACGAAACGAAGGGAGAGCGGGACGGCGTCGCTTGGGATGTCCAGGGATTGTTCCGCCAGCATGCGCGCTGCCTGACCTTGACCCATCGGGGCGCCTCCGCCGATCTGGCCGAGGACATGACGCAGGATGTGTTCGTGCGGCTTCTGACGCGCGAGGGCGACGACGGGCGCGACCCCGGCCCCCTGCTGTTTCGCAGCGCGCGCACCCTGATGATCGACCAGTTGCGCCGCGACCAGTTGCGCGGCCGCATCGAGATCGCCATGCCGGATCTGGAGGAAAGCGCCGATCCCGCGCCGCTGCCCGAGCAGCGTCTGCATGACCGCCTGCGGCTGGAGCGCACGGCGCGGGCGCTGATGGAAGTGCCCGAGCGGACGCGCCGAGCGGCGTGGCAGCCGCAGCCTGTTCGACATCGAGCAGGGTGGCCTTCCTCGGCGCCATCCTGGCCGCGCTTCTGGTCCATGCGCTGGCGGGCAACGGCCGCCGGGGCAACGCCCCGCTGCGGCTGGTTCTGGCCGGGGTCATCGTTTCGGACTTCCTCGCCTTGACGACGGCGGTGCTGCTGATCTTGGACGAGGCCATGCTGGATGCCGTGCGGCAATGGACGGTGGGATCCTTGGTCGGGCAGGGGCGGGCGGGCCTTGCGGCGGCGCTGCCCTGGCTTGGCGCGGCGCTTGGCCTCGCGCTCTTGCTGCGCGCCCGCCTGAGCCTGCTGGCGCTCGGGCCCGAGGTGGCGGCGGGCCTTGGGCTCGCGGTGGCGCGCTGGTGTGGACGATCGGGATCGGGCTGGCTGTGCTGCTGGCCGCCGTGGCGGTTGCGTTGGCCGACTCCCTGGGCTTCGTCGGCCTGATCGTGCCCCATGCCCTGCGCCTGATCGTCCGGGCCGAGGGCTTTGCGCGCGGGCTATCCTGCGGGATGCTGGTCGGGGCCGGGCTGGTCCTGGTCGCCGATGCCCTGCCGCGCGCCCTGTTCGGGCGCGACATTCCGGTCGGCATCGCGCTGGTGCTGGTCGGGGCGTCGGCCTTCCTGTGGCTGGTCCACAGGCGCCTCGGGGCGGAGGGGCGATGACGCGGCTTCTGGCTTCCCGGCCTCTTGCTGCTGTCGCTGATGGTCGAAGAGCGGATCATCCCGCCGCAGGCAGCTCTGCGCCTGCTGGCCGGGGGCGCGGGCCTGTCCGCGGACCAGCTTTTCATCCTGGGCGAATTGCGCCTGCTGCGCGCGCTGACCGCGCTGGCGGCGACGGCGGCCCCGGGGCTTGCCGGAACCATCTGCCAGGCGGTGATCCGCAACCCGCTGCTTGAGCCGGGGCTGATTGGCATCAACGGCGGACCCGACCTTGCGGCGGTGCTGCTGCTGGTCGGCTTTCCGGCCGTGTCTGCCTTGTGGCTACCCCGGGCGGCGCTGGCGGCGGCGGTGGTCGCGGCCAGCGGTCCGATCGGCTTCGTCGGGCTGATCGCCCCGCATCTGGCCCGGCGCCTGGCGGGCGGCGATCGCCGCCGGATCCTTCCGCTTGCGGGCCTGATCGGGGCGGCCCTGCTGATCGCCGCCGATCTGGTCGGGCGGAGGCTGATCGCACCGACGCAGATCCCGGCGGGGCTGGCGGTGGCACAGACCGGTGCGCCCTTCTACGGCTGGCTGTCCTGGAGGCCTCGCGGGCACAGGGGATGACTTTGGCCCATTGCCACCACATCCTGGGCGAGGGGGGCCGCTTGGCATTCCCGAGGGCCGGTTCACCGTGCTGGCCGGGCCGAACGGCAGCGAGAAATCCACGCTCCTGCGGGCGCTCGCGGGGGGCGCCTCCACTGGCGGGCGAGGTCCTGCTCGGCGGCCAGCCGCTCCGGCGGCTTTCAGCGCGAGCATCGCGCCGCCGGGAGGCGAAAGGCCGCGCGCCCGGTCCGCAGGGGCTCCGCAGATCCCCCTGCGATGATGCCGGATCGCCGCGACAGAGGCACGATTTCATATTGCCCACGGCCCCAGGATGCTGCGCGCCCGCCCTTGCCGCCAGACGCGCGGGCCTCTGCGCCGGGCCCGGCGTGTCGCTAGAAGTCGATCACCACCGAAGGCGCGCTGCGCCGCCCCTCGCCATGATAGACCGCCTCAATATTGTTGCCATCGGGGTCGCGAACGAAGGCGGCGTAATAGCCGGGGTGATAGTCTCGCGCGCCGGGCGCGCCATTGTCGCGGCCGCCATGGGCCAGTGCGGCGCGGTGGAAGGCATCGACCATCTCGCGGTCACGCGCCTGGAAGGCCAGATGATGGCGGCCGGTCAGCACGCCCAATGCCGCCCGGCTCTGTGCCGAGGAGACCACAAGCTCGTCCGCCCAGAAATAATCGTCGGACGTGCCGACGACCGGGATCTCCGGCACCGCGAGAACGACTTCGTAGAAGGCCTGGCTGGCCGCGAGGTCCTGCACCACAAGCTGGATGTGATCGATCAGCCTGCCGCGATGCAATCGATTGGATTCCACGATCACTCTCCAGATAAGGCAGCCTGTTCCCGGGCTCCGGCCCGGCCAAGGGCCGGAAGGCCCGCAGGCGGGAACGATGGCAGATGCAGGCGGCAACGGAAACCATCCTGTTGCCGCGACGCCGGGCTGACCCGGCTCCGACACTCCCGTCCGATCCGCACGGGCACGTTCCGCCCTGCTTTTCACAGGCCGGGTCCGCCGCAGATCTTACAGGGGGCGCCCGCCCCACCACGGGCATACCCCCCCGCCACCGTGCCGCAGCATGCCCGCAAGGCGGGAAACGCAAATCTGATAATGCCCGCCGCGCCCGACCGGGGCCACAGGCCGGGTAACCAGACGCGCCGCCCTCTCACAACCACCGAATTTCTTCGCCTCTTTCTTCTTTGCGGAAATATCCCGGGGGTGAGGCCCGGCACGGGCCGAGGGGGCAGCGCCCCCTAGCCCCCGAAAGCCGCCGCCAGCGCGATCTCCACCATCGCGCCGAAGCTCTTCTCGCGCTCTTCGGCTGGCAACGCCTCTCCGGTCAGGACATGGTCAGAAATGGTCAGGACAGAAAGCGCGCGGGCGCCGTGGCGGGCGGCAAGGGTGTAGAGTTCGGCGGTCTCCATCTCGACTGCAAGGCAGCGATGGCGCCGCAATTGATCCGACAGATCCTGCCGCTCGTCATAGAACGTGTCCGATGAGTGCACCATGCCGACATGCACCCTCGCCCGGCCCGCAGCTCCGGCATGTGCTTTGGCATGTGCCCGGGTCAGCAGGTCGAAATCCGCCGTGGGGGCGAAGTTCACCTCGCGGAACAGCGACCGCGAGGGCGAGCCCTCGGTCGAGGCCGCCATGGCCAGAACCACGTCGCGCAGCCCGACATCGGGCTGCATAGCCCCCGCCGATCCGATGCGGATCAGCACCCGTGCGCCGTGGTCGCGGATCAGCTCGTTGGCATAGATCGACATCGACGGCATGCCCATGCCGGTGCCGTGGATCGTCACCCGATGGCCGCGCCAGGTGCCGGTATAGCCCAGCATCCCGCGCACCTCGTTGACCAGGACCGCACCGTCCAGGAAGGTCCGCGCCGCCCAGCGGGCGCGATAGGGGTCGCCGGGCAGAAGCACCGTCTCGGCGATCTCGCCGGGTTTCGCGCCGATGTGAAAGCTCATGCCGGTTCCGTCCTGATCCGCTGCCCCGCCCCATTGATGCCGAAGCGGCGCTACGGCGCAAGGGGGCACCTCGGCCGGTCACAGATGAGGCGTCAAAGAAATTTAATTACACGAATATGCCGGATCTCGCCGCATAAGGCTTGATGGGCGGTGCATCTCCCGGATATAATGAAAATGAATTACCCATACTCCCCGCATCGCAGCCGGAGCGCGATCATGTCCGATTCCCGTCTCATCCGATACGATATCGCCGATCCGCAGGCGGGGGGGCAGCGCAGGCCCTTTGCCAAGGCGGTGCGGGCGGGGGATTACGTCCATGTCTCGGGCCAGGTGCCGACCCGCGACGGCGAGGTGATCCCCGGCGGCATCACCGCCCAGACCGAACAGGTGATCGAGAACATCAAGGCGGTGCTGGCGCTTGCGGGCTGCGGGCTGGAGGATGTGATCAAGGTCACCTGCTGGCTGGACGACGCGCGCGACTTTTCCAGCTTCAACGCCGTCTTCGAGAAGCATTTCGGCCCGAACCCGCCCGCGCGCTCGACGGTGGAATCGCGGCTGATGGTCGATGCCAAGGTCGAGATCGACGCCATCGCCTGGAAGCCGATCTAGGCCATGCGGGTTCTGATCCTTCCCGATCCGGCGGCCGCGGCGGAGCGCGCGGCGGGGCTGATCGCCGAAAGGTTGCGCCGCCAGCCGCGGACCGTCCTCGGCCTTGCCACCGGCGGCACGATGGAGGCGCTTTACGCCCGGCTGATCGCGCATCACCGCGCGGGCGATGTCAGTTTCGCCGCCGCGCGTTCGTTCAACCTGGACGAATATGTCGGGTTGTCGCCGGATCACCCGGCCTCCTACTGGCGCTACATGCGGGCGCATCTGTTCGACCATGTCGATTTCGCGCCCGGGGCCACCTTGTTGCCGCACGGCGATACCGGCGACGCGCGGGCCGAGGCCGACCGCTACGAGGCCGAGATCGTCCGCGCGGGCGACATCGGGCTTCAGCTTCTGGGGCTGGGCGCCAACGGCCATATCGGCTTCAACGAGCCGACGTCGAGCCTGTCCTCGCTGACGCGGGTCAAGACGCTGACCCATTCCACGCGCGAGGCCAACGCCCGTTTCTTCGACGATCCCGCCGACGTGCCGCGCCATGCGATCACCATGGGGATCGGCACCATCCTGCGTGCGCAGGAGGTGCTTCTGCTGGCCCATGGCACCGGCAAGGCGGTGGCGGCGGCGCAGATGATCGAGGGGCCGCTGTCGGCGGCCTGCCCGGCCTCGGCGCTGCAACTCCACCGCCATGCGACGGTGGTGCTGGACGAAACGGCGGCGGCGAAGCTCTCGCTGCGGGATTACTACGAGGCCGTCCACCCCTCGGGCTGCGACGCCGAGATCTGATCCAGCGCGGCGCGCAGGGCGGCGACGCGGGCCGGATCGGTGGCGCGGGCGCCCTTCGGCTGGAAGCCGAAGGTCTCGACCGCCGCCAGCCCGGGGGCAGAGCGCGGAGAACTGCAAGAGGCGTGGACCTCGCGCAAGGCCAGCCTGGCCAGGTCGCGCAGGTTTCCGGCGTCGATCCCCGCGCCGGGCATCACGGTGATGCCGGGACGCGCCATCGCCTTCAGCCGCGCCACGCCCGCTGCCGCCGTGGCCGCCCCGCCCGAGGACAGCACCCGGCGGATGCCCAGCCGTGCGCAGGTCTCCATCGCCTCGGCCGGGTCGGGGCACAGGTCGATGGCGCGATGCAGGGTTACGTCGAGCCCGGCCGCCTCGGCCAGAAGCTCGGCCAGCGTCTCGTCGTCCAGTCGGCCGTCGGGAAGCGAGGCCCCGATCACCACCCCCGCCAGCCCCGCCGCGCGGGCGGCGCGGATCTCGGCGCGCATGGCGCGGCGCTCGGCCGCGCTCCAGACGAAATCGCCCGCGCGGGGGCGGATCATCGCCATGGTGGGCAGGGGCGAGGCCACCGCCAGATCCATCAGCCCGGCCGAGGGAGTCAGCCCGCCAAGCGCCAGCGCGGCGCAAAGCTCGATCCGGTCGGCGCCGTTGTCCGCGGCCAGGATCCCGGCGGCATCCTCGACGCAGACCTCAAGCAGGATGCGGGGGCCCTTCATCCCGGCCTCCTGCGTTCCATCGCCACCAGCAGCGCGCCGCCCAGAACCCCGAGCACGCCGCTGATCAGCGCCGCAAGGGGATAGCCGCCCAGACTGGCAAGCAGGCCGCCCCCCGCGCCGTGCGCGGCCAGGCTGCCAAGCGCGAAGACCCCGGCGCCAAGCGCCCCCCCCGCGAACATGTTCACCGCGATCAGCGAGGCCGAAAGCCCCGGCCGGTCGCGGATCATGTCGAGCAGGTAGGAGATCGGCAGCGAGATGATCCCGGCGGCGGCAAAGCCCCCGATCAGGCTGGCGGCATAGACCTGCCAGGCCGCGTCCGACAGCGCGAGGATGCCCAGATAGACCAGATACAGCGCCGCCGTGGTCAGCAGCGCCGAGGTCAGCCGCACCCGGCGCAGCACCCCGGTCCAGAAGAACATGAAGACCACCTCAAGCGCCGCGACCATGCCGATAACATAGCCGATGTCCTCGGCCCGGCCCATGGCCTGCCCGGTCAGGATCAGGGGCAGGACGGCGGCATTGACGTGCAGGACCTGGCTGATCAGCGCCACGCCAAGGATTCGCAGCAGGGTTGCGGGCGCCAGGATCAGGCGCAGATCGGACAGCGCGGGCGGGCCGGGCAGCCGCACCTGGGCGGGCCGGTCGGGGCGGCCGGTGGTGGGGGCGACGCGGGCGGTGCCGGTGCCGCCTTCGGGCGGCGCCTCGGGATCGGGGGCGGCGGCGGGATTGGGGCCGGGGGCGGGAGGGCGGTCGGGCTCCAGCCAGAACAGGACGGTGGCAAGGCAGCCCCCTGCGACCAGGGCCGCGATCAGATAGGATCCGATCATGCTCGTTCGCCCCGCCAGCGCGATCCCCACCGCGCCGGGCACCAGCACCCAGGACAGCGAAATCATCATCCGCATCAGGGCGTTGGCGATCCGGGCCTCTTCGGGGTCGAAACGGTCGGTATGGGCGCGGACATTGCCGAACAGCATGGAATTGGTGGCATGGTAAAGCGCAAGCGGCCCCACCGTCGCGAAGGCGAACATCCAGGCCGAGGGGAAGGCCCAGACCAGCCCGTAGCCGATCACCCCGAAGGCGGCGACGAAGGCCAGCGGGCGGCGATAGCTGTGAAAGCGGTCGGACATGAGCCCGATCCCGATCGCCAGCACCACATTGGCCACCGAAGCCGCCAGCGCGATCATCGCATAGGCCTGGTCGGAGAGCCCCAACTCCCGGATGCCGATCACGGATTGATAGGGCGAGGTGGCGGCCCCGGAAAAGCCGTAGAGGAAGATCGCCGCAGCCGAGGCACGCACCACCCGATGGCGGCGCAGGATCGAGATCCAGGCCCGCATCGGATCAGCCCCGGAACCGGGCCGAGGGCTCGGCTTCCGGGGTGAAATCCGCCCGCGCCTCGAAGGGCAGGGTGCCGGGCGGGCGGTGCAGGTTTTCCAGCCGCGCGATGTCCTGGCTGACCACGCCCTCGCTGAGCGCCATCAGGTTGGGATTGGCGATCGGCGCCAGTTCGGGCGAGAGATAGCCCGATTTCACCACCAGAAGCCCGACCGCGCGCGGGTCGAGCCCCAGCCGGGCGAAATCGGACAGGTTGTGATAGGGGCGGCGCCGCGCGGCCAGGACCAGGGTGATGCCGCCGATGCGGACCACGGCCTCGCGCTCGGCGGGGGCGGTGCCGGGGACCAGCCGGATCACCTGGGCCCGCGTCTCGACCGTGTCGCCCGCGGGATCTAGGCTGCCGCCGATCCGCAGGGTCAGGCTCGCGCCGGGCCCGGCCTGGAAACAGGCCTCAAGCGCGGGAAGATCGGTGATCCCGGCGATCAGCGCATCCTGCCAGCCGCGCGCGATCAGCGCGGCCAGCACGTCGGCGCGGTCGCCCACGCCGCCGCCGGTGGGATTGTCGCCGGAATCGGCCAGGATCACCGGCGCGGTGGTGGCGCGGGCGGCGATGTCGAGCATCTCTTCCAGCGGCCCGGTGACCGGCCCGAAGCGGAACCTGTCGCGCGCGGTCCAGAAATCGGCGCCGATCCGCAGCGCGGCCCGGGTGCAGGCGGCCAGGTCGGTGCCGGTGACCATTGCGCAGGCCGTCGCGCGCGGCTCGTCCGCCCAGACATAGCCGATCATCAGATCGGTGCGCCAAACCTGCGGCCCCTCCAGCCCCGGCAGGGCGGCATAGAGGCTGCGGGCGGGCTCGTCCTCGGTCGAGGAGCGCTCGCCGGGCAGAAGCAGCGGCACCGGCACCCGCACCACCCCCGACCGCGTGCCCGTCTCCAGCGCGCGCAGCAGCATCGCGAAGGCGGCGGTCATCGTCTCGGGCGTGTCGATATGCGGCGCGGTGCGATAGGCCGCGAAAATGTCGATCTGGTCGGTCACCCGGGCCGAGACATTGCCATGCAGGTCGTAGGAGGTCGCGATCACCATCTCGGGCCCGACCAGATCCCTGACGGCGGAGATCCAGTCGCCCTCGGCATCGAACATGCCCTCGACCTTCATCGCGCCATGCATGGCAAGATAGACGCCGTCGCAGGGCAGGGCGGCGCGCAGCAGGTCGAGAAACTCGGCCTTGAAGGCCTCGTATGTCGCGCGCGAGACCGGGCCGCCGGGCACGGCGCGGGCATGAAGCAGCGGCGCGATGCGCACTTGCGGGAAGGCGCCGAGAAAGCCGAAATGTTCATGCGACAGCAGTTCCGCGCCGCGCAGCACGTGAAAATCCTGCGCCTGCATCAGGACGGGGGAATAGGTTGAGCATTCGGTATGGATGCCGCCGACGGCGATACGCATGGGATCTGTCCTGCGAAAGGGGGATGAGGGGGGCGCGCGGATCCGGCGCCCCCCGAAGGGTCAAAGCGTGGGGTGAAGCCTGGTCTGGGCTGCGAAGCGCAGCCAGTCCTTGTTCTCGCGCCGGGTCCAGGCGGCCTCGGCCACGGCGGAAAGGCGCGGGAAGACGAGATCGTTGAACCAGGCGTCCGAGGTGAAATGCTCGCACCAGATGCAGGCCTGGATGCCGCGCATCCGGGGGCGGAGCTCTTCGGGGAAATCGCCCTCGGCCTCGTAATCGTAGCTTTGCCGGGGCGGCACCGGCCCAGCCCAGCCCGCGCCGTTTTCCAGCCAGTCCGCGCCCTGCACCATGTCGAGGTAATAGGCCTGGCCCGGCGTCATCACCACGTCATAGCCCTGGCGCGCCAGTTCGATCCCGACCTCGGGCTTTTCCCAGGCCATCAGCAGGGTGTTCTCGGGCGCGACGCCGCCACCATGGGCGACCTCGTTCCAGCCGACCAGCACCCGCCCGCGCGCGTCCAGCATCGCCTTGACGCGGCGCAGGAACCAGCTTTGCAGTTCGAACGTGCCGGAAAGCCCCTCGCGCTGCATCAGGGCGCGGGCCTTCGGGCTTTCCAGCCAGGCGTTCTTCGCCACCTCGTCCCCGCCGATGTGGAAATGGCGCGAGGGGAAGATGGCGCAAAGCTCGTCGATGATGCGCTCCAGCACCACGAAGGTTTCGGGGATGGCTGGGTTCCAGGAGTTGTTGGGATAGCCCTGGACCGGGTGATAGCTGTCGGGCGTCTCGTCGGGGTCGACCAGGAAGGGCAGGGCCGCGACGACGCAGGCGGCATGGCCGGGGGTTTCGATCTCGGGCATGACCTCGATCCCCAGGGCGCCGGCATGGGCGACCAGTTCGCGCATCTGGTCCTGGGTATAGAACCCGCCCGAGACGCCCGGCCCGTCGCCCAGTTGCGGCAGCATGGCGGGGGTGTCGGCGCTGCGATGCGCGCCCGCGCGGGTCAGTTCGGGATAGGCCAGGATCTCGGCCCGCCAGCCCTCGTCGTCGGTGAGATGCCAGTGGAAAAGGTTCATCCGGTGCCAGGCCAGGATATCGACCACGCGCTTGACCTGATCGAAGCGCCAGAAATGGCGCGAGACGTCCAGATGGCTGCCGCGCCAGCCGTAGCGCGGGGCATCCTCGATCACGCCCTCGGCCGGAAAGCGGAAGGCGGGATCGGTGAAGGCGCCGTGCAGCATCTGGGCCAGCGCGACCAGCCCGTGGCGGCGCCCGGCCTCGGCACTGGAGGCAAGCTCGATCCCGCGGCCGAATCTCAGCCGGTAGCCCTCGGCCGGGATCGAGGCGTCATAGGCGAAGGCGATCTCGCGCGTGCCGGGGGCGGGCGAAAGCTGGAACAGCTTGCGCGCGGCCGGGAACAGGCGGGCGTGCAGCGCATCGACCGACAGCATCAGCCGCAGGTCGGCCATCGCCGTGCCGGGGGCGGCATGCAGCAGGACCGGGGCAGGGCCCGGCTCGGCCCGGATCGCATTCGGCCAGGGCAGCAGCGCGAAGGGCAGCGTCAGCCGTCCCGCGGGCATGCGCGGCGGCGGCGGGGCGGGGGGCGCGTCGGCCTGGATCAGGTCGCCCACCTGGACGGCCAGGCGGCGCGCGCCGAGATTGACCCAGGCGGTCTTCGCCGCGTCATTGCGATGGAAGGGCGAGCGGTTCAGCGCCTCGGCCCGGACCAGCCAGCTTTCACCCGGCGCCAGCCGCAACCCTTCGGGCGGGGCGAATTCGTGGTAGTTCGCCACCCTTCGCACCAGACGCCCGCCCGAGACCCGCTCGCGGTCGATGATGCGGGTGATGGTGGTCAGGGCGAGGGTGAAATCCTCCAGCACCTCATCCGAGAGATTGGTCAGCCGGATCTCCCATGTGCCTTCGGGGGCGGGTTCGGGGGCCCAGGCGTTTTCCAGAAAAAGGGTCATGTCGCTTCCCTGTCGTCTTTTTGTCGGTGTGGGTCGGTGGGTGTCAGTAGTCGTCGCTTTGGCTGAAGGTGCGCGCCAGCGCGGGGATGCCCGCGGTCAGGCCGCAGTCCACCGGCAGCACCGTCCCGGTGATCGCGGCGGCCAGGGGCGAGGCGAGGAAGCCTACCGCCTCGGCCACATCCTCGGGGCGCACGATGCGGCCAAGGGGATAATGCGCGGCGGCCTCGGTGAAGACCTCGGGGTTGGCGATGGCGCGGGCCTCCCAGGCCTGGGTGCGCACGGTGCCGGGTGCGACTGCATTGGCGCGGATGCCGTGGCGGCCGTATTCCACCGCGATCAGTCGGGTCAGATGGATCATCCCCGCCTTGGCGGCCGAATAGGCCGGATGGCCGAAGACCGAGATCCCATTGACCGAGACGATGTTGACCACCGCCCCGCGATGCGCGGTCAACTGCGCGGCCAGTGCCGAGAAGACCAGAAAGGCCGCGTCGAGGTTCAGCGCCCTATCGGCGGCGAAGCTTTCGGCGGTGGTGGCATGCAGGCTGGGCGAGAGGGCGGCGCCCGCGTTGTTCACCAGGGTCCGCGCGCCGCCAAGATCCTCGGCCGCCCTGGCCAGATCCAGGCAGCTTTGCGCATCGGTCACATCGACCTGGACGGGCGTGAATCCCGCCCCCAGTTCCGCCGCCGCGCGCTCGGCGGCGGGCAGGTCGCGGTCGGCCAGCAACACCAGATCATGGTCGCGCCGCAGCCTTGCCGCGATGGCGCGGCCGATATCGCCGGCGGCCCCGGTGACGATGGCCAGACCGCGCGCGGCGGTCTCGTCGGTATCCCGCATGGGCATCCCCTTGCGCGGCAACAGGATAACCGGCGGGGGCGCGGCCGCTTCGCGCCCGGCCGGGGGTCAGTCGCCCAGAAGCTGGCGGTCGTCACCGTCGCGGTGGCGGATGAGCTGTTCCTTGATGCCGCGCAGGATCCGGGCCGAGCGCACCCGGTCGGCATAGGCCACCAGATTGGCAAGGATATCCACCACCGCGAGGCTGGCATATCGGGTCGAGGAGGCGCGGAAGATGTTCTGCCCCTCGGGCAGGTCAACGGCGATCACCAGATCCGCCGCCTCCGCCACCGGAGAGCCGCTCTGCGTCAGCGCGATGGTCGGCACGCCGCGGTCGCGCAGCACCTGGAAGCAGCGCACCAGTTCGGCATTGCGCCCGGTGAAGCTGGAGCCGAACACCACGGTCCCCGGCTCGGCCGCCGCCGAGAGCATCAGGTTCATCCCGTGGTCGTTGGAGGCCGAGACCCGCGCGCCCAACCGGAACAGCCGGTTCTGCAATTCGTTGACGATCATCGAGGAATTGCCGCCCGCGCCGAAGGCATAGATCATCCCCGCGCCCGCAAGCAGCGCCGCCGCCCGCTCGATCACCGCGAGGTCGAGGTTGCGGTGCATCTCGAACAGCGCGTTCTGCGCCTTGGTGACGATATCCTCGGCCACTTCGGCGGCGGTCGAGGTCACCGATTCGGGTTTCAGGTAGCGCAGCCCGACATAGGCGCTCTTGGCCAGTTGCACCTTGAAATCCGAGAACGAGGCGCAGCCCAGGCGGCGGCAGAACCGCGTCACCGTGGGGGGCGAGACGCCCGCCCGCGCCGCGATCTCGGTGATCGAGGCATTGGTGGCATAGTTCACATCCGCCAGGACCGATTGCGCCAGCCGTCTTTCCAGCGCGGAGAGCCTGCCCTCCTCATCGGTCAGCGCCGCGATCAGGCCCGAGGCACCCATCGTGGCCCCCGAGGCCTCGGGGGGGGCGGGGTTGGCAGGCGGCGCCGTTTCGCTTGCGGTTTCTTTCAGATCGGTCATGAATTTCCCGTTCGGCTGGAGCCCGTTCCGATGAGGTCCGGCCGGATGCGGCCTCGGATGCGGTGCGCTCGGCAGGGGGTGTCGGGGCAGAGAGTGCCCGCCACCAACCCCGAGATGATCGTCCGGTCAAGCACTGGCAGGAATCCAGAAATTCATTTTCGTTCTTCCTTGACATTTAGCCATATCCATCGCGATTATTCCAGAGAATATACATGAATGCTGAAAAGATTTTCATGATCTGTCGAAAGGCTGGCCCAAGATGACGGCAGAACGCGACCCGTTCCTCAATCCGTTCCCCAAGGGCGATCCCGATCGCCGCGCGATCTGGCAGATGCTGGTCGCGCGCGATATCGATGCCTGGACCAGCGCCGACTGGGCGGCGGTCGCCGGGGATTTCATCGCGCGGAACTTCACCGGGGTTTCGGGGAACTTCCAGCCCGATCCGCAGGGCTTCACCCTGGCCTTCCCCACGCTTGAGGCCTACCGCGCCGAATGGTTGCGTCAGGCCGAGGTCTTCGTCGCCGACCGGGCGGCGGGCGTCTTCGCGGGCGATCCGCGCGCCGCGATCTATGCCGCCACCCGGCTGGAAGAGATCGAGATCACCGGCGATGCCGCGCTGGTGCGCAAGAAGTTCGACGGCCGCCTGCCGAAGGCTGATGGCACGTCGGATCGGATGAACTGGCAGACGCTTTACATCTGCCGTCGCGAGGATGGTGGCTGGAAGATCGCGGGTTTCGTCGGTTATCTTCCCCATATCAAGGAGTGATCATGCCGGATCCGGCCCGCAGACGCATCTTCGTGGCCGCGCTCGCGACCGAGACGAACACCTTCTCGCCCATCGTGATCGACCGCAAGGGGTTCGAGGATTCGCTCTATGCCCCGCCCGGGCAGCATCCGGCGACGCCGACGCTTTGCACCGCGCCGATCCCGGTCGGGCGGCGGGTCTGCGCCGAAAAGGGCTGGGAACTGGTCGAGGGTTCGGCCGCCTGGGCCGATCCGGCGGGGCTGGTCTCGCGCGGAGCCTATGAGGGGCTGCGCGACGAGATCCTCAGCCAGCTTGCCGCCGCGCTGCCGGTGGATGCGGTGGTGCTGGGGCTGCATGGCGCGATGGTGGCGCAGGGCTATCTGGACCCCGAGGGCGATTTCACCGCCCGCATCCGCGACCTCGTCGGTCCCGAGGTGGTGATCTGCGCCGAGATGGACCCGCATTCGCATCTGACCGCGAAGCGTCGGGCGGCGCTGGATTTCTACGTCTTCTTCAAGGAATTCCCCCATACCGATTTCGTCGAACGGGCCGAGGATCTGTGGCGCATCCTTGTCGATACGCTTGAGGGGCGGGTGCGCCCGGTCGTCTCGGTCTACGACTGCCGGATGATCGACGTCTTCCCTACCTCGCGCGAGCCGATGCGCGGCTTCGTCGACGAGATGATCGAGATCGAGCGGACCGATCCCAGGGTGCTGTCGCTTTCCGCCGTCCATGGCTTCATGGCGGGCGACGTGCCCGAGATGGGAACGAAGATGGTCGCGGTGACCGATGGCGATGCGGCCCATGGCGCGGCGCTGGCCAGGCGGCTTGGCGAAAGGCTTTACGCCAATCGCGGCCGCCATATCATGCCCTCGGTCGATGAGGCCGAGGCGGTGACGCAGGCCATGGCGGCGCGCGCCCATCCGGTGGTGATCGCCGATATGTGGGACAATCCCGGCGGCGGCACGGCGGGGGATTCCACGGTGATCCTGAAGGAGGTGCTGGCGCGCGGCGCGCGCGGCGTCGTCTTCGGCACGATCTGGGACCCGATGGCGGTGCAGCTTTGCCTCGTCGCGGGCGAGGGGGCCGAGATCCCCCTGCGCTTCGGCGGCAAATCGGCGCCCTTCACCGGCGATCCGGTCGATGCGCTGGTGCGGATCGAGCGGCTGAACGCAAGGGCCGAGATGCGTTTCGGCGAAAGCCTGGTGCCCTTCGGCCCGGCGGCGCGGCTGGCGCTTCTGGATCCGCAGGGGGCCGAGACCGGGGTCGAGGTCATCCTCAACACCGTGCGGGCGCAGAATTACGACCCTTCGCTGTTCGAGGCGCTTGGCGTCGACCCGACCGCCTGCAAGGTTCTGGTGATCAAGTCCACCAACCATTTCTATGCGGCTTTCTCGAAGATCGCCTCCGGGATAATCTATTGTTCGGCCGGGATGCCCTATCCCAACGATCCGGCCCGGACCACTTATCGCCATGTCCGCGCCGATATCTGGCCGCGCGTGGACGATCCTTTCGCAGGTGACAGATGATGCCCCTTCCGCCGAATTTCCCCTGGCCCGAACCGGGCGCCCCGCTGGAGGAGGTGCTGACACCGATGCCGGTGATCGACGAGGACCGTCTGGCCGCGAACATCGCCCGGGCGCAGGCCTATATGGCGGCGCATGGGCTGGGCTTTCGCCCGCATATCAAGACCCACAAGATCGCGGCGGTGGCGCGCGCCCAGGTCGATGCCGGGGCGGTGGGGATCAACTGCCAGAAGCTGACCGAGGCCGAGGTCTTCGCCGGGGCGGGCTTCGACGACATCCTGGTGACCTACAACATCCTCGGGCCCGCGCGGCTGCGGCGGCTGGTCGCGCTGAACGACCGGGTGGCGCGGTTGGTGGTGGTCGCCGACAGCGCCGAGACCGTCGCGGGCTATGCCGCTGCTTTCGCGGGCGGCAAGCCTCTGGCGGTGGCGGTGGAATGCGACACCGGCGGCGGGCGCTGCGGGGTGCAGGACCCGCAGGCGGCCTTCGCGCTGGCGCAGCGGATCCAGGCCGCGGGCGGGCTGCGTTTCGCGGGGCTGGTGACCTATCCCGCGCCGGGGGGCGCCGCGCGGGTCGAGGCTTTCCTGCGCGAGGCGATGGCGCTTCTGGCGGCGGCGGGGATCGACTGCCCTTTGCGCTCGAACGGCGGCAGCCCGGATCTGTGGCAGGCGCATCTGGTGTCCTCGGCCACCGAACACCGGGCGGGCACCTATGTCTACAACGACCGCGCGATGCTGCGGGCGGGCGAATGCGGTCGTGGTGATCTGGCGATGCATGTGCTCGCGACCGTGGTCTCGCGCCCGACGCCGCAGCGCGCGGTGCTCGACTGCGGGTCGAAGGCGCTGACCTCGGACCTTCTGGGCTTTGCCGATTACGGCGAGATCGAGGAACTGCCGGGCGCGCGGATAACCTCGCTTTCCGAAGAGCATGCGGTCGTGGATCTGACCGGCTGCACGGCGCCCGCGCCCGGGGTGGGGGATCGGGTCCGGGTGATCCCGAACCACACCTGCGTCGTGTCCAACCTGTTCGACCGGATCGTCTTTCACCGCGCGGGCCGCGTCAGCCGGGTCGAGGATGTCGCGGCGCGCGGAACGGTCTGGTAAGGGGGCGGCGATGCCGAAGGGGATTTACCGCGCGGCGCGGATCTTCGACGGGGTGCAATGGCACGAGGATGCCGCGCTGCGCATCGACGGCGGGCGCGTCGCCGGGATCGGGCCTGCGGAGGGCGCGCCCCTGGCCGTGCCGGTTCCGGGCTGGATCGTGCCCGGCCTGATCGACCTTCAGGTCAATGGCGGCGGCGGGGTCCTCTTCAACAACGACCCAACCCTCGGCGGCATCGCGCGGATCTGCGCGGCGCATGCCGCGTTCGGCACCACCGCGACCATGGTCACGCTGATCACCGACCGGCCCGAGGTGACTGCGGCCGCGATCTCGGCCGGCGGGCAGGCGGATGCCACCCCGGGCTTTCTGGGCCTGCATCTTGAGGGCCCGCATCTGGCGGTTTCGCGCAAGGGCACCCACGACCCCGCCCTGATCCGCCCGATGGCCGAGGCGGATCTGGCCGCGCTGGTGCTGGCCGCCGGGGCGCTGCCGAACCTGATCGTGACGCTGGCGCCCGAGGCGGCGAGCGCGCTCCAGATCGGCGACCTGGCGGCGGCGGGGGCGGTGGTCAGCCTTGGCCACAGCAATTGCGACGCTGCCTCGGCCCGGGCGGCTTTCGCGGCGGGCGCGGGGATGGTGACGCATCTTTTCAACGCGATGAGCCAGCTTGGCCATCGCGCGCCCGGTCTGGTCGGCGCGGCGCTGGACGGCGAAAGGATCTGGGCCGGGCTGATCGCCGACGGGTTCCACGTCGACGACACCGTGATGCGGGTGGCACTCAGGGCCAAGGCGGGGGCCGGGCGCTCGGGCGGGATCTTCCTCGTCTCGGATGCCATGTCGACCATAGGCAGCGACCAGCGCGAATTCACCCTGAACGGGCGGCGGATCCTGCGCGAGGGCGGGCGGCTGACGCTGCAGGACGGCACGCTCGCGGGGGCCGACATCGCCCTGATCGACGCGGTGCGGCATGTGCATCGCGGGCTCGGCCTGCCGCTGGAGGAGGCGCTTCGGCTGGCCGCGCTGCATCCGGCGCGGGCGATGGGGCTGTCGGACCGGGGCCATCTGGCCCCCGGCGCGCGCGCCGATTTCATCGCCATCTCTCCGGGGGTCGAGGCCCTGGGCACCTGGATCGGCGGCCTGCCCGCCGCGGGCGTGGCGCAGGCGGATGTGGCGCAGGCGGGCGCGGGGGTGCGGGCGTGATCCTTTGCTTCGACATCGGCGGCACCGCGATCAAGAGCGCCGAGGCCTTTTGCGCCGACGACATCCGCCCCGGCGCGCGCGTGCCGACGCCGGGCGGGGATTTCGCCCGCTTCGCCGCCGTGCTGCGCCGGGCCGTCTCGGATGCCTCCACCGCGCCCGAGCGGGTGGCGATCTCGATCGCGGGGGTCATCGACCCCGACACCGGGCGGGCTACCGTCGCCAATATCCCCTGCCTGACCGGGCGGCGTCTGGTGGCGGATCTGACCGCCGAACTGGGCCTGCCGGTTGATCTGGCCAATGACGCCGATTGCTTCGCACTGGCCGAGGCGGGGATCGGCGCCGGGCGCGGGCATGATGTGGTCTTCGGCCTGATCCTGGGGACCGGGGTCGGCGGCGGGCTGGTGGTGCGGGGCGAGTTGATCAACTCCGCCGGGGGATTCGCCGGGGAATGGGGGCACGGGCCGGTGGCGCAAAGGATCATCGGCGACCAGGTCCTGCCCGCCTTTGCCTGCGGCTGCGGCCAGACCGGCTGCCTCGACGCGATCTGTTCCGCGCGAGGGATGGAGCGGCTGCACCTGCATCTGACCGGCGAGGCGCTGGACAGCCAGGCCATCGTCGCGGGGTGGGAGGCGGGCGCGCCCGCGCCTTCGCATACGATCGGCCTGTGGCTCGAACTTCTCGCCGGGCCATTGGCCATGGTGCAGAACATGCTGGGCGCGGGGATCATGGCGGCGGGCGGCGGGCTTTCGAACTCGCGCCCGCTGATCGCGGCGCTGGACCGGGCGCTGCGCGCGCGCATCCTGCGCCGACTTGAGCGCCCGCTGATCGTTCCCGCCGAATGCGCCATCGAGCCCGGCCTGGTCGGCGCGGCGCTTCTGGGCCTGTCGCGCCGGGGGCGGGCGCTGGCCTGAAATGCGCCCTTCTGGCCGGGAATTGGGCAAGACGTGAAAACGAATTACATATTTTTTCACGGCTCATGAAAAATTCTTGACGATCCACCATGCGATGCGCAAGATCGAGAAAAAGAATTTCTCCACTGGGAGAGGGAAATGCGAGTCGCCATTATCGGCCTGGGCTTCCGCCTTGGCTATCTCGGCCATGTGTTCAACGAGATGGACCCCGATTTTCAGATCGTGGGGTATTTCGACCCCGCGCCCGCGGGGATGGCGGTGCTGGAACAGCACGGGATCGGCGCCGGAACCGCCTATGGCTCGGCCGAGGATCTGGTGAAGGCCGGGGGCTTCGATCTGCTGATGATCGGTTCGCCGAACCACCTGCATCTCGATCATATCCGGCTGGGGCTTGAGGCCGGGGTGAAGGTGTTCTCCGAAAAGCCCATCGTCTCGACCATCGAACAGACCTATGCGCTTGCCGCTCTTCTGGCGAAATTCGGGCCCGAGAACCTGATGGTCGGCCTTGTCCTGCGCTATGCGCCGCTTTACCGCGACCTGCTCGCGGCGCGCGACGGCGGGCAGTTGGGCAAGATCGTCTCGATCGAGGCGGCCGAGCACATCTACCCCTATCACGGCGCCTTTTTCATGCGCGACTGGCGGCGCTACGAGAAATGGTCGGGCAGCTTCATGCTTGAGAAATGCTGCCACGACCTCGATCTCTACAACGGCTTGATCGGCGCGCGGCCCGAAAGGGTGGCCTCGTTCGGCGGCCGCAAGACCTTCGTGCCGGAAAACGATCCCAGGCTTGAGGGCGTCAACGATCTGGACATCTTCCACCGCAAGCCCTCGGGGTGGAACGGCTCGGACAAGGTGTTCGACAGCGACGGCGACATCATCGACTATCAGGTCGCGATCATCGAATACGCCAATGGCGTGGGGATGAACTTCCACACCAATCTCAACGCCCCCGACCAGTTCCGCCGCTTTGCCGTCTTCGGCACCAAGGGCCAGGCCGAGGGTGATTTCATCCGCGCCTTCTTCAAGGTGACGGATGTGCTGTCCGAGAAGACCCTGATCGACAAGACCTATCAGGCCACGGCGCTGTCGCAGCACTACGGCGCGGATGAGGAGATGGCCTCGGGCATCGTCAGCCATGTCATGCGGGGCGGGCCCCTGCCGGTCAGCCCGCTGGACGCGCTGGAAGCCGGGATCCTGGCCCTTGCCACCGACGAGGCCCGCCGCGCCCGCCAGGTCATCGACCTTCGCCCGGTCTGGGACCGCTACGACGCCGCTTTGCTGAAAAAGGCTGCCTGACGCATGATCAAGTCACGATCCGCATTGATCTTTGCCTGGGCGCTTCTGGCCCCCGCCATCATCTACGTGCTGATCATCGTGGCCTGGCCGCTGGTCGAGACCTTCCGCCTGTCCTTCACCAACACCAGCCTGCGCCGCACATGGGATTACGTCGGCTGGGAAAATTACGCCAAGATCTTCAACGAGACCTTCGCGGGCGTGATCTGGCGCACCTTCACCTGGACCTTTTTCTCGGTCGCGCTGAAGATGATCATCGGCACCTTTGGCGCGGTGCTGCTGAACGCCGCCGTGCCCGGGCGGCATGTCTTCCGCATCCTGACCATGCCGCCCTGGATCGTGCCGATGGCCATCGGCATCTTCATGTGGGGCTGGATGTACAACGGCCAGTTCGGCATGATCTCGGGCCTGCTGCAGCGCTTCGGGCTGGTCGACGGGCCGGTGGCCTTCCTAGCCTATGGCAACACCGCCTATTGGGCGACCATCGTCACCGACGTCTGGATCGGCGTGCCGATGGTGACGATCTATTTCCTGGCCGCGATCCAGTCGATCCCGAAGGACCTTTACGAGGCCGCCTGGACCGATGGCGCCGGACGCTGGACCCGGTTCCGCCGCATCACCTTGCCTTTGATGATGCCCGCCGTCATCACCATGTCGATGCTGTCGCTGATCGCCACCTTCAACAGTTTCGACATCATCTGGATCCTGACCCAGGGCGGGCCCTCGGGTTCGACCACGACGATGATCATCGATACCTACCACACCGCCATCGGCTCCAAGCGTTATGGCGAGGGCGCGGCGCGGGCGGTGGTGATCTGCATTTTCCTTTCGATCTTCTGCATCGCCTATTTCCGCGTGACGCGGCGGTTGCAGAATGTCGGCAAGTCGTAAGGGGGGCGGCACCATGGCGTTCTGGAAAAACGACGACACCCCGATGATCGACCGCTACCGCTGGTGGGAGGTGATCGGCATCTATGCCGGGATTTTCGTCTTTCTCTTCTTCATGCTGGCCCCGTTCATCGAGGGGTTCCTGGTCAGCCTGAAACCGCTGTCGCAGCTTTTCTCGACGCCCTATTCCTTCTGGCCCGAGAACGGCTCGCTTGCCGCCTATTCGACGATGTGGGACAGGGTGCCGCATTTCGCGCGCTACGTCTTCAACTCGTTCCTGATCTCGACCGTCTCGACGGTGATCGTGCTGCTTCTGGTGGTGCCCGCCGCCTATGCCTTCGCGCGCTTCGAATTTCGTGGCATGGGCCTGGTGCTGGCGGGGTTCCTGGCGGTGTCGATGTTCTCGGGCGCGGTGCTGCTGATCCCGCTGTTCCGGCTGATGCGGACGCTTGGCATGCTCAACACCTATTGGGCGATGATCGTGCCGGGGGCGGCCTTCCTGATCCCTTCGGCGATCTGGCTGTTGCGCACCTATATGATGCGGATCCCGACCGAGTTGAACGAGGCCGCCTATATGGACGGCGCCAGCCAGTTCTACACCTTCCGCCGGGTGATCCTGCCGATCGCCAGCCCGGGGATCATCGTCGTCGCCATCGTCACTTTCATCGGCGCCTACAGCCAGCAGTTCATCTTCGCGCTGACCTTCAATTCCAAGACCGAATACATGCCGCTGCCCATCGGCCTGTTCGCCTTCTTCGGCAAGCAGGAGGTGATCTGGAACGAATTGATGGCCGCCGCCTTCATCGGCATCGCGCCCGCGCTGGTCATCATCTTCTTCCTGCAACGCTATCTCGTCGGCGGGCTTACCGCGGGCGCGGTGAAACAATAACGCCAGTCAACAACCAATAACGCCAGTCAACAACCGGGAGTAACCATCATGACGACCCTGTTCCGCAAAAGCCTGATCAGCGCGGCGCTTGCCTCGACCACGGCGCTGCCCGCCATGGCCCAGGACATCAGCTGGATCTACTGCGGCGATTCCATCGACCCCGTGCACGAGAAATACATCGCCGAATGGGAGGCCGCGAACGAGGGCTGGACCGTCACCCCCGAGGTGGTCGGCTGGGGCCAGTGCCAGGACAAGGCCACCACGCTGGCCGTCGCCGGATCGCCCGCCGCCATGGCCTATGTCGGCTCGCGCACGCTGAAGGAATTCGCGCTGAACGAGCTGATCGTCGAAGTGCCGATGAGCGACGAGGAAAAGGCGGCCTATTACCCCCATATCGTCGACACCGTGACCTTCGAGGACACGCAATGGGGCATCCCGATCGCGTTCTCGACCAAGGCGCTCTACTGGAACAAGGGGCTGTTCGAGGCGGCGGGCCTCGACCCCGAAGTGCCGCCCAAGACCTGGGCCGAAACCATCGAATTCGCCAAGACCATCAAGGAGAAGACCGGCACCGCAGGCTACGGCCTGCCCGCCAAGACCTTCGACAACACGATGCACCAGTTCCTGCACTGGGTCTATACCAACAGCGGCACCGTGATCGACGCCGAGGGCAACATCACCCTCGACAGCCCCGAGAACCTGGCGGCGCTGGAAACCTACAAGGCGCTGGTGCCCTGGTCGGTCGAAGGCGCGACCGCCTATGAGCAGAACGAGATCCGCGCCGTCTTCCTCGACGGTTCGGTCGGCATGATCCAGGCCGCCGTGGGCGCCGCCTTCCGTCTGGCCGATACCGATATCGACTGGGGCGTCGCGGATCTGCCGCTCGGGCCCTCGGCCCAGGGGCCGGGCACGCTTCTGATCACCGACAGCCTTGCGATCTTCGCGGGTTCGGGCGTCGAGGAAAAGGCGGTGGAATTCGCGCGCTACATCACCTCGCCCGAAGTGCAGGAGGCCTATGAGGGCGGCGGTGCCGCCGGCCTGACGCCGCTGCGCCCCGGCCCGGCGGTGGATGCGATGCTGGAAGGCGCGCCCTATTGGAAGCCCTTCATCGACGGCATCGAATTCGGCGGGCCCGAGCCCTTGTTCACCGATTACAAGGGCTTGCAGAACGTGATGATCGAGATGGTGCAATCCGTCGTCACCGGCGCGGCCGAGCCCGCCGATGCGCTGACCAAGGCCGCCGCCGCGCTTGAGGAATACAAGTAAGCGGCCCGGCCTCTGCCGGTATAGGCCCCCGCCGTCACAGGCGGGGGTATCGGCCCTTAGGGGATCCGCCGCCGCTCCCGCGGACAGGATCCCTCCTCGCGGCGGCCCATGGGGGACCGGGGCCGCCGCGAGCCTTCACCCCGCGTCGATAAGGAGACCCTGGCCTTGGGGCAGCTTTCCCTGAAGAATGTCGTCAAGACCTTCGGCAATTTCGAGGTCGTCAAGGGCGTCTCGCTGGATGTGACGGATGGCGAATTCGTCGTCTTCGTCGGCCCCTCGGGCTGCGGCAAGTCCACGCTTCTGCGCATGATCGCGGGGCTGGAACATACCACGGCGGGCGATATCGTGATCGACGGCAAAAGGGTCAACGACCTGCCGCCGGTCAAGCGCGGCATCGCCATGGTGTTCCAGTCCTACGCGCTTTATCCGCATATGTCGGTCTATGAGAACATCGCCTTCCCGCTGCGGGTCGAAAAGGCGCCCCGCGATGTGGTCGAGGCCAAGGTCAGGAAAGCCGCCGAGATCCTGCATCTGGACCAGCGCCTGCAACAAAAGCCCGGGATGCTTTCGGGCGGGCAGCGCCAGCGCGTGGCCATCGGCCGCGCCATCGTGCGCGAGCCGCAGATCTTTCTGTTCGACGAGCCGCTTTCCAACCTCGACGCCGCATTGCGCGCCGATATGCGGATCGAACTGACCCGGCTGCACAAGCAGTTGGGCGCGACGATGATCTATGTCACCCACGACCAGATCGAGGCCATGACCATGGCCGACCGGATCGTGGTGCTGAACGCGGGGTTCATCGCCCAGGTCGGTCCGCCGCTGGAGCTTTACCACAAGCCGCAGAACACTTTCGTCGCGGCTTTCATCGGCAATCCCCGGATGAATTTCCTGCCGGTCACCTGCGTCGGGGCTTCGGCCGCCGGGGTCGAGGTGGATTACCAGGGCCAGCGCCTGACCCTGCCGGTCGAGCCCCGCCCGGGCATCGAGGGCGCGCCGTTGACCCTGGGCATCCGGCCCGAACATGTCGCGCTTGGCCCGGCCCATGCGGCGGGGGGTGTCGATCTGCGCGTCACCCCTTCGGTGGTCGAGCAGCTTGGCCAGCAGACCATCGGCTATTCCAGCCTGCCCGGGCAGGAAGAGACCTTCTGCTTCGTCCTGCCGGGGACGCGGGTGATCGAGGACGACAAGCCGCTCGACATGGGCTTTCTGGCCTCGGACGGCCATCTTTTCGATGCCGACGGCCAGGCGCTGGAGCGCCGGATCGACCTTGCCGCCATGTCGGTCGCGCCCGCCCTGGGCTAAGGCGCGCCCACCCAGCCGGGCGCTATTGGGCGGCCACCGCGGCCGGATCGACCAGCGCCACGATGTCGAGCATGATCCGGTTCAGTTCGAAATCCTTGGGCGTATAGACCGCGGCGACGCCCATGGCGCGCAGGCGGGCGGCGTCCTCTTCGGGGATGATCCCGCCGACCACCACCGGCAGATGCCCCAGATCGGCCGCGCGCAGCCGCTCCATCACCTCGCGGATCAGCGGCAGGTGGCTGCCCGACAGGATCGAAAGCCCGACGACATGGACCCGGGCCGCTGCCGCCGCCGCGACGATCTCGGCGGGGGTCAGGCGGATCCCTTCGTAATGGATCTCCATCCCGCAATCGCGGGCGCGGGAGGCGATCTGCTCGGCGCCGTTGGAATGGCCGTCGAGCCCGGGCTTGCCGACAAGGAAGGCGAGTTGCCTGCCCAGGCGGCCCGAGACCGCCTGAACCGCTTCGCGTATCGGCTCCAGCCCCTCGGTGCGGTTCGACGGGCTTTTCGACACGCCGGTCGGGCCGCGATACTGGCCGAAGGTCTTGCGCACCGCCTCGCCCCATTCGCCGGTGGTGGCGCCCGCCTTCGCGGCGGCGATCGAAGCGGGCATGACGTTGCGGCCCGTGCGCGCGTCCTCGCGCAGCGCCGCCAGCGCGGCGGCGACCGCGGCTTCGTCGCGCTCGGCGCGCCATCGGGCCAGGCGGGCAAGCTGGTCCGCCTCGGCGGCGGCATCCACCACCATGATCGCATCCTCGCCCGTGGTCAGGGGCGAAGGCTCGGTCTCGCGCCAGCGGTTCACGCCGACGACCACTGTTTCCTGGCTTTCGATCCGGGCGATGCGTTCGGCATTGGCCTCGACCAGCCGCGATTTCATGTATTCGATCGCGGCCACGGCGCCGCCCATGGCGTCGATCTGCGCCAGTTCCTGCCGCGCGCCCGCCTTCAGCGCCTCGACCTTGCGGTCGATCGCGGGGTTGCCGTCGAAGAGATCGTCGTATTCCAGAAGATCGGTCTCATAGGCCAGGATCTGCTGCATCCTCAGCGACCATTGCTGGTCCCAGGGCCGGGGCAGGCCGAGCGCCTCGTTCCAGGCCGGAAGCTGCACGGCGCGGGCGCGGGCGCGTTTCGACAGCGTCACCGCCAGCATCTCGATCAGGATGCGATAGACGTTGTTTTCCGGCTGCGGCTCGGTCAGGCCAAGGCTGTTGACCTGCACGCCATAGCGGAAACGGGTGAATTTCGGATCGGTGATCGCGTAGCGGTCGCGCAGGATCTCTTCCCACAGGTCGACGAAGGCGCGCATCTTGCAGATCTCGGTGACGAAGCGGATGCCCGCATTGACGAAAAAGCTGATCCGGCCGACCATTTTCGGGAAATCGGCCTCGGCCACCTTGCCCTTCAGATCGTCGAGCACCGCGACGGCGGTGGCCAGCGCGAAGGCCAGTTCCTGCTCTGGCGTCGCGCCTGCCTCCTGCAGGTGGTAGGAGCAGACGTTCATCGGGTTCCATTTCGGCAGATGCCGCACGGTATGGGCCGCGACATCGGTGATCAGCCGCAGGCTGGGCGCGGGCGGGCAGATATAGGTCCCGCGCGAGAGATATTCCTTGATGATGTCGTTCTGCACCGTGCCCTGCAGCTTCGAGAGATCGGCGCCCTGTTCCTCGGCCACCGCGATATAGAGCGCGAGCAGCCAGGGCGCGGTGGCATTGATCGTCATCGAGGTGTTCATCCGCTCCAGCGGAATGTCCTGGAACAGCGCCCGCATGTCGCCCAGATGGCAGATCGGCACGCCGACCTTGCCGACCTCGCCGCGCGCAAGTTCGTGGTCGCTGTCATAGCCGGTCTGGGTCGGCAGGTCGAAGGCGACCGAGAGCCCGGTCTGCCCCTTGGCGAGATTGCCGCGATAGAGCGCATTCGAGGCCGCCGCCGTCGAATGGCCGGCATAGGTGCGGAACAGCCAGGGCGCGTCTTTCGCCGGGGTATCGGGCAGGGGGCGGGGCGTCTCGGGCTGCGTCATGGGAATCCCTGGGGCGAGTAGGAAATATTATTGCGAATATATCTAACGATTGGAAAGTATATGTCAATCGTGATCGCCGCATTGCAGCGGCGGAGCCTCCGGCGGGGATATTTTTGCCAAGATGAAGGAGAGGGCGCGGGGGCCTTCACCGGCCCTTGGGGCCGATGGGGGATCAAGGAGGGGGGGCCTTGTCGCCAGGGATATGCATGCGGTCTGGAGGCCGGTTGCCCGGGGCCAGGGCTTGCGATCAATGCGCGGCGGCCCAGTTCACTCCGCGCCCGGCGTCGACCACCAGCTTCACATCCAGCTTCACCGCGGGATCGGGGGCGTTCTCCATCACCGCGCGCGCGGTCTCGATCAGCCGGTCGACCTGATCCTCGGCCACTTCGAACAGCAGTTCGTCATGGACCTGCAACAGCATGTCGGCATCGATCCCCGCGATGGCGGCGGGCATGCGGATCATCGCGCGGCGGATCACATCGGCGGCGGTGCCCTGGATCGGCGCGTTGATCGCGGCGCGGCGGGCGAAACCGGCGCCGGGGCCCCTGGCGTTGATCTCGGGCGTGTGGATCTTGCGGCCGAACAGGGTCTGGACGAAACCGTTGGCCTTGGCGAAGGCGATGGTGTCGTCCATATAGCTGCGGATCCCGGGGAAGCGTTCGAAATAGCGGTCGATGAAGCCCTGGGCCTCGGCGCGCGGGATGCGCAGGTTGCGCGCCAGGCCGAAGCCGGAGATCCCGTAGATCACCCCGAAGTTGATGGCTTTCGCCTGCCGCCGGATTTCCGGCGTCATCTGGTCGAGCGGGACCGAGAACATCTCGGAGGCGGTCATCGCATGGATGTCGAGCCCGTCGCGGAACGCCTGTTTCAGCGACGGGATCGCGGCGACATGGGCGAGGATGCGCAATTCGATCTGGCTGTAGTCGAGGCTGACCAGCACCCGGCCCGGGCGGGCCACGAAAGCCTCGCGGATGCGGCGGCCCTCTTCGGTGCGCACGGGGATGTTCTGGAGGTTGGGATCGGTCGAGGCCAGCCGCCCGGTGTTGGCGCCCGCGATGGAATAGCTGGTATGGACGCGGCCGGTCTCGGGGTTGATCGCCTGCTGCAGCGCATCGGTATAGGTCGATTTCAGCTTGGCGATCTGGCGCCAGTCCAGCACCTTCGCCGCCAGGCGCGCGCCCCTGGGGTGGCTGTCTTCCAGCGTGGTGATGTCTTCGAGGATATCGGCGCCGGTGCCATAGGCGCCGGTCTTGCCCTTTTCGCCGCCGGGCACGGCCAGCCGGTCGAACAGCACCTCGCCCAGTTGCTTGGGCGAGCCGACGTTGAATTTCTCGCCCGCGATCTCCTGGATCTCGTCCTCGTATTGCGCGAGCTTCTGGGCGAAGGCGTTCGACATGCGCGAGAGCACGTCGCGATCGACCCGGATCCCGGTCATCTCCATCCCGGCCAGCACCGGGACCAGCGGGCGCTCCAGCGTCTCGTAGACCGTGGCGACGCGGGCGCGGTGCAGTTGCGGCCGGAAGAGCCGCCACAGCCGCAGCGTCACATCGGCATCCTCGGCGGCATAGCCGGTGGCGTCGTCGATCCCCACGCGGTCGAAGGTGATCTGGCTTTTGCCCGCGCCGATCAGGGTCTTGATCGGCACCGGCTTGTGGCCGAGATACTGTTCGGACAGCACATCCATGCCATGGGCGTTCAGCCCGGCCTGCAGCGCGTAGCTCATCAGCATCGTGTCGTCGAAAGGCGTGATGCGGATGCCGTGGCGGGCAAGGATCTTCCAGTCGTATTTGATGTTCTGGCCGATCTTGAGGACCGCCGGATCCTCAAGCAGCGGTTTCAGCGCGGCGAGGGTCTCGTCCAGATCCAGCTGGCCCTCGACCAGATCGGCCGAGCCGAACAGGTCGCCGCCGCCCTGGCGGTGGCCGAGGGGGATATAGGCGGCCTTGCCGGGCTCGATGCACAGCGAGACGCCGACCAGTTCCGCCCGCATCTCGTCCAGGCTGGTGGTTTCGGTATCCACCGCGACATGGCCGATCTCTTGCGCCTGCGCGATCCAGGCGTCGAGCGTGGCGCGGTCGCGGATGGCGATGTAGGATTTGCGGTCGAAGGCGGGCTGGCCGGGCGCCTCGGGTTCGGCTGCGGTCGCGGGCCCTGCCGCCTCGATCACCGGCACCTCGACCTTCAGCCGTTCGGCCACCCGGCGGGCGAGGCCGCGAAACTCCATCGTGGCAAGGAACTCCAGCAGCGCCGGGGGATCGGGCTTTTTCACCTCAAGCGTCGTCAGCGCGATGTCGAGCGGCACGCGGTCGTCGAGCTGCACCAGCCGCTTCGAGGTCAGGATCTGGTCGCGGTTCACGGTCAGCGTCTCGCGCCGCTTGGGCTGGCGGATCTCGGCCGCGCGGTCGAGAAGCTCTTCCAGGCTGCCGTATTCGTTGATCAGAAGCGCCGCGGTCTTCAGCCCGATCCCCGGCGCGCCGGGCACGTTGTCGGTCGGGTCGCCCGCAAGCGCCTGCACATCCACCACCCGCTCGGGCCCGACGCCGAATTTCTCGACCACCTCGTCGGGGCCGATCTGGCGGTTCTTCATCGGCTCCAGAATGTCCACGCCGGGGCGCACCAACTGCATCAGATCCTTGTCCGACGAGATGATCGTGGCGGTTCCCCCGGCCTCGACCGCCATTCGCGCCAGCGTGGCGATGATGTCGTCGGCCTCATAGCCGGGCAGTTCTATGCACGAGACGTTGAAGGCCCGCGTCGCCTCGCGCGTCAGGGGGAATTGCGGAAGCAGATCCTCGGGCGGCGGCGGGCGGTTGGCCTTGTATTCGGGATAGATCTCGTTGCGGAAGGTCTTTGAGGAATAATCGAAGACCACCGCGATATGGGTGGCGGAATTGCCGTTGCGCTCCTTGGTGATCTCGCCCCACAGAATGTTCGAGAAGCCCTGGACCGCGCCCACCGGCGTCCCGTCCGAGCGCGTCAGCGGCGGCAGGGCGTGATAGGCGCGGAAGATATAGGCCGAGCCGTCGATCAGATGCAGATGGTGGCCCTTGCCGAAACTCATGTCGCGCTCCCGTCGGTCTGGGTGCCAGTATTGGCAGAGACGGCGGCGGGGGTCCATATGGCGGGGCGCCCGCGCGGCGGATGGCGTCGGCCCGGGCGGGCTTTTCCGCGCGGCGGGGCGCGCCCGGGCCGAAGCCGCGTTTTCCCCGATGCCGTGACGCGACGTTATGCTGACGTGAACGTCAACTTACCTGCTAGTCTGCCGACCGAGGACCCATATCGCAGCAAGCCGCCGCGATCACCGGGGGAGGGAAGGGAGAGAACCGCGGATGAATGCCGACGAGATGATGACGATCCGGCAGATGTGCGAGGCCTATGACGTCACGCCCCGGACCCTGCGTTTTTATGAGGCCAAGGAGCTTCTGACCCCGATCCGCCGGGGCACGCGGCGCCTTTACAGCCGGGCCGACCGGGCGCGGCTCAAGCTGATCCTGCGCGGCAAGAGGTTCGGCTTCAGCCTGGAGGACATCCGGCAGATGCTGAACCTCTATCAGCGTGAGGGCACCAATCTGGCGCAGATGGAGCATACCTTCAGCCTGGCGCAGGACAGGTTGCGGATCATGGAGGCGCAGCGCGCCGAACTGGATCTGGCCATCGTCGAGTTGCGCGCCGAGCTTGAGGCTGGCGCCGATCTGATCGCGGCGGTTCGCGCGGGCGCAGGTCCCGCCGCGCAACCGGCCCGGGCCGCCGCAGAATGATGCCGCCCGCGCGCGCCCTTCGGGCCGCGCCGGGCACAGGACTTAGGGAGAGAGACCGACAATGACCAGCTATACCGCGCCCCTCAAGGACATGCAGTTCCTGCTCCACGAGGTTCTCGCCACCTCGGCCTCGGATGTGCCGGGCTATGGCGATCTGGACGAATCCTTCACCGCCGCCGTGCTGGAAGAGGCGGGCAAGGTGGCCTCCGAGGTGCTCGCGCCGCTCAATGCCGTGGGCGACCGCGAGGGCTGCGTGGTCGAGAACGGTTCGGTGCGCACGCCCGAAGGCTTCAAGGCGGCGTTCGAGGCGATGAAGACGGGCGGGTGGACCGCGCTCGACTGCGATCCCGAATATGGCGGCCAGGGGCTGCCCTATCTCTTGAACTGCGCCGTGGGCGAGATCTTCGTCTCGGCCAATATGGCCTTCAACATGTATCAGGGCCTGACCCATGGCGCGGTCTCGGCGATCCATACCCATGGCACCGACGCGCAGAAGGCGACCTGGCTGCCGAAGATGATCAGTTGCGACTGGACCGGCACGATGAACCTGACCGAGCCGCATTGCGGCACCGATCTGGGCCTTCTGCGCACCAGGGCCGAACCGCAGGACGACGGCAGCTACCTGATCACCGGCCAGAAGATCTTCATCTCGGCGGGCGATCACGACCTGGCCGAGAACATCGTGCATCTGGTGCTCGCCAAGGCGCCGGGCGGGGGCGAGGGCACCCGGGGCATCTCGCTTTTCATCGTGCCGAAGTTCCTCGTGAACGAGGACGGCAGCCTGGGTGCCCGCAACGGCGTCACCCTGGGCAAGATCGAAGAAAAGATGGGAATCCACGGCAATGCCACCTGCGTTCTGGATTACGACGGCGCGAAGGGCTGGCTGCTGGGAGAGCTGCACAAGGGCATGCGGGCCATGTTCACCATGATGAACGAGGCCCGTCTGGGCGTCGGCCTGCAAGGCTATGCCGTGGCCGAGGCGGCCTATCAGAACGCCGTCCTCTATGCCAGGGACCGGCTTCAGGGCCGCGCGGTGACGGGCGCGAAGAACCCCGAGGGTCCGGCCGATCCGCTGATCGTCCACCCCGACATCCGCCGCAACCTGATGGAGCAGAAAAGCTTCGTCGAGGGCGCGCGGGCGCTGACCTTCTGGGGCGCGAGCCTGATCGACCGCGCGCATCGGCTGGACGACAAGGCGGCGGACGGGCTGGTGGGGCTGCTGACCCCGGTGATCAAGGGGTTCCAGACCGACAAGGGCTTCGAATCGGCGGTGGCGGCGCAGCAGGTCTATGGCGGCCATGGCTATATCGAGGAACAGGGCATGTCCCAGTTCGCCCGCGACGCGCGGATCGCGATGATCTACGAAGGCGCGAACGGGGTGCAGGCGCTGGATCTGGTGGGGCGCAAGCTGGCGGCGGATGGCGGCAAGCATGTCATGGCCTTCTTCGACCTGGTCAAGGCCGAGGTGAAGGCCCATGACGGCGATGAACGGATGAAGGCCTTCACCGATCCCCTGAAGGTGGCGTCCAAGCAGTTGCAGGCGGCGGGGATGTATTTCATGGCCGAGGGCATGAAGAACCCCGATGCGGCGCTTTCCGGCTCTTACGACTTCATGCATCTGATGGGGCATGTCTGCCTTGGGCTGATGTGGACCCGGATGGCCGCCGCCGCCCATGCCGCGCTGGATGCGGGTGCTGCCGACAAGGCCTTCTACGAGGCCAAGATCGCCACCGGCCGCTTCTACATGGCGCGCCAGCTTCCGGCCTGCGCCGCGCATCTGGCGCGGATCGAAAGCGGGGCGGATCCGGTCATGGCCCTGCCGGACGCGGCGTTCTAACATGTGACGGCACCATGCCGGAAAGGACCCGCCGATGCCGAAACGTTTCCGCCTGACCCGCCGTTTCCCCGTCGCCATGACCGAGGACGGCTATCGCAGGCTGAAGCGGTTCGCCTCCGAGGCGGGGCTGGACGAGGGCGAGGCGCTGTCCTTCCTCTTCGAGCATTTCGACAGCGTGGTGAACGGCGACAATCTCACGCATCGGTTGCGGCTCTTCAACGCCGAGATCGATGCGCGAAAGCGGTAGCGGGGGCGCGTGCGGTATCCGGGGATGCCTCCGGCGGGGATATTTTTGCCAAGATGAAGGGGCAGTCCACCCCGCCCCGACTGTCCGTTTTGGCTATCCGGGGCTTCGGGGCGGGGCTTCACCTTGGGCGGTCATCGGCTTCCCAGCCTGTCCCGCAGGTTCGGTATGACGAAAGAAGGTTAAGAAATCCTTCTTCAGCTTGGTGCAAATATCCTCCGGGGGTCCGGGGGTGGAAAACCCCCGGGGTCGAACAAGGGGTAGAGGTTGGAGGCATTGAGATGACGGCACGGCTGCATTGTTTCGGCGAATCCGGCAATGCCTATAAGGTGGCGCTGATGCTGGCCCTGACCGGGACGCCCTGGCGTCCCGTCTTCGTCGATTTCTTCAATGGCGAGACCCGCAGCCCGGCCTTTCGCGACCTCAACCCGATGGGCGAGGTTCCTGTGCTGGAGATCGACGGCCGGGTGCTGACCCAGTCGGCGGTCATGCTGCGGTATCTGGCGCGGCGCCCTGGCGAAGTCGGTCCGCCCCAGCTTGGTTCGCCCCGGCTTGGTCCGACCGAACTCGGACCGGTCGATGCCGCCGAAGAGGATGAGATCCTGCGCTGGATGTTATGGGACAACCACAAATTCTCGACCCAGATCGGCATGCTGCGCTTCGTGACGAACTTTCTTCCGCCGGAACGGCGGCCCGAGGGGGTGGCGCCTTTCGTCCAGGCGCGGCTTCGGGCGGCCTATGCGGTGCTGGAGCGCCATCTGGACGCTCGCGACTGGATGGTCGGGGGGCGGGCGACGATCGCCGATCTCTCGCTCTGCTCCTACCTTTATTACCCCGAGCCCTTCGGGCTCGACCTGGCCGACTGGCCCAATGTCCAGGCCTGGACCGCGCGGATCGCCGCGCTGCCGGGCTGGGCCCATCCCTATGCGTTGATGCCCGGCAATCCTTCCGACCGGGCCTGAGGAGGAACAAATGTCTGACGCCTATATCTATGACGCCATCCGCACCCCGCGCGGCAAGGGCCGCCCCGACGGCGCGCTGCATGAGGTGACCTCGGTCGCGCTGTCGGCCGGTGTGCTGAACGCGGTGAGGGAGAGGAACGGGCTGAAGGGCCATGCGGTCGAGGATGTGATCTGGGGCAATGTCACCCAGGTCGGCGAGCAGGGAGGGTGCCTTGCTCGCTCGGCGGTCCTGGCCTCGGATCTGGACGAGAGCATTCCCGGCCTTTCGATCAACCGCTTCTGCGCCTCGGGGATGGAGGCGGTGAACCTGGCCGCCAACCAGGTCCGGGGTGGCGCGGGCCTGGCCTATATCGCGGGCGGGGTCGAGATGATGGGCCGTGTCGCCATGGGTTCGGACGGGGCGGCCATCGCCGTCGATCCCGCGCTGGCGATGAAGACCTATTTCGTGCCCCAGGGCATCTCGGCCGATATCATCGCGACGAAATACGGCTTCACCCGCGAGGCGGCCGATGCGCTGGCCGTCGAAAGCCAGCGCCGCGCCGCCGAGGCCTGGGAGGCGGGGCGTTTCGCGCGCTCGATCGTGCCGGTCCGCGATCGCAACGGTCTGACCATCCTGGACCATGACGAATACATGCGCCCCGGCACCACGGTCGAGGCGCTCGGCGCGCTAAAGGCCAGCTTCAAGGACATGGGCGAGGTGATGCCCGGTTTCGACAAGGTGGCGATGATGAAATATCCCGAGCTGGCCCGGGTGAACCACATCCACCATGCCGGGAATTCCAGCGGCATCGTCGATGGCGCGGCGGCGGTCCTGATCGGCAACCGCGAGTTCGGCGCGGCCCATGGCCTGCGCCCGCGCGCGCGCATCCGGGCGACCGCCAAGATCGGCACCGATCCGACCATCATGCTGACCGGCCCGGTGCCGGTGACCGAAAAGATCCTGAAGGACGCGGGCCTGAAGATCGGCGACATCGACCTTTTCGAGGTGAACGAGGCCTTTGCCGCCGTCGTCCTGCGCTTCATGCAGGCCTTCGACGTCTCGCCCGACCTGGTCAATGTGAACGGCGGCGCCATCGCCATGGGCCATCCGCTGGGCGCTTCGGGGGCGATCATCATCGGCACGCTGCTGGACGAGATGGAGCGGCGGGACCTGAACCTCGGGCTCGCGACGCTTTGCATCGCCTCGGGCATGGGGGCCGCCACCATCATCGAGCGCGTGTGATGAGGACGCGTGCTTCGGCCTTCCCCGTCGGCGGATCGAGGTCCGCCGACGGGGGCCTGACCTATTCCGATGCCGATCCGGCGCCTTCCGTCACGCAAGGCGCCTATCGCCACAGCCACAGGGACGGGCGGCCCTACACGCCCGAGGGAGAAATGAAATGACCGATTTCACCATGGAAACAGGCGCCGATGGCGTCGCCGTCATCACCTGGGACCTGCCCGGCAAGTCGATGAACGTGATGTCCCTGGCGGGCTTTGCCCTGCTCAGCGACCTGGTCGACCAGGCGCTGGCGGACGAGACCGTGAAGGGCATCGTCATCACCAGCGGCAAGAAGGATTTCGCCGGGGGCATGGATCTCAACGTCATCGCCGAGATGCGCGAGGGTGGCGCCGAGGCGGTCTTCGAGGGCGTGATGCGGATGCATTGCGTCTTGCGCAAGATCGAGTTGGCCGGGATGGATCCGAAGACGAAGAAGGGCGGCAAGCCGATCGCCGCCGCATTGCCGGGCACCGCGCTCGGCATCGGGCTGGAGCTGCCGCTTTCCACCCATCGCATCTTCGCCGCCGACAATCCCAGGGCCAAGATCGGCCTGCCCGAGATCATGGTCGGGATCTTTCCCGGCGCGGGCGGCACCACGCGGCTGGTGCGCAAGCTGGGCGCGATGGGGGCGGCGCCCTTCCTGCTGGAGGGCAAGCTGTCGGACCCGAAGGCCGCCCGGGCGGCCGGGCTGATCGACGAGGTGGTGCCTGGGGACGAACTGCTGTCACGCGCGAAGGATTGGGTGCTTTCGGCCAAGGAGGCCGATCTGGTGAAGCCATGGGACGCCAAGGGCTACAAGATCCCCGGCGGCGCGCCCTATCATCCCGCGGGGTTCATGACCTTCGTCGGCGCCTCGGCCATGGTGCATGGCAAGACCCAGGGCGTCTATCCGGCGGCCAAGGCATTGCTTCAGGCCGTCTATGAGGGCGCGCTGGTGCCCTTCGACACCGCGCTGCGGATCGAGGCGCGGAACTTCACCTCGGTCCTTCTGAACCCGTCGTCGTCGGCGATGATCCGCTCGCTCTTCATCAACAAGGAGGCGCTGGAGAAAGGCGCGAACCGCCCGGCGGTCGAGGATCAGAAGGTCACCAAGCTTGGTGTTCTGGGCGCGGGGATGATGGGCGCGGGCATCGCCTATGTCGCGGCCAATGCCGGGATCGAGGTCGTCCTGATCGACGCCACGCAGGAGGCGGCGGATCGCGGGCGCGCCCATGCCGAGGGCATCCTCGACAAGGGTGTGAAGCGCGGCCGCGTCACCGCCGAGAAGAAGGCCGAGGTGCTTTCGCGCATCACCGCCACCACCGATTACGCCGCGCTTTCGGGCGTGGACCTGATCGTCGAGGCGGTGTTCGAAGACCCCAAGGTCAAGGCCGAGGTGACGAGGAAGGCCGAGGCGGCGGCGGGCGAGCGCGCGGTCTTCGCCACCAACACCTCGACCCTGCCGATCACCGGGCTGGCCTCGGCCAGCGCGCGGCCGGAGCGGTTCATCGGCATCCATTTCTTCTCGCCGGTGGACCGGATGATGCTGGTCGAGATCATCCGGGGCAAGAAGACCGGCGATGTGGCGGTGGCCAAGGCGCTGGATTTCGTGCGCCAGATCCGCAAGACGCCGATCGTGGTCAACGACGCGCGCTTCTTCTACGCCAACCGCTGCATCATCCCCTATATCAACGAGGGCGTCCGCATGGTGGCCGAGGGGGTGGAGCCCGCGCTGATCGAGAATGCCGCCAAGCTGGTGGGCATGCCGCTGGGGCCCCTGCAACTGGTGGACGAGACCTCGATCGAGCTGGGGGTGAAGATCGCCAAGGCGACCAAGGCGGCCATGGGCGCCGACTACCCCGACGAGGCGGTGGACAAGGTGCTGTTCTGGATGGCCGATCAGGGCCGCCTGGGGCGCAAGAACAACGCTGGTTTCTACGCCTATTCCGACAAGGGCGAGCGGGGCGACCTGTGGGAGGGGCTGGCGCGGAAATATCCGCTGGACAAGATGCAGCCCTCGCTTGCCGATGTGCAGCACCGCCTGCTTTTCGCCCAGGTGCTGGAGGCGGTCCGCGCGCTGGAAGAGGGTGTCCTGACCGATATCCGCGAGGGCGATGTGGGGGCGATCCTGGGCTGGGGCTTCGCGCCCTGGTCGGGGGGGCCGTTCTCCTGGCTCGACATCCTCGGCGCCGCCCGCGCGGTCGAGATCTGCCGCGGCCTGACCGCGCAGTTCGGCCACCGCTTCGAGACCCCCGCGCTGCTGCGCGAACTGGCCGAGCGGGGCGAGACCTTCTATGCCCGCTTCGGCCAGGGCGCGAAGGCGGCCTGAAGCGGCGGGCCGGGCGCGCGTGAATTCGCACGCGCCCGACCCGCAACGCGCGCGGCCTGCCCCCAGGTCACAACGTCCGGGGGGCTGGCGCGCGATCCGCACGGGCATCCGCGTGATGCGGGGCTGCAGCCTCGGGTCCTGTGATCCGCACGGCTCGATCGGGGCAGCTTCTTGCAGAGGACTGCCTTTCATATGTTCCTCGGCATATTTGCTGCACCGGACCGCCTGCCGATCCGCGAGGGGCCTGCGCAGGGCGCGGGATCGGTTGCCCCGCAGGTTGTCTATTTGATAAAATACAATGCCCCGGTCGCCTGCTCCGGTGTCATATCTGCGCCCCATACCGGGAATCCGAAAAGCGAGGCCCGCCGCACGATGCCCGAGCGCAGGCAGATCCCGCCGCTTGCCGACCAGGCGTTCCAGTTTCCGCCCGGTGATGGCGATGCCGCCGCCTTCGATCCCGCCGATATGGAGATCGTCGCCGCCACCTGTCGCGCCATCGTCGATCAGGACGCTTTCGAGGAAATGATCGCGGAATGGAGCGCGAAGCTCGATCCCGTGGCCGAGGGCGCGCGCAAGCGCGACGTGATCTCGCGCCAGTTGCTGGGCCCGTTGCGGGCCGCGCGCATGACGAGGTTCCGGTCTGGCAGAGCCCCTGCGCCGCGAGCGCCGGACCGAACTGCCCGACGGCCGGGCGGTGGCCTGGACCTGGATGGAGGCCGAGGACGGCATCCCCGCCGTCCTGCTGCGGGGCCTGCCGATGACCTATCTCTTGCCCGCAGAGGGCGAGGCGCGGCTGCGCAAGGCAGGGATCCGGCTTTTCGTGCCCTTGCGCGCCCCGGCTATGGCAACAGCAGCCTGCATCCCGACCTGACCGTGCTGGAGGACAGCCTGGCGGGCTTGCGCGCCTTTATGGACCGCGAGATCGACCGCCCCTGCCTGTGCATCGGCATGGCCAGCGGCATCGTGCCGCTGATCGCGGAAAGCCGCGCCAGTCCGCAAAGGTTCCACAGCCTTCTCGCGGTCGGCTATTCCTCGATCATCGATCCGGCCGGGGTCCATCGCCTGCCGACGATCCAGCGCACCATGCTGCGGCTGGCCGCGCGCCCCCTGGGTGGTCGGGTTGATGGCCAAGGCCGGGCACCGCCAGATGCGCCAGCACGGCGTCGATCGGTATCTGGAGCGCGCCTATCGCTCGCTCCCGCTGGATCTGCAGTCGGAGGGTCAGTTGGGTGCTCCGGCGGCCGGGCCTCTATGAGGTGCGGCTGCAACTGGACAAACGGAGGGCGGGTGTTGGCCTCGACGCCAATCGAGGTGGTGGAGGGCAATGTCACCGTCAGCGGCCCGGAAAAGGTGCGGGCGGGGGATCCCATCGCCGCCAGTTGGACCGTAGCGATCCATCCGCGCGACTATGTGGCCGTCGTGCCCGCCGGTGCGCCGGACGGAGAATAAACCGCCGCCCGCCGGGTCGAAGGCAATGCGCAGGACAGGCTTGCGGCAACCGAGGGCCCGAACGCCACCCTGCGCTGATCGGGGAGAAAGGACAGGAACCCATGCGAGACACTGAGACTGGGCTTTTCACCGGGCGGCGGGTGTTGGCGGTCTTTGCGCTGGGGGTGCCGGTCCTCCTCCCCGCCGTGACACTGGCCGAGACCATTCTCGGCATGCCCGGCGATGTGATCACCTGGCGGATCAGCGCGCAGCTCGACGACCTCGCGCCGCTTGATCTGGTGACATGGTCGCGCACCATTCAGCCGGTCGCAGCCCCGGCCGGGTATGGATCCGGCGGCGGCGGAGTTTCTGAAGGACATGGCGGGGCGCACCATCCATTCCGCACAATGGACGGAGTTTTCCGACATTCAGGACAGGGAGCCGATTCTCTGCGTCCGGCTGGAAGGGACGGAAGACCCGAACCCGCGCGTGAAGACCGCGGAACTGAGGCCGGAGTTTGAACTGTCGTCGCCGGGTCTGGAACTGCTGGAAGCCGGGCGGAGCCTGTCCTTCCTTCCTTCCCGCCGGAGCCGCATCGCGGGAGCGGCAGGACGCCGAGGAACTGGAGTTGGAGATCACGCGCCTTGAAACTCCCGAAGGGGAAAGCGGCTTTGCGGTCTCGGGGCGGTTCTCGGCCAGGCTGGAGGGCGGCCAGGCCATCAGCGGAACCTTCGATATCGGCGAGGTCAGCGGCAGCCGCCTGACGCAGGAGATCCTGGGGGCGCCATGAGCGCGCGCGTCAGCCCGCGGCGCGCCGCCCGTCGCCGTCGCTGCATCGGGCGCGGCTGTTCGCAGGCGGATCACGTCTGCGGGGGCAGGTCGATCTCCGATACGTCGATGTTCAGATCGGCAAAGCACTTTCGCGCGATCTTGAAGGCGTCGCGGCCGATGGGCGCGCCGCAATACATCGCGATATGCAGCAGCAATTCGCGCAACTGGATCAGCGGCACGCCGGTTCTGGTCAGGGCGGCGCGGAAATGGATCTCGAATTCCTCCATGCAGCCGCGCCCCGCCAGCATGGCCAGGTTGATCATGCTCAGCGTCGGATGGTCGATGATGCCGCGCGCCCAGGTGCGGCCGAAAAGCTGCTCGGTCAGGAAATCCTGCCATTCGCTGTCGAAGGGCGTGCGCGTTGCCAGCATGTGGTCGACATAGGCGTCGGTGGTGATCATGCGGCGCATCTTCTCGCCGCGTTCGGCAAGCTCGGCTTGGGTCGGCTGTGGGGTCATCTTCGAAAATCCTGAGTGAAGGTGGAAGGGGAAGGGGCGGCGGGTCAGAGCGCGGACCAGCCGCCGTCGACGACAAGGTCCTGGCCGGTGATGTTGCGCGCGCGCGGCCCGGAGAGGAACAGCACCGCCCCGGCGATATCCGCCTCGGTCGAAAGGCGGCCGAGCAGGGTCTTGCCCTCCAGCTCGGCGCGGACCTCTTCGGGCGCGATGCCCCGGCCTTCGGCGATCGCGGCCATGCCTGCGGCGGAACGCGCGCCCAGGACATAGCCCGGGCAGACGCTGTTGGCGTTGATGTTATGCGGCCCGCATTCGATGGCGAGGCTGCGCATGAAGCCCTCGATGGCCCATTTCGCGCTGACGCCCGCCGCATGCCTGGCGCGGCCGCGCAGGCCGAAGACGCCGCTGATGGTGACGATCCGGCCTTCGCGACGGGCGATCATGGCCGGAAGCAGCGCCCGGATCGGCAGCACGGTGGTCAGGATGTTGCCGCGCGTCACCGCATCGTAAAGCGCGGGATCCATCGCGTCGATGCTCTGGTCGGCATGGTCGCGGATCCCGGCCGAGGTGACGACCACATCGGCCGCGCCGAAGGATTCCGAGACCGCGCGCGCCAGCGTCTCGGCCCCGGAAATCTCGGCAAGATCCGCCGCCACACCCCGGGCCCCGCCGCCAAGGGCGCGGATCTCCTCGACCACCGCCGCGATCGAGGCGCCGTCACGCCCCGAGATGACGACATTCGCCCCTTCGCGTGCGAATGCCAGCGCGATGGCGCGCCCGATGCCGCGATTGCCACCGGTGATGACGGCGGTCTTGCCCTTGAATTCGGGTGCCGGGCCTTCGGGCGCTTGGGCCCTGCGCTGGCCCAGAAACCTGTAGATCGCGGTGATGTCCTGCGCGCCGAACCCTGCGGCGGCGGCATTGTCCCAGGTCGCGCGGATGGCTTGTCCCATCGGGAAGGCGGCGCCAAGGCTTTGCGCCGCCGCAACGGCAAGACCGGTGTCCTTGGCCAGGATGTCAAGCCGCGCGCCCTGCGCGAAGCTGCCGGTCAGGACCTGCCTGGGGTAGAGTTCCTCGCTCGCGCGGTTGCGCCCGGTCGAGGCATTGATCACCTCGATGGCGGTCGCGGGGGCGATCCCGGCCTTTTCCACCATCCGCACCACCTCGCCGGTCAGGGCGAGGTTGGCCGCCGCAAGCAGGTTGTTGCCGACCTTCATCGCCTGGGCGGTTCCCACCGACTCGCCAAGGCGGAAGATCCGTCCGGCCAGCACTTCCAGCGCGGGCAAGGCAAGCTCCACCGCCGCCGCCGGGCCCGAGACCATGCAGGTCAGCTTTCCCGCCGCCACCGCCTTGGGCCCGCCGCTGACCGGGCCGTCGACCAGCGCCACGCCGCCCTGGGCGAGTTCGGCCTGGATGGCGCGGACCGCCTCGACGCCGACGGTGGACATTTCGACCACGACCCGCGCGCGCCGGTCGGGCGCCCGGGCGATCTGCCGCGCCACCGCAAGGCTGATCTCGGGTTTCGGCAGGCAGGTGAAGACGACATCGCAGCCCGCCGCCAGTTCCTCGACCGAGGCCGCGGCCCTTGCCCCGCTGGGGACAAGGCGCGCCATCGCCTCCGCCGCGCGGTCGTGGACCACAAGCGCGATGCCGCCCGCCGCCATGCGCTCCGCCATCGGGCCGCCCATGTCGCCGATGCCGATAAATCCAAAGCCGATCCCTGTCGCCGACATGTCCGTTCCCCTGTCCTGTCCGGTTTCCGCAAGCACCCCGCGTCAGTCGCGCGACAACGCCCGCACCCGCTGTTTCTGCCGCAGCCAGGAGCGCAGCCCCCAGAGCAGCACGAGCACGGTCAGCACGAGCACGGTCGCGCTGATCGGGCGCTCGACGAAGGTCGAGAAGCTGCCGCGCGACAGCCGCATGGCCCGGCGGAAATGCTCTTCCATCAGGGGGCCCAGCACGAAGCCCAGAAGCAGCGGCGCCGCGGGCCAGTCGAGAATGCGCATCAGATATCCCGCAAGGCCGAAGACCAGGACCACCCAGATATGCGAGGTGCTGGAGGAAATGCCGTAGGTGCCGATGCAGATGAACACCAGAACCGCCGGAAACAGCAGGTGATAGGGGATCATCAGCATCCTGACCCAGATGCCGATCAGCGGCACGTTCAGGATCACCAGGATGACATTGCCGATCCAGAAGCTCATGATCAGGCCCCAGAACAGGCTGGGCTGTTCGCTCATCAGCGCCGGGCCGGGGGCGATGCCGTGGATCATCAGCACCCCCAACATCAGCGCCATGGTGGCGCTGCCGGGGATGCCGAGCGAAAGGGTGGGGATGAACGAGGTCATCTCGGCCGAATTGTCCGCCGCCTCGGGCGCCATGATCCCCTCGACCGCGCCCTTGCCGAACCGCGTGGGATCTTCGGCGACGCGCTTTTCGACCGCATAGGACAGGAACGAGGCAACCGCCGGGCCGGTGCCGGGCAGGGTGCCGAAGAACGCCCCGATCCCCGAGCCGCGCAGCATCGGCATCCAGGATCGGCGCATATCGTCGCCGGTGGGCTTCATGGCCCTCAGCTTGACGCTCTCTGGATCGACGCTGCCGCTTTCGACCTTGCCGATGGAGCTGATCACCTCGGCCACGCCGAACATCCCCATCGCCAGCGCGATCAGGTTGATCCCGTCCGCCAGGGACAGCATTCCGAAGTTGAAGCGCGGAATGCCCGAGTAGATATCGGTGCCGACCGTGCCCAGCATGATCCCCAGCACCACCATCGCAAGGCCCTTCACCGCCGAGCCCTCGGAAATGGTCGAGGCCGCGACAAGCCCCAGCACCATCAGCGAGAAATATTCCGCCGATCCGAAATCCATCGCATAGCCCGCGATCACGGGCGCGAACATCATCAAAAGCACGATGCCGATCGAGCCGCCGACGAAAGAGGCCAGCGTGGTCAGCAAAAGCGCCACCCCGCCGCGGCCCTGTTTCGTCATCGGATAGCCGTCAAGGCAGGTGACGGCATTGGCGACGGTGCCGGGAATGTTGAGCAGGATAGAGGCGGTGCGCCCGCCGTATCCGGTGCCATACCAGATCCCGGCAAGCATGATCAGCGCCGTCACAGGATCTAGGTAGAAGGTCAGCGGAAACAGCATCGAGATGGCCGAGAGCACCCCGATCCCCGGGATGACGCCGACCAGCATTCCAAGGAACACGCCCAGAAAGCAGTAGAACAGATTGGCGGGTTGCATCGCAGTGGCAAGGCCAAGCCCGACATTGGCAAGGGTGTCCATCGCAATTCCTTTCAGAAGGGCCAGCGCCACATGGGAACCGGAAGGCCAAGTCCCAGGCCGAAGACCAGCCAGGCCATGGCGCAAAGGGCGGCGCAAAGCGCGACCAGGCTTTTCGGGCGGAACCGCCGTTCGGCGAAGGAAGAGATCAGCGTCAGTGCCAGCACCGCAGGCAGCATGCCCGCCGGACGGATCAGCAGCGCGAAGGCGGCGATTCCGGCCAGGACGCAGGCGGGCTCGCGCAGCCGGATCGCGGGGATGGCGCCGCGACGCAGCAGCGCCCCCAGGGTCAGGGCCACGCCGAAACCGGCCAGCACCAGCCCGAGCGCGGCGGGAAACATCCCCGGCCCCATCCGGCGCAGGGTTCCCATCTCGTAATGGCTTGCGGCATGGTGCCAGAACGCCAGCCCAAGGCCGAGCATGACGAACCCGCCCGCCACATCCCTCCAGTCCCGATTCAGCATCCCGATCCCTCCCGATCCCGCTGGTTCAGCGATTTTCGCATCGCGCGGCTCGCTTCTTTTCCGCCGCCCTCGCGCACCGGGCCCGGCCTTGCCGGAGGGCCTTATGTTGCCCATGCCGTCGGCTGCGGCTTTTGTGGCCCGCCGTGAAAAGCCGAGCGGCCGGGCGACGCGCGCGCGACCGATCGGGCCGCCGCCCGAGTGGCGACCCGGGTGAAACCTCCCGGGTCGCGCTCGCCTGCCGCCGTCAATCGACCTGCGGAATGCCCAGGTCCTGGATCGTCGCGCGATACTGGTCGCGCTGCGCCTGGACGAAATCGGTGAATTCGGCCAGCGTCATCTCGGTATGGCTCAGCCCCAGCATCTCAAGCTGGTTCTGCACGGCCGGATCCTGATAGGCCTTGGCGAAGGCCTCTTCCAGCCTGGCCACCACCGCCGGATCCATCCCCGCGGGCCCGAAGATTCCCAGCCAGCCGCCGCCGGGCGAGAAGGGCACGTTGTCGAACCCGGCCTCGACCATGGTCGGCACATCCGGCAGCAGCGCGCTGCGTTGCGGCAAGGTGGTGACCAGCACCTTCAGATTGCCCTCGCGCACATGCGGCAGCGCCGAGGTGGTGGCGAACAGGGCCTGGATCCGGCCCGGCACCAGATCGGTGGTCGCCGCGACCTCGCCCGGATAGGCGATATGTTCCATGTCCAGCCCATAGGTCTGGTTCAGCCAGCTGAAGGTCATCAGGCCCTGGTTGTTGCCGGTGCCGTAGTTCAGGTCGCCGGGGGCCTCGCGCACCAGTTCGATGAATTCGGCCATGGTATCGGCCTCGACATCGGGATGGACGTAAAGGAAGAACGAAAAGTCCACGCTGCCCGAGATCGGGGTGAAATCGGTGACCGGATCGAAGGGCGGCGTCTTGCGCAGCGCCGTCGCCAGCATCATCGAGCCCGCGCCGCCCCAGAGAATCCGGTATCCGTCCGGGTCCGAGGTTCGCACGTCGTTCGCGCCGAGCAGCCCCTCGGCGCCGGGCTTCGCCTCGACCACGATCGGCTGGCCCAGGTGTTTCGAGGCCGCCGCCGCCACGGCGCGCCCGATGCTGTCGGCGGCCCCGCCCGCCTGATAGGGCGATACCAGCGTGATGGGCCGCGTGGGATAGTCCTGCGCCAGCGCCTGCGTGGCGGGCAGGGCGAGGGCGCAAAGGCCAAGCGCCATCCCCGCCAGCACCCTGCGCCGCTGCCGTCCTTCATGTGTCGAATGGGTCATCTGGATCCTCCCTTGTCCCGTTTTTCTCGGGCTCGGCCTTCGCAAGCGGTCCTTGTGCCGGGCGGCATCGTCGCCTCTGGCCTTGCAGACCTCTTCTTCTCCTCCCGACTGTCGGGGCCGGGGCGCCGCGAGCCTCGCGGCAGTTCCAGCAAATGGCGTGCCAGATGCCCGGCCCGCCGGATATGTCAGGCCAGATCGCGCGCGATCCGGGACAGGATCAGCGCATTCACCTCGTCGGCTGCCTCGTATTGCGCCCAATGGCCGGTTTCCGGCAGCAGATGCAGCCCCGATCCCGGCGCAAGTCGGTCGATCAACCGCCGACGCTCGTCGAGATAGCCGAGGGTCAGGGCATCCTGTTCGCCGTAAAGACATGTCACCGGGCAGAGCGCCGCACGCAGCCGCGCGGCCAGGTCCGTCCCCTCCAGCGTCAGGCTGATCCCCTTGCGCGTCAACAGCGTGTTGCGCGACTGCATGCGGATCGTCGTCTCGTCGATCCGCGCCGGATCGTGCAGCATCAGAACCGCAAGGTTGTGGCGGTGGATCGCATCGCGCCCGGGGCCGGGGGCGGTCTCCTGCCAGCACAGCAGGCGGTCGTCGAGCCGGTGGTAACGGCCGATCTCCCACGAGCCGATCAGGAAGAGCCGCCGCACCCGCTCTGGGACGCGGGCCTGCACCTCGCCCGCGAAGGTGCAGCCGTAGGAAAAGGCGCCCAGGTGGAATTGCCGGGGCAGTCCCAATTGCCCGATCCCGTCGAGCAGCGCCCGGGTCAGCGTGCCCGGGCCGGGGGCGGGCAGGGCATCGGCCTCGCCGAAACCGGGCAGGTCTGGCACCACAAGCCGGTGGTGCCGCGCGAGGGGCTCGATATTGCGCAACCAGTGCAGCCAACTGCCATGGCCGCCGTGGAACAGCACCAGGGGCGGCCCTTCGCCCCAGATCCGCCAGGGCATGGTGCCGCCATCGAACCGCGTCCGCATGGTCCGGGCGCTGCGGTCCAGCCTTGCGGCTTCCGGGGGCAGGGGATCGGGAGGAGTAAGCGTCACGCCGGAAGCTTTCCGGTGAATTCCGGGACGATATTGAAAAGATCCCCGACGATGCCGTAATCTGCGACCTGGAAGATTGGGGCTTCTTCGTCCTTGTTGATGGCGACGATGACCTTGGCGTCCTTCATCCCGGCCAGATGCTGGATCGCGC
>NZ_JBEFZE010000011.1:0-125071 GCF_042762395.1 Pseudogemmobacter sonorensis
GCTTCGGCGGCGGCGGCGGCCTGCGCCTCGGCTTCGGCGGCCGCGGCGGCGGCGGCCTCTTCGGCGGCCTTGGCGGCGGCCTCGGCAGCGGCGGCGGCTTCCTGCGCGGGCTTGTAGCTGAACTGATAGTAGCCACCTGCCGCCAGAAGGACGACGACGGCGCCGATGATCACACTCTTGTTCATGTCAATAATCTCCCAATACCGGCGGGACGCGCCGGACGCCCGATGCTATGGCAGCAGTTGCCGCGAAAGAAAAGTGCGGATGGCCCGAACCCCGCCCGGATGCGGCGTTTTGGGCCGGTTTCACGGGTTTTCCGGCCCGATCCGGCCGGGATCGCGGCACCCTGCGGCCCCGTGACGCCCGGGGTTGAAAGCCCCGCCCCGGAAGGCTAAATTCGCGCGCATCGATTTCCCCGCAGAAGGACCACTGCCATAGGACGCCGCCCCCACAACGCCCCGCCCCAACGCGACACCGGCCCCCGCATCAACGACCGCATCCGCGCGCCCGAGATCCGGCTGATCGGCGCCGAGGGCGAGAATATCGGCGTTGTCACCCCCGCCCGCGCGCTGACGCTGGCCAATGAGGCCGGGCTCGATCTGGTCGAGATCTCGCCGAACGCCGTGCCGCCGGTCTGCAAGATCATGGATTTCGGCAAGTTCAAATACGAACAGCAAAAGCGCGAGGCCGAGGCGCGCAAGAAGCAGAAGATCATCGAGATCAAGGAAATCAAGTTCCGCCCCGGCACCGACGAGCACGACTATCAGGTCAAGATGCGCTCGGTGACGAAGTTCCTCGATGAGGGCGACAAGGTGAAGGTCACTTTGCGCTTCCGCGGTCGCGAGATGGCGCACCAGCAACTGGGGCTTGAGCTTCTGAACCGCGTCGCCGCCGATGTCGGCGACAAGGGCAAGATCGAGTCGATGCCCAAGCTGGAAGGCCGCCAGATGGTGATGATGGTGGCGCCGAAGTAACAGCGCGGTTCGCGCGGGGGTGGGCGGCATCGAAGGCGATGCCAGCGGAAACGCCGCCCCGAGGCGCAACCCGGCAACCGTTCCGAAATCGAAAACGGGGGGCATCCGGCCCTCCGTTTTTTCGTTGCGCAACCGCCGCGCCCGCGCCCGCGCAGGGTCCGAAATCCGTCGGACCCGCAAAGAACCCGCAACGCCCGCGCCACTCTGGGTTTGAACTCCGCCAATGCCGCGCCGATCCTGCGCAATGTCGTCCCGGACGTCGAGCCGGATGAAGGAGATGGGTCGCGGTTGCGGTAGAAGAGTGATCGCAGCCCCGACTTCGGAATGTCGAACTCAGGCGGAACAGGACGACGAATGTTGCGTCGCCCTGTTGCTCACATCAACATCTACCGCAAGGGTCGGCCTCCCCGGAGAGGCCATATGCATTTCCGCTGGTATCGCGCGCGGTCCTGCGGCGGGCTGCGGCGTGGCATCCCGCTCTGGTTGCGGGGCGCAGGGGCCGCGCGGATAACGGAGGTCACATGGCGGACAAGCAACGGGCACCCTATCTGCAGGTGGCATTTCCCGGGCCGGTCGGGCGGGTGTCGGAGGGCACATGGGACGGGCGCTGGACCCGGCGGGCCTATGTCGATCTCGGGCCGTTTCGGGTGCGCGGCGTGGTCGCCGATGCACAGATGGGCAGCGCGCTCGAAGAGTTCGGCGACAGCGCCGCGACCGGGATCCGTCTTGGCCATATGCTGGTCGGACGCTGGGTGCTGGCGGTGACCTCCGAAGGCCACAGCGAGCGGCAGGGGATGGTGATGTTCCTGCTGTGCAATCTGGCGCTGACGCTGGCCTTCGCGATTCTGAGCGCATTGTTTGCGGTGGTGGCCAGCGATCTGGGCGGGGCGCGCAGCTTTCAAAGCTGGCTGATGCTGCCCGGCCTCGCACTCTGGGCGTTGCAGATGTGGCTGAACTTCAAGGCAAGGTTCGGCGGCTGAACGACACCCGGGAGGCGCGGCAGGCCACCGAGGGCATGACATGCGATGGCAACGCCCCGGCGGGCGGGGGGGGCCTGCGGGTTGTCTCATCGCGGACATGGAACCGAGGTCCCCGGGATCGCCCGCGCGGGATCGGCCCGAAATCCCGACCAAAACCCCGACCGCCCGAGGGCGGCCGGGTTGATCGCGCGCCCCGACCGCCTCAGCGCAGTTCGGCCGAGCGCATCAGCGGCGTGATCAGCCGCACCACCACGCGGCGGTTGGCGCGTTCGGCCTCTTGCGTGTCGATCTTCAGCTCGCTCTCGCCATAGCCCTGCACCACCAGGTTTTCCGGCGGAATGCCGAAATATTCGCTAAGCGCGAGCGCGAGGCTTTCCGCCCGCCGGTCCGACAGCAGCAGGTTCGACGCCGCCGAACCGATCGCGTCGGTATGGCCCTCGATCAGGAAGACATGCGAGGGGTCGGCGGCCAGCAGGCTTTCGACCAGCCGCCCCAGATCGGCAAGCTTGCGCGCCTCCGAGGCCCGGATCGCCGCCGATCCGGTGTCGAAGGTGATCTGGTCCACCTCGATCGTGGCGGCAAGCGCCCGGACCTCGGCGATCTCGCGGATCTGGCGCAGGCTGAACTTGCGGCCCAGCCCCTCGGCCTCGATGGCGGCAAGCTCCGCCTTCAGCGCGGCATCCTGGTCCGAGGTCGAGATCGTCACCCGGTCGGGCCGGGGTCGGGGCAGTTCCGAGACGATGATCGGCTGTTCCACGACATGCAGATCGTCGATCAGCACGGTCTCGATCCCGTGGCGGTCATAGGACGAGCGGTGCAGCACCCGCCCCGAGGCATCGCGCACCGTCACCACCCGGGCGCCGTCGGGGCGCTCGACGATGGTGCGGGTGGAACCGTCGCGGTAGGTCTCGGTCACGCTGCGCACGCCGGGCTGGCGCAGCACCGCATCGTCATCCTTGTAGACGACATGGCTGCCATCGGCATTCTCGACCACCACCCGGTCGCCGGTGGCGCTGACCACGCGCTTTTCGTCCTTGTTGCCCGCGTTGATGATCGCGCCGACCGCAAGGGCGCCAAGCGCGACCAGCCCGACCTTCTCAAGGTCGGAGAGGCCGGACTTGCGGCCCTCGCCGACCGCGACCGGGGCGGCGGCGAATTCCTCGGACGAGGCGCGGGCGGTCTCGGCTGTGATCTCCTCGGTGACCACGGTGACCGGAAGCAGAGCCTCGGCCGCGGGGCCGTCCTGGGGCGGCGCGCCCTCGCCGGGCGTGCCAGCCTCCGGCTCGCCAGAGGGCAGGAGCAGCGCCGCGGCCGCAGCCGCGACCACGGGCGCCAAAGCCGTGGCGGTGCTGCCGCCTTCCATTGCCTCAGCACCCTCGGCGGGATCTTCCCCGGCGGTCGCCTCGGCGGCGGGGGCGAGGATCGAGAGCAAGCTCTCCACCGCCTCGGCCTCGGGCACCGGGGCGTCGACCGCCTCGGGCGCATCCTGCGCGGCGGGCGCGGGTTCGGCGGTCACGAGCGGCGGATCCTCCGCCTCGGCCCCCTGCGCAGGCGCCTCGGCCGGAACGGCCTCCGCCACCGGATCGGAGGCATCGGTTTCGGAAGTTGCGGCTTCGGGACTCGCGGTGTCGGAGCTCTCTGTGTCCGGGGTTTCGGCTCCAGAAGCCGCGCTGCCGGAAGCGTCAATCCCGGAAGACTCGGAAGTCTCGGCATCTGGCGCCGAATCCGCCTCCCCGGTCACGGCCCCACCGACCTCCGCCCCCTCTTCCACCGCGCCCCCTTCGGGCAGGTCATTCGCGGCTTCCCCGACCCCAGCTTCCCCGGTCGCGGCTTCGGGAGGTGCGGCTTCGGTAATCGTGGTCGGAGCAGCTTCGGCTTCCGCAGCAGGAGCCGACCCGGGCTCGGTCGCGGGCTGATCTTCGGGCGCCACCTCCGGCTCCTGGGACGGGACCGGATCCGGCGCCGCGCCTTCGGCCGGTTCCGCCTCGGCAGGTGCCTGAGTGGCCGGAACCTCCTCCGCAATGCTTTCCTCGCCAGCTTCGGCCACCGCCTCGGCCTCCAGCCGTGCCGCCTCCTCCGCAGCCGCCTGAGCCGCCGCCTCAGCCTCAAGCCGCACTGCTTCCTCCGCAGCCGCCTGAGCCGCCGCCTCGGCCTCCAGCCGCGCCGCCTCCTCCGCAGCCGCCTGAGCCGCAGCCTCGGCCTCCAGCCGTGCCGCTTCCTCCGCAGCCGCCTGAGCCGCCGCCTCGGCCTCCAGCCGCGCCGCCTCCTCCGCAGCCGCCTGAGCCGCAGCCTCGGCCTCCAGCCGTGCCGCTTCCTCCGCAGCCGCCTGAGCCGCCGCCTCGGCCTCCAGCCGCGCCGCCTCCTCCGCAGCCGCCTGGGCCGCCGCCTCGGCTTCAAGCCGCACCGCTTCTGCCTGCAAGGCCTCGGCGATCGCCTCCAGGTCGCAGGCCTGATCCGCCGTGGGGCTGCACAGCAGCGCCCCGTCCGGGCCGAGCACCGAACCATCCTCGGCCAGAACCTGCGCCCGGGCGGGGAGGGTGTGGAACGAGCCGAGCGCGACCGACAAGGCGGTCGAAAGCGTGGTCGTGGATCTGAGGATTCTGCGCATGGGCCTCTTCCTTTGGCTGCGGGCCGCAGAGGTGGGGCGGAGCGATTCCACCCTGCACCACGGCCGGATCATCCCCGCCCGATAGACCGGCGAGGGCATGATATGCGATAGCAACGCCCCGGCAAGGGCGGGGTTCCCGCGGGTTATCTGATCGCAGAGGCGGAACGCTGCCCCGGAACGCCCGCGCGGGGTCAGCCCTCCGAAGCCCCGCCCTGCGACACGGCGCCCACCTCGGCCCCCACCTCGGCCCCGAGCCAGCGGATGAAAGAGGCCAGCGGGGCGCGCGGCGCCCGCGTCTCGGGCCAGACCAGGTAATAGGCCCCCGGCGCGGGCACCGCCCCGCCGAAGACGGGGACAAGCCGCCCCGCCGCCAGCTCGGCCCCGATCAGGAAGGTCGGCAGCAGGGCCAGCCCCATGCCGTGGACCGCCGCCTGCGTCATGGTGGCGAACTGGTCGAACAGCATGGCGGGCGGGCGCAAGCCGGGGTGGCCATGATGGGCGAACCAGCGCCCCCAATCGCCGGTCCGGCTTTCAAGTTGCAGGAGCGGCAGGTCCAGAAGCGCCGTCACCCCCGCATGCGCCCCGCCGATCCCCGCCAGAGCCGCATCCCCCGCTCCGCCCCCTGCCCTCTCGCGCCCCTGCAGAGACGGAGCAGAGGCGGGAGGGATCGAGACCAGATGGGTCGAGGCGGTCGGGGCGGAAGTCGGCGGGCTTGACGCCGACGGGCCCGGCGGCACCGGCCGACCCGACAGGCGCTGGCCCGAAGCCGAAGCAGCAGACGGCACAGACGAGACCGGCAGGATCTCGCCCGCCACCGGCAGATCCGACACAGGCAGACCCGACACAGGCAGACCCGATGCCGACCGGTCCGACACAGGCGCACCCGGCACCGACAAGCCCGCCAGCAACCCCGGCGCCGCGACCGCCAGAAATCCTCATCCATGAGTTTCAGGAATGACACCCCCGGCCAGTCGCGCCGCCCGTAATGCACCGCCGCGTCAAAGGCGTTCCCGGCGAAATCGAAGGGCCGCAGCCGGGTGGAAAGATTGACCGTCACCTCGGGATGGGCCTGCGCGAACCGCGCCAGCCGGGGCGCCAGCCAATGCATGCCGAAAGCGGGCAGGATCGCCAGGTTCAGCGCGCCCCCCGAAGGATTGGCCCGCAGCGAGAGCGAGGCTTCCGACAGGATCTTCAGGGCCTTGCGCACCTCTTCCACATAATCCCTCGCGGCCGGGGTCAGGATCAGCCGCTGCCGCTCGCGCAGCACCAGCGCCACGCCCAACTGCCCTTCGAGCGCCTGGATCTGGCGCGAGACCGCGCCCTGCGTCAGCGCCATCTCGGCCGCCGCCGCCGAGGCCGACCCCAGCCGCTCCAAAGCCTCCAGCGCCAGAAGCGCGGGGATCGACGGCAGGTAGCGGCGCGGTATCATATGCGTTTCCCTCATGATCCCATGACAGGGTTTCGATAGCTTTTCCGCGCCCTTTCTGGCAAGCCTGCCCGCAACCCCACCCTGCCGCGAAAGGATCCCGCAGATGGCCGACAAGCCCGGGCTGAAGGCAAAGGACGCCCCCGACCTGACCCGCTTCGACTGGGAGGACCCCTTCCGCCTCGACGACCAGCTTTCCGAGGAAGAGCGCGCCCTGCGCGACGGCGCCCGCGCCTATGCCCAGGAAAAGCTGCAGCCCCGGGTGATCGAGGCCTTCGCGAAGGAAGAGACCGACCCCGCGATCTTTGCCGAGATGGGCGAGATGGGCCTTCTGGGCGTGACCGTGCCCGAGGAATACGGCGGGCTCGGCGCCTCCTACGTCTCCTACGGGCTGGTCGCGCGCGAGGTCGAGCGGGTGGACAGCGGCTATCGCAGCATGATGTCGGTGCAATCCAGCCTGGTGATGTATCCGATCTATGCCTATGGCTCCGAAGAGCAGCGCCGGAAATACCTGCCCAGGCTCGCCTCGGGCGAATGGATCGGCTGTTTCGGCCTGACCGAGCCCGATGCCGGCTCCGATCCCGCCGGGATGAAGACCACCGCCCGGAAGACCGCGGACGGCTATGTGCTGCACGGCTCCAAGATGTGGATCTCGAATGCGCCGATCGCCGATGTCTTCGTGGTCTGGGCGAAGTCCGAGGCCCATGGCGGCAAGATCCGCGGCTTCGTGCTGGAAAAGGGGATGAAGGGCCTTTCCGCCCCCAAGATCGGCGGCAAGCTGTCCTTGCGCGCCTCGATCACCGGCGAGATCGTGATGGATCGGGTCGAGGTCGGCGAGGACGCGCTTCTGCCCCATGTCGAGGGGCTCAAGGGCCCGTTCGGCTGCCTCAACCGCGCGCGCTACGGCATCTCCTGGGGGGTGCTGGGGGCGGCGGAATTCTGCCTCGCGGCCTCGCGGCAATACGGGCTCGACCGGCGGCAGTTCGGCAGGCCGCTGGCGCAGACCCAGCTCTATCAGCTCAAGCTCGCCGATATGCTGACCGAGATCAGCCTCGGGCTGCAAGCCTCGCTGCGGGTGGGCCGGTTGCTGGATGCGGCCAATGCCGCGCCCGAGATGATCTCCATCGTCAAGCGCAACAATTGCGGCAAGGCGCTGAACGCGGCGCGGCTGGCGCGCGACATGCATGGCGGCAACGGCATTTCCGAGGAATTCCAGGTCATCCGCCATATGGTGAACCTTGAGACGGTGAACACATACGAGGGCACCCATGACGTGCATGCGCTGATCCTGGGCCGCGCGATCACCGGCCTGCAGGCGTTCTTCTAGGCGCCCCCCCGGGGGAACGCCCGCCCGCAACCGGGACGGGCGCTCCCCCGCCCCTGCTCCTCCCCCGATCTGAGTCCTGACCGCCACACCTGCGCCCCAATATGCTGTGGGGCGCTTTTCTGTTCTGTCGAGATCCGGCGCCCTCGTCTATGCTCGGCCCAATCAACCGGGGAAACACCCGGATCTTGAGGCAGGCCAATAACAACAAGCAAGGAGGGCGCGATGCGCTGCCCGTTCTGCGGTAATATCGACACCCAGGTCAAGGATTCCCGCCCCGCCGAGGATCACGTCTCGATCCGGCGGCGGCGCTTCTGCCCCGCCTGCGGCGGACGCTTCACCACCTATGAGCGCGTGCAGTTGCGCGACCTGGTGGTGATCAAATCCTCCGGCAAGCGCGAGGATTTCGACCGTGACAAGCTGGAACGCTCGATCCGCATCGCCATGCAGAAACGCCCCATCGACCCCGAGCGGATCGACCAGATGATCTCGGGCATCGTGCGCAGGCTCGAAAGCCTGGGCGAGACCGACATCCCCTCGCGCGCGATCGGCGAGATCGTGATGGAAAGCCTGGCCCGGATCGACACCGTGGCCTATGTGCGCTTCGCCAGCGTCTACAAGAACTTCCAGGCCGCCGACGATTTCGACCGTTTCGTGAGCGAGTTGCGCCCCAATATCGAACGCCCCGAGGAGTGAGATGAGCCCCCCCCGCCCCGGGGACGAGGCCCATATGGCCCATGCCCTGCGCCTGGCCGCGCGGGGTCTGGGGCGGGCCTGGCCCAATCCGGCGGTGGGCTGCGTGATCCTGCGCGACGGGCGCGTGATCGGGCGCGGCCATACACAGCCCGGCGGCCGCCCCCATGCCGAGCGCATGGCGCTCGATCAAGCCCGGGAGCTGATGGCTGGCCTGGCCGAAGATCCGCCAAAGGACCTGCTCCGCGGCGCCACCGCCTATGTCACGCTCGAACCCTGCGCCCATCACGGCCGGACGCCCCCCTGCGCCGAGGCGCTGGTCGCCGCCGGTCTCGCCCGCGTGGTGACCGCCCTGACCGATCCCGATCCCCGGGTGGCGGGCCAGGGCCATGCCATCCTGCGCGCCGCCGGTATCGAGGTGACCGAGGGCGTCCTGGCCGACGAGGCCCGGCGCGCCAATGCGGGCTTCCTGAAGCGGGTGACGCGCGGCCTGCCGCTGGTGACCCTGAAACTCGCCACCACGCTCGACGGCAGGATCGCGACGGCGGCGGGCGAAAGCCGCTGGATCACCTCGCCCCTGTCGCGCCGCCATGTCCATGCCCAGAGGCTGGCGCATGACGCGGTGCTGGTGGGCGCTGGCACCGCCCGGGCCGACGATCCCGACCTGACGGTGCGCGACATCGGCGCGCCCGCGCAGCCGGTCCGGATCGTGATCGACAGCCGCCTCTCGCACAGCCCCGACAGCCGCCTGGGCCAAAGCGCGGCCCGCGCCCCGGTCTGGCTGGTCCACGGCCCCGCGGCCCCCGCCGATGCCCGCGCGGCATGGCAGGCGCGCGGCGCGAGGCTCCTGCCCTGCCCGCTCGATGGCGCGGGCCGGATCGACCTGCCGCAGGCCTTCCGGACGCTCGCCGCCGAAGGGCTGACGCGGATCTTCTGCGAAGGCGGCGGCAGCCTGGCCGCCGAACTGATCCGCCAGGGCCTGGTCGACGACCTGGCGCTTTACGGCGCGGGCCGGTTGATCGGCGCCGACGGCATCCCCGCGCTCGGCGCGCTCGGCCTCGAAACCCTCGCCGCCGCCCCGCATCTTTCCCTGCGCGAAACCCGAAGCCTCGGCCCCGATATCTTCTCGCTCTGGTCCCTCACCCCCTGACCCCCAAACCAGGCCCCACCCTCATTCTTCTTTGCAAAAATATCCCGGGGGTGAGGCGCCAAAGGCGCCGAGGGGGCAGCGCCCCCTCCCTCCCCGCCGCCCAAAAATCACCAATGCCCGGTATTCGCCATACTGACCCAGGGCTCCACCGGCTCCAGCCGCGCGCCCTTCTGCAAGATCTCGATCGACACATTGTCGGGGCTGCGCACGAAGGCCATATGTCCGTCGCGGGGCGGGCGATTGATGGTGACGCCATTGGCCTGAAGATGGGCGCAGGTGGCGTAGATATCATCGACCTCATAGGCGAGATGGCCGAAATGGCGGCTGTCCGAGGGCAGGCCCGCATCGCCGTCCCAGTTGAAGGTCAGTTCCACCGGGCATTCCGGCTGGCCGGGCGGGGCGAGGAAGACCAGCGTGAACCGGCCCTGTTCATTCTCGACCCGCCGGGTCTCCTCCAGCCCGAGCAGGCGGTAGAAGGTCAGGGAACGTTCCAGGTCCAGGACCCTGACCATGGTGTGCAGATAGCGGATCGACATGTTGATCTCCTTGTTGATTCCAGGGGGCTGGTTTCATGGGGGCCGATCTCGCGCGCGGCCCCGCTCCCCTGGCCCCGGGCCCAAACCGGGCCCGATGCCAACGCGGTCGCAGGCCAGGCGGCTCCAGATCCGCCAGAACGATAGGCGCCGCCCCGGCGGATGGCAATCGCGCCGCGCGGAAAGCCGATGCGGGAACGGGCGCGGGCGCGAGACGGTCAGAACCGGCTCGACACCCCGAAGGCCAGGCCAAGCGCCCCGGCATCGCGCACCACCAGGTCCGAGCGGGTCCGCTCGGCGGTCAGGGTCAGGGTCGGGCTGAATCCCATGATATCCATAGATTTCAGCTCGGCCGTCACCGAAAGCCCGGCCCACAGGTCCGGCCCGTAGCCGGTGCTGCGCCAGTAGTCGCGCCGCTCGGCCGCAAGCGCCAGCGACAGGCCCAGGTGGCGGCTCTCGATCTCCGGCCGCCAGCCCAGCGACAGCGAGGGACCGCGCCAGGCGATGCCCGCAGCCTCCGAATCCACATCCACCGCGCCGATTTCGATCTCGACCCCGCCGAAGCGCGTCGCCTCGCGCCGCGCCGACAGGGTCAGGCGCCCGGTCACGCTGTCGGCCACCGGCCGGTCGGGAATGTCGACCGTCTCAAGCGAAAGGCCCGCGCCCCAAAGCCAGTCCCCGCCCGCCATTTGCCGCCAGCCCAGGCTCGCCCGGCCCAGATGCGCGCTGACCTCGCCACCGCTCCAGCGCCGCCCGATCTGCGCGCCGAAGAACAGCGCGCTCTCGCCGCCGCCAAGCAGGCGGACATGCGACAGCCCCAGCGTCAACTGGTCCTGGCGAAAGTCGCGTCCGCGCGCCTGCGGGTCGATGGCGCGGGCCCGCGATCCCAGCACGACCTCGCGATGGGTCCAGCCGAAGGAAAGCTCGGTCCGCTCGTCCAGCCGGTAACCGCCGCGCAACGCCGCCCCCCAGACCTGGCCCGGCAGCGCCTCGGTGATCGGAATCGGAATGCCGTGGAACCAGAAGGTGTCATGTAGGCTGCCGCCGTTCACATTGTCCGAGGGCCCGCCGAAAAGCGCCACCGAAAAGCCAAGCCGACTTTGCGACGACACGGTGCGATAGGCCTGTTCCAGCACCTGGCTGTGGGCCGCGCCGGGGGCATGGGGCGCGGCGCGGCGCAGCCAGTATTTCGCGGCCCAGGGCCTGCCGGAAAGCGCCATGGCCTCGGCGGTGAGATAGGCGGCCTCAAACCGCGCCGGGCCCTTTTCGGCCAGGCGAAAGCCCGCCCGCGCCACCGGCGCCGCCTGATCGGGCGCGCCGACCCGCGTCAGCGCCGCCGCAAGCAGCATATGCGCGCCGGGATCCTGCGGATAGGCCGCAAGGATCTGCCGCGCGATGGAGGCGGCCAGATCCGGCCTCCCCGAGGCCAGCGCGCGACGCGCCAGATCCCGCGCGCCCTCAAGATCGGTCTGGACGGCGACCTGCGGCCCGGTGGCTTCCGCCGCCGATTGCGCTATGGTCTCGGCCCTCAGCCCCGAAGGCCCGCCGACCGGTAGCCCCCCAGGCAGACCGAAGGCTCCTCCCGCCAGCAGCAGCGCAAGAAGCCCAGCCCTCAGGGACAAGCCGGACCCCCGCCCGAAGTGCAGGAGGGCAGGACGATCATGCCGTGTTCGTAAAGCTCGGGAAGCTCGGTCGGATTGAACACCATCACCGCCGCGACCGCGCTGCCGTCGCCGTTGAACGCGCCGCCATAACTGCCCGCCGCCACCCATCCGCTGGTGCCGATCCGGTGGACCGCATCCGAGAAGGTGCCGTCGGCGGTGATGTCGGTGGCCCAGAGCGCGATGTCGGGCAGGCTGTCCTGCCCCTCGATCAGCGCGCCGACGACCTTGCGCTGGTCGACGCCGCCCGAGATCCGCATCTCGGTGAAATCGGCGGTGACCAGGGCCCGGCCGGTGACACCGATCGACTCGGTCGGGTTGAGCACGCCGCCCGGACCGCCCGCGGTGTCGAACCCGGCATTCAGAAGCCCGGTATAGGTGCCGGAGTAATTGTATTCCGCCCCCTGCCCGCCGTCGGTCGGCCGGGTGAAGACATCGGCGCGCCACAGGTTGCCGCCGCCATGGTAATTGGCGAATTGCCCGGCATCGACCGCGATCATGGCCGAGACCCCCTCGACCTTGCGCACCAACGCGACGACCATGCGGTTCGAGGTAGTGGATTGATAGGTATAGGCCTCGTATTCGCCGACGTCGCGCGCGGGCGTGCGCACATAGGCGCCGGTCAGGCTGGCGGCATCCTGCGCCGTCATCGTCACCGAAAGCGTGCCCGCGCCCGGGGTCCAGCCTTCAAGCCCGGCGCCGGTCACATGTCCCGCGACATCCGAGGGCAGAAGTTCGACCGGATCGGTGGGTTCCGTCGGATCGGTGGGGTCGGTGGGATCGACCGGATCGGTCGGTTCGACGGGCGTGCCCGAGTCGCCCCCGATCGGGTTGCCGCCGCACGCCCCAAGCAGCGCGGCCGCCGCCAGAGCCAACAGAAACTGCTTCACCATCGGGTCCACCCTGCAAGAAAATCAGATAAGAAATGCCTTGAAACCTATTGAAAGTCAAAGATGAATCCATCCGGCTTGCGCTTTTCGGACCTGCGTGTTCCGCCCGCATCACGCTTGATCTCGGGGGGATTGCCGTCGGCTTCCACCAGATATGGTTGAACGCATGCCTTCGGCGGCGGAACGGCGGCAGGCGGCAGGCGCGGACGGATTGCCGCGAAGCGCCTCGGCCAGCCCCCCCCTGTCGCTTGCCATGCAGAGGCCAGCGGGGGACGGGTCGACCAGATACGAGCCGAACAGGCCAGCCGGAGATGGAAGGCCCTCTCCAGGGCGCGCACCCGAGGCACAGGCTGCGGGAAATGCCCCCGCTCGCCCGGTTTCACCCTTGCGCGCGCTGATCGCACTCGCCCCGAAATTGGGCGCAGTTGACGCCATGCGTTTCACCCTTGCGCGCGGCTCGCACAGATGCCCAAGCGGGCCGAGATGGCCCCGCTCTGTTTCACCCTTGCGCGCGCGGCTTGCACAGATCCGCGCGACGAAGGCGGCCTCCTCGGCGGGTTTCACCCTTGCGCGCGCGGCTCGCACTGAAACGGCGCGCCGCCCCTGCCAGCCCTCACCCGCCGCGCGCGTCCTGATCTGGCACGCCCTGTCGCGTATACTACCCGAGCGGCCCAGGTGCGGCCTGCGCGCGCCATGCTCCTCAATCGTGCCCCTCCGTCCATATCCCTCGACCCGGGTCCGCAAGGCCGGTTGCCTCCGGCCCCTGCCCCTGAGTCCCCGCCTGAGCCCGTCCCGCGCCACCCGTGTCTTCGGCCACCTCCATCCGCCCGAAGCCCCCGCGTCATGCCGTCGACCTCTCCGCCCGCCGTCCGTCCAGGCCGCCCCCTCCGACCTGCCCCCCGCAGCCAGCCCTCAACCGCCACCCGGCCCGGCCTGCCCCCGCCGCACCCGGCCGCGCCGCGCGGCCCGGTGCCGCATCCGGCGACCTCGGGGCAGGCTTGGGGCCTCGGCGGGGATGATGTAATCAGGACCTGTCCGATTCCCTTCCGAAAGGCCGCCGATGTCCCTGACCCCCGAACAACTGGCCGAGATCGAGACCGCCCGCGCCAATCCCCGCCCCACCCTGCGCGCCGTCTCCGAGGGGATGGAGGCGCATCTCTACCGCGCGCATCCGGTGCTCGACCACGGTTTCGTCCGGGTCGTCGACTATATGGGCGACGACAGCGCCATCGTGCAGGCGGCGCGGGTCTCTTACGGCGCGGGCACCAAACATGTGTCGAACGACGAGGGGCTGATCCGCTATCTGATGCGGCACTGGCATTCCTCGCCCTTCGAGATGTGCGAGGTGAAGCTGCATGTGAAGCTGCCGGTCTTCGTGGCGCGGCAATGGATCCGCCATCGCACGGCGAATGTGAACGAATATTCGGCGCGTTACTCGATCCTGGACCGCGAGTTCTACATCCCCGCCCCCGAGCATCTGGCCGCGCAGTCGAAGGTCAACAACCAGGGCCGGGGCGAGGTGCTGGAAGGACCCGAGGCCGCGCGCGTGCTCGACCTGCTGAAATCCGACGCCAACCGCGCCTACGACCATTACGAAGAGATGCTGTCGCAAGAGGGCCAGCAGGGGCTGGCGCGCGAGCTGGCGCGGATGAACCTGCCCGCGAACGTCTATACGCAATGGTATTGGAAGACCGACCTGCACAACCTCTTCCACTTCCTGCGGCTGCGCGCCGATCCCCATGCCCAATACGAGATCCGCATCTATGCCGAGACCATCGCCGCCTGCGTGCGCGACTGGGTTCCGCTGGCCTATGCCGCCTTCGAGGATTACCGCATGGGCGGCACCACGCTTTCGGCCAAGGCCATCGCGGTCCTGAAGCGCCGCCTGACCGGCGAGACGGTGACGCAGGAGAGCAGCGGCCTCTCCAAGGGCGAATGGCGCGAATTCGAGGCGCTCTGGGGCTGATCCGGCCCCGCCGTTCCAGCCGCGCGCGGGACGGGCGGCGCTTGCATCAGGGATGGTCGGACCTTCCCGCCCACGCGCGAGACGCCCGGCCGGACGGCATCCGCCGGATAGTGACCGAAGGTCCCCCCCCGCGCGCGGGGGGGATCGCGGGAGTATGATGGCGGCATGAGTCGGGAACAGTCTCCCCCCCCGCGCGCGGGGGGGATCGCGCCTGTTCCTGAAGCTGCAATCGGCGATCGAGGAGTCTCGTCCCCGCGCGCGCAGGATTGCGCCAGCGGCCCGCATTGGGGTTATGATGGTGTCGGTCTCGTCCCCGCGCGCGAGGGCTCGCGCTGTTCCTTCGCCAGAAACCTCAGGGAAATCCCCCGCCGGGCTCGCAAAGGCCCTGCGGGCTGATCTGCGATGCTGCTGCCGTGGCGTCCTCCCTCGTCCTGCGCGGGAGGCTGACGACTAGGCGGCACCTGACATAACGCGGCTTTTGCCCGACCGTTCCTCCCCGGCGGTTCTTCACTTATGGCACGGATGCTCCCGCCTGCCCTGGAAACGGGAGGTCGCGGCGATGGAGAACCCCGGCGATGCAGGCGCCGGGCACCCCAGGGGCCCGCGCCCGCCAGCCCCAGCCTCCTCAGCCCTCATCCCCGGCAGCGAGGGCGCGCAGCCGCATCACCATCGCCCGCAGCCCGTTCGAGCGTTGCGCCGAGAGGTGATCGTTCAGCCCCAGCCGACCGAAAGCGGCCTGGGCATCGACGGCCAGCACCTCCTCGGGCGTCAGCCCGGCATAAAGCGCATGCAGGATCGCGATCAGACCGCGCACGATCATCGCATCGGAATCGCCCTGGAAGTCGAAGCGCCCGAGCGTGATCTGCGGGCGCAGCCAGACCTGGCTCGCGCAGCCCTCGACCTTGTAGGCGGGAACGTGGAAGCTCGGGTCCAGGGGCGGCATCGCCCGGCCCAGTTCGATGACGTGGCGGTAGCGTTCCTCCCAGTCGTCGAGAAATTCCAGCGTCTCGGCGATCTCTTCGAAAGCGGCGGTGGCCATCGCGGTTCCCTCTGTCTGCCCCGGGGCGCGCGGGCGGCAAGGGGAGCGGCCTGCCCGGGACGCGGGGGCGCTCGCTCGTATCGAAGCCCCCCGCATCGGACAGGCCCCCCAAGGCGCCGCGCATAAGGACGGGCCTACCCCCCCGGGCGCCCGAGGTCCAGAGGCAAGGACGGCGGCGGGATGTCCCGGAGGCAGGACCGCACGGCAAGGCGGAACGCCCCGCCCTGATCCTCATCGACACGCTGGCAATGGCCTTCCCCGGCCTGGAAGAGAATGGCGCCGAAGCGATGGGCCGCGTGGTCGCGGTTTCGCGCTCAGCAGCGCCGGAAGCTGCCCGGCTTCGGTTTTCGCCGCCGCCTGCCCCATCATTTCGCCCCAGCGGGCAAAGGCCCCCCAAAGGTCCCGACCCCGGGCTTTTCGCCCCGATCCGCCGCTTTTCAAACCCCTCCCCGCTTTTCAAACCCGCCCCCTTGCGCTAGCCAAGAGGGGAAGATGGAGAGACAGATGACCCGCCGCCCCGCCCTTCCCGCGCCTGCCGCCCCGGCCCGGTTCCATTCCCGCTCGCCATCCTGCCCGCCGCTGTCGGGGGTGGTCCCGGGGGCGGCTGCGGGTTCGGTATCCGGGCCCGCCTCGGCATCGGTCGGCGCACCGCCCTCCGGCGCGGCCCATTCCGGCCCGCGCCGCCCCCTCACCTCGCCCCGTTCCACCCTGCCGCGCGCGCTGGCCGCGCTGTCGCTGCTGGCGCTGGTCGCCGCCTGCGGATCGGTGCGCGAAAGCCGGTTGAACCCGTTCAACTGGTTCGGCCGCTCGGAACCCCGGGCCGAGCGCGTGGTGCTGCCCGAAAAGCCCGCCGATCCGCGCAGCCTCGTCTCGACCGTGCTGTCGATGGAGGTGGACCGCCTCTCCTCGGGCGCGATCGTGCGCGCGACCGGCCTGCCGCCCAGCCAGGGCTATTGGGATGCCGAACTGGTGGCCCAGCCGGTGACCGAAAGCGGCACGCTGGTGCTGGAGTTCCGCATCTTCCCGCCGGTCGCGCCGCAGCCCCAGGGCACCCAGGTCTCGCGCGAGGTGGTGGTGGCCACGCATCTGTCGAACATCCGCCTGCGCGATGTGCGCGAAATCGTGGTCCAGGGCGCCGAGAACGCCCGCGCCGTGCGGCGCTGACCGCCGGTCCGCGCCAAGACAGGCAGCCGGGAAGGCCTGCCCGGGCGGGTGCCTGGATGGAAATCGCAGCCGATCCGGCCCGAGGGAGAGGTGCTCACTGTCGATTCGGGGCGGGTTTCCCGGTTCGGCAGACCGCCGAAAGCATCCACGCGACAGGACCGCACGGGCCGGGGACAGGCAACCCTTCTCAGGCAGGCCGGGGATGCGCCGTTCTCTGGCCAGCCTTCGTCGGCCCCGGAACGGTTTCCGCGCCCCTGTCAAGATCCCTCCTCGGCAGTCGGCCGACAGGTCGCCGAGACGGATTGAGCTTGCATCGAGGCCGCGCTTCTTCCTTGCGGAAGTCCAGCAGATTTCCGGCCGCTGCCGGAGCCGTTTCCCGATTTTCACCGCAACGCTTGGTGGCCGCAGGACTTTTTCAGCAGCCTGCTGGCGAACAGCCTTCATCGGCGCACCGCAGTCTGACGGAATGCGAGACCGAACCGCCGCCCATGTCGGCCCCTTTGCGCCCGTGCCGGACCGTTTGCGCAAGGGCCGGAGCCCAAGCCGCCAAAGCCTGGCCCGGCGCCAGAGCATAAGCCCCCGCAGCCAGCGGCAAAGGTCAGAGCCGGACGATCCTGATCTCGGTCCCGCGCGCGGAAAGCGCGATCTCGCCCTTGCACAGGCGCAGGGCATCCTCGCCGAAGGCCTCGCGCCGCCAGCCCTTCAGCGATTCGACCTCGCGCAGCCCGGCCGCGATCGCGTCGAGGTCCGAGGACGGCGCGATCAGCCGCGGCGCCACGCCGAGGGATTCGGATTTCGCCTTCAGCAGCACCCGCAGCAGATCGGCCAGCGCGCCGTTCACCTGCGGCTGGTCGGCATGGGGGGCGGGCCTGGGCATGTCCTCGGGCCGCATCTCGACCCCGGCCTTGATCGCGGCGAGGATGCCCTCGGCGATCTCGGGCTTGCGCCCCTCGCGCATCAGAAGCCGCGAGCGGCCCAGCTCCTCGGCGGTCGAGGGTCGGGTCGAGGCCAGTTCCAGAAGCGCATCGTCCTTCATCACCCGCGAGCGCGGCACGTTCTGGGCCTGGGCATAGCTTTCGCGGAACCGCGCCAATTCCTTGACCACGGCCAGGAAACGCGCCGAGGTGGTGCGGGTCTTGATGCGCAGCCAGGCCTCGTCGGGGTGGGTGGTGTAGGTGGCCGGATCGGTGAGGATCGCCAGCTCCTCCTCGACCCAGGGGCCGCGCCCGTTCTTTTTCAACTGCCCCGCCAGCCATTCGTAGATCACCCGCAGATGGGTGACATCGGCCAGGGCATATTCCTTCTGCGCCGCCGAAAGCGGGCGGCGCGACCAGTCGGTGAAGCGCGAGGTCTTGTCGAGCCCGGCCTTGGCGATGCGGCGCACCAGGGTCTCATATCCGACCTGCTCGCCGAAACCGCAGACCATGGCGGCGATCTGGGTGTCGAAAAGCGGCTTGGGAAAAACGCCCCCCTCGACGAAGAAGATCTCCAGATCCTGGCGCGCGGCATGGAACACCTTGACCACGCTTTCGTCGCGAAAGAGGTCGTAGAGCGGGTCGAGCGACAGATCCCCCTCAAGCGGATCGACCAGCACCGCCTCGCCCTCGGCGCCCGGCAGGGCCATCTGGATCAGGCAGAGCTTCGACCAATAGGTGCGCTCTCGCAGGAATTCGGTGTCGAGCGTGACATAGGGCCCGGCCTTGGCGGCCTCGCAGAAGGCGGCGAGTTCTTCGGTGGTGGTGATCGTGCGCATCTTCGGCGTCGGTCCTTGGCTATGGGCGCGGGCTGTCCCGCAGCGGGCGGCGGGGATCGTCCCCGCGACCGTATGACCAAGGATTAGGGCCTGGGCAGCGGAATGGAAAGGCTTTCGCCGCAGGGGCCGGGACGATGGGGCAAAGGTGTTGCGGCCGCATGACGCACTCGGGGTCTGAGCGGGTGGCCGGGCGGGCTTTGGGCAGGCGACCGGATGGCGCGGGCCTGGCAGCGGTGGCCCGGCGTCGAGGGAGCGGGGCGAGGGCCGCGGCGGAGCATGTCGCGGGGGCTGAGGAACCGCAGGGCATGCCCTCGGGCGGCATCACCGGCCGACATCGCGGAGCGATCGTTCCGGGACCGTCGTCCTGGGCCCGGCGTCACGGCAGCATGGTCACGGGGCCGTGGTCACCGGACCAATATCGCGGGGCCAATATCACTGGGCCTATATCGCGGGATCGACGACCAGGGATCGACGGGCCCGGGGGCCATCGTCGCGGGGCCGGTGCCACGGGACCACCGCCCGGGCCCCGGTCACAAGGCAGCATCGCGCGGAGCAGGCGGCTTTCGGCCATGGCGCGCGGCCAGATGGCGCAGGAAGGCCTCCACCTCCTCCTCGCTATAGGAAAGGATCCTGCCGATCTCGTGCTCGCGTGCCGGATCGATCCCCGGCATCCCGGGTTTCAGAAGCTGCCTGAGCCGCAGCGCATCGCCCTCGAACCCGTCGCGGAACACGATCCAGGCGAAAAAGACCCGATCCCGCAGAGAGAACTGCGGGAATTTGAAGAGGCAAAAGCCCTCGGCCAGGATCTCCTCCAGCCCCTCGGGTTCGATCTCGGAAAACAGCGCGACATTCTTGCGCCCCTCGCGCATGAGCGCGAATTCCCGCCCCTCATGCGGGCCGACGCCTTGCGGCAGAACCGGATTTCGCTTCTGTTCGGTCATGGGACGGCCCGCTCCTGTTCGGCGCCGGGCCCATCCTAGCGGCCCCGGAGCAGCGGCGGAAGACGGCCCGGCGGAGGTCTTCGACCAGGCGAGCGTCCGGCCAAGCGAGGGTCAAGTCTAGCGGGGCCCCGTCAAACGAAGGCCCCAAACGAAGGCCCCAATCGAAGGAAGGCACATGCGTCTGATCTGGATCTCTTGCGGGATGGCCGCGCTCGGGCTGGGCGCGCTCGGGGTGGTGCTGCCGCTGCTGCCGACCACGCCCTTCGTGATCCTCGCCGCCTGGTGTTTCGCCAAATCCTCGGAGCGGCTGCATGCGAAACTGCTGGCGCATCCGGTCTTCGGCCCGGCGATCCGCGACTGGCGCGATCATCGCGCCATTCCGCGCCGGGGCAAGCAGGCGGCGGTGATCGCCATGGCGGCGGCCTTCGGGCTGAGCCTTGTGATGGGCGTGCCCGGCTGGGCGCTGGCGGCGCAGGGGGTGGTTCTGGTGGTGATGGGAAGCTGGATGCTGACCCGCCCCGATCCGCCGCCGCATCGCGAAGGCCCGGATCCCGACGCCGCCCGGCCGCTGCCCCTGCCGGAAGCGGCGGAAACAGGCACTGGGGACAATCGGACGGCGGTATCGACGGGGGCCGAGGAGACGGGGTTCCAGGGAACGGGGGCCCAGGGAGTGGGACCTCAGGGCAGGAACACCGGCGCCCGCACCCCCGAGGCATAGCGGCGCAGCACCTGCGGATAAAGCCGATGCTCCTCGACCAGCACGCGCGCGGCCAAGCTGTCCGCGCTGTCGCCGGGCAGGACCGGCACCCGCGCCTGGCCCAGGATCGGGCCGTCGTCCAGCACCGCCGTCACCTCATGCACCGTGCAGCCCGCCTCGGCATCGCCCGCCTCAAGCGCGCGGCGATGGGTGTGCAGCCCCGGATATTTCGGCAAAAGCGAGGGGTGGATGTTCAGCATCCGCCCCTCGAACCGGGCGACGAAACCGGGCGTCAGCACCCGCATGAAGCCCGCAAGGCACAGGATATCGGGCCGGGCAGCCTCGATATGGGCCAGAAGCGCGGCCTCGAACCCCTCGCGATCCTTGCCGAAAGGGCGGTGGTCCACCGCCGCCGTGGCGATCCCCAGCTCGGCCGCCCGCACCAGCCCCGCCGCGCCCGGGTCGTTCGCCGCGACCAGCACCGGCCGCGCCGGATGATCCCCGGTCATCGAGCGCACCAGCGCCAGCATGTTCGACCCGCCCCCCGAAATCAGGAGCGCGACGCGCTTCACAGCAACCGGCCCTTGTAGACGACCGGCGCCCCCCCGGGCCCGGCGGCGGCGATGCGGCCAAGGCGGGTCACCGCCTCGCCTTCCCCGGCCAGCAGATCGGCGATGGCATCGGCGCGGGCCGGATCGACCACCAGGATCATGCCGATGCCGCAGTTGAAGGTCTTGAGCAACTCCGGCTCGGCCATGTTCGCCGTCTCGGCCAGCCAGCGGAACACCGGCGGCAGGGCGAAGGCGTCCAGGTCGATCTCGCAGGCCAGCGGCGCCTCGCCCTCGGGCAGCAGGCGCGGCGGGTTCTCGGTCAGGCCGCCGCCGGTGATATGGGCAAGCCCATGCACCCCCCCCGCCCGGATCGCCGCCAGCGCGGGCCGGACGTAAAGCCGGGTCGGCGCCAGCAGCGCCTCGCCCAGCGAGCCCTCGGCCCAGGGACAGGGCGCGTCCCAGCCAAGGCCCGACAGTTCGACCACCTTGCGCACGAAGGAATAGCCGTTGGAATGCACACCGTTCGAGCCCAGCCCGAGGATCACGTCGCCCTCGGCCACGCCCGAGGGCAGCGCCTGCCCCCGCTCCATCGCGCCGACGGCGAAGCCCGCAAGGTCGAAGTCGCCCGCGCGATACATGCCCGGCATCTCGGCGGTCTCGCCCCCGATCAGCGCGCAGCCCGATCCCGAGCAGCCCGCGGCGATGCCCGAGACGATCCGCGCCGCCTGATCGACATCCAGCTTGCCGGTGGCGAAATAATCCAGGAAGAACAAGGGCTCGGCCCCCTGGCAAACCAGGTCGTTCACGCACATCGCCACCAGGTCGATGCCGATCGTATCGACATTTCCGGTGTCGATGGCGATGCGCAGCTTGGTGCCGACGCCATCGGTCGCGGCGACGAGGACCGGATCGGAATAGCCCGCGGCCTTGAGGTCGAAGAGCGCACCGAACCCCCCCAGCCCGCCCAGGACGCCGGGCCGCGCCGTGGCCTTGGCCGCGGGCTTGATGCGGTCGACCAGCCGGTTGCCCGCGTCGATATCGACCCCCGCCTCGGCATAGGTCAGCCCGTTGTGCCCCTTCACCCGACCCTCGCCCATCCGCCCGATCCCCGCTGAAATCCGTTCGCCGCCCCCTTACGCGCTTTGTCCGGCCCGCGCAACAAACGAGAGCGCCGAGGCATCCCCTGGGGCCGGACGCGGCCCGCCGCCCTCGGGCTCAGCCCGCCTCGCTCGATCGCCCAACTCGACCGCCCCGCCCAATCGCCCCGCCCTGTCGCAAGGCATGTTGACCCCGCCCCCGCATCTGGCTTAGGCAGGGGCGGGGCCGCGCCGGAAGGGTCCCCGGACAGGTCCCAAGGGGATGGTCCGTAAAGGGTCCTCTCGGGGGCGCGTAGCTCAATGGTCAGAGCAGGGCGCTCATAACGCCTTGGTTGGGGGTTCAAGTCCCTCCGCGCCTACCATTCCAACCCGTTGCCAACTTGCCAACAAGGCATAAGCATGCACGTTTTGGCGATTTTCATGCACACCCCTATCAAGTGAAATCTTCCCGATTGGACCGGGCGTGTGCAGGCTGGCTCGAACGGCCCCGTTGTCTGGTCGTTGAAAGTTGCTTTGAGCCCATTGCGGACGGTCGTCTATATTCTGACAAACCACTCCATGGCTGCCAGTGAGCAGCCCAAAATGAGAATAATAACCAGAAGCGCAAACCTGAGGCTCCGCCACCTCACATGTTTTTGGATGTAGTCCCCAATTGCAGCCAGCAATATTTCCATGATGAAACCTCAGCTTCCACAGCCCTCGATGATATAGAGGCAGTTCAAACGTCCGCAATGAACCCTTAACTGTCATTGGCTTCCCGGCGGGCATGTGCTCTGTGGATTGGCGATCAGCACAGGAACTGGAACGAGATGCAGTGGATTCTTCAGCAGTTCGAAGACACTGAAAAGCTGGCGGATGCGCTTGACCGATTGGGCATCCCTTACTCGTGGCATAAGGTTGTTCCGTTTGTCGGCGAGCTTGTTCCCGAGCCTGAAGTGCGCGACCATAGATCCGTGGTGATGTTCGGTTCCTACACTCTGTGGCGGTATGCGGAGGCCAAGAACCTGCATCCCGGCGTTTTTCGGATTGCGCCGTTCGTCCATGAGAAACCTTGGCAGCCCTTCATGCTCAACGGTCCAGATGCAATATTTCTTCAGGTCAGCGAGATCGAGGCAAAGCTGGCTGACGATGGTTGTCATTGGTTCATTCGTCCGGTGGCCGACAGCAAGGAGCAGGCAGGAAGCGTTAAAGCTGCTGCTGAGATTCGCGAGATCGCCCGCAAGGTCATGGTCCTCGACGCAGACGAGATACCCCATGGCTCGCTGCGGCCAGACACGCTGATGATGCTGACCCCACCCGCGCGCATTCACAAAGAGTGGCGCATCTGGATCATAAATGGGGCTGTCGTCACCTACTCTCTATACAAGGAAGGGACGCGGGTGACGTATCGCCACGAGATCGACGACGATGCTCTGGACTTCGCCCGGATGTTGGCCGGGTTGAACGAGGGCTACTCACCAGCATACGTCATGGACATCTGCCGCACTGGAGAAGGCCTGCGGCTGGTTGAGACGAACTGCATCAATGCCGCCGGATTCTACGCGGCTGATCTTGCGAAGCTTGCCGAGAAGATTAACGGGATGGCCTGAAGCTGACATTACGCGACCGACAGCTTCGTCCGCATAGCCGCCCTTCCCGATCAAGGTGTGCGTGCTTATGCCGTGGGCCTGCAGGCCTATGCTTCTGTGCCCGCGAAATCCCCCATTAAGACTTTGAATCCAGTTCAGACTTCTCGATCAAACTTTAGGAAATTGATTCGGGTCTGCAGACTTGTGCCGTATCGGCACATCGCCGCCCCCTGCCCGCCGCCAAGGCGCAAGTGCCCGGCTTTCGGGGTTTCCGCGCCTCCCCTGTCGGGTGAAGGCTGCGACGCGCGACCCTCATGGCCAAGGGGCGGCCAAGCGCCAGCCGCCCGGTCAAGGTCCGATCAGGCGCAGCCGAGATGGCGGCGCAGAGAGAGCAGGACCTCGGCGGGGCGTTCCTCGACCAGGAAGTGCCCGGCATCGACGCCATGGCCCTCGGCCCGGGGGAACCACTTCCGCCAGGCGTCGAGCGGGTCGAGATGATGCGCCACCACGCCCCTGTTTCCCCACAGGATCAGGCAGGGGATGTCGCTGGTCCGCCCCAGATCGGCGCGGTCGTGCTCCAGATCCGTGCTGGCCGCGGCGGTATAATCCCCGCACCAGGCCGCGACCACCGCCGGGTTGCGCGCCGCCCGCTCATATTCCGCAAGCGCCCCGGCCGCGAAAAGCTCTTTCGCGCCGGAAAGGCCGATCAGCGCCGAATGCAGGAACCCCACCGGATCGCCGTTGATCAGCCGCTGCGGCATCTCGCCGGGTTGGGCAAGGAAAAGCCAGTGATAATAGCGCCTTGCCAGCCAGTCATCCATGGTGCGCCAGACATCCAGCGTGGGCAGGATGTCGATCAGCGCGGCCGAGCGCACCGCATCGGGGTGGTCCAGCACCATCCGGTGCGTGGTGCGGGCGCCGCGATCGTGCGCGATCACATGGAAGTTCGGATGGCCCAGATGCCGCATCAGCGCAACCTGATCCCGCGCCATGGCGCGGAAGGTGAAATCGTCGTCCCGGGCGATGGAATCGCCGTAGCCGCGCAGATCCGCCACCACCACCCGGTGTGACCGCGCGAGGTCTTCGGCGATGACATGCCACATGGCATGGGTCTGGGGATAGCCGTGCAGCAACAGAAGCGGATCGCCGCGTCCGCCCACCCGCGCCCGGATCGTCGCGCCCGGCAAGGCGATGTCGATTTCCTCAAAACCTGCGAACAAGGCGACCCTCCACTGTGGCAAGCTCGGTCCTGGACCATCCTGCGACGATCCGCGACCGGGTCAAGCCGTGATCCGAGCGGAACCGGCGCGCGGGACCGCAGGGATCCGCGCCGCCCGGGCGGCCGACGTCAACGGCCCTCCAGCACCTCCTCCGGCACCCCCTCCGGCACCCGGAGGAATTCAGGGTCTCCGCCCGGCATGCGCGCGATATCAAGCCCCGTCTTGCGGTCTTGCGACCGGGCGGCCTGATCGGCCCCGGCCTCCAGCAGCGATATGACGACGTTGGGGCCGTTCTCCTGGCCCATCGTCGCCGCGATCGGCGGGGTCCGGCCGCGCTGGTCCCTTGCCTCCAGATCGGCGCCCCGGGCGGCGAGGATCGGCACCGCATCGGGATCGGTGACCAGATGGAGAATGGTCATGCCCTCGTCGTTGGTGCTGTCGATCCCGGCGCCATTGGCCAGCAGCAGGTCGAGGATCTCCACCTCGAAACAAAGGTCCTGCAATTGCATCGGCTGGAAGCCGAACGCCCCGACCGAAGTCGCAAGCCCCGGATCGAGGCGCAGCATCCCGCGCAGCATATCGGTATCGCCCCAGGCCACGGCATCGTGAAACCTCGCGCCCCAAGCTCCGGGCTTTGCGCCTCGGCGGTCGGCGGAGCGGCCCAGGCGACGAAAAGACCCAGGAGGACGGCCCATATCCCGCGCATGATGCTCTCCCGCAAGCGTCCTGTCGGCAATCCCTGCCAGAGCCCGGGGGCCACCGCCATCTACGTGCGGCGGCGGGCGGCGGTCCCCCGGTCAGGCCGGGCGAAGACGCATCATGGCGCCCGAGATCCGCGCGACGAGGCGCTGAAGGCGATGCGGCGCGAAGGCCCAAGCCCTGCGCCCGGCCGGGGGCCTGCTCTTTCGTCGCGGCGGGTGTCGCGCGCTTCGCAGCCGCGCCCGACCGGGGGCACGCCCTGCCCCGCATTCCGGCGCTGCCGGAGCGGGCTGGACCTTTGCCCCGCCCGCGCGCCACCATGGCGCCCAGGGCATCGGACGCGGCACGGGGGAATCACGCGATGATCGGCGATCTGGGGGCAGGCGACGCGACCGAACTTGCGCAACTGGTCGCGAAGGGCGATGTCAGCGCCGGGGAGTTGCTCGACGCCGCCCTCGCCGCGGTCGAGGCGCGCAATCCCGCGATCAACGCGGTCGTGCTGGTGCAGGAGGCGGCGGCGCGGCGCGCCATCGCCGAAGGACTGCCGCATGGCCCGTTCCGGGGCGTGCCGTTCCTGCTGAAGGACCTGGGCTGCGAGGCGGCGGATTTTCCCAGCCATGGCGGCTCGCGCCTGCTGGCCGACACCCGGCACGCGGGCGACAGCAACATCTTCCGCCGCATCCGCGCCACCGGCGTCACCACTTTCGGGCGCAGCACCAGCCCCGAATTCGGCATCGGCACCGCCACCGAAGCCGCCGTCTACGGCGGGCCCACGCGCAATCCGTGGAACCTGTCGCATACTCCGGGCGGGTCCTCGGGCGGGGCGGCGGCGGCCGTGGCGGCGGGGATCGTGGCCTTCGCGCATGGCTCGGACGGCGGCGGATCGGTGCGGATCCCGGCGTCGAACTGCGGGCTTTTCGGCTTCAAGCCCACCCGCGCGCGGCTGCCCGACGGGCCCTTCTCGGGCGAGGGCTGGGCGGGCATGGCCATCGACGGCTTCCTGACCCGCTCGGTGCGCGACAGCGCGGTCATGCTGGACGCCTGCGAGGGCGCGGACCTGGGCGCGCCCTACGTCGCGCCTCCGCTGGCGCGCGGGCATGCGGCGGCGATCTCGCGCCCGCCGCGCCGGTTGCGCGTCGCGCTTTGCGACACCCGTTTCGACGGCGCCCCGATCCACCCCGAGGTGGCCGGGGCGGTGCGGGACGCGGGGCGGCTGCTGGAAGGCCTGGGCCATCACGTCTTCCCCGCCCGCCCCCGCGCCGATTTCGCCGCGATGATGCGGGCCTGGACCGATATCGTCGGCATCGGCACCGCACTTTCGATCCGCCAGGCGCTGAAGGGTCGTGATCTGACGCCCGACCGGCTTCCCGACCTGGTCGAGGGCGTGGCGCGCGGCGCCCTGGCCCATGCCGAAACCCTGCATCCCACACGCTATCTGGAGGCGGTCGAGGCGATCCACGACTTCGGCCGCGAGATGGCCGGGTTCTTCGCCCCCGAAGGCGATCCCCACCCGCCCGAGATCCTCTTGAGCGCGACTTTGGCCGAGCCCCCGGCCCGGATCGGCCGGTTTTGCCATGCGACCGAGGATTACCTCGGCTTTCGCACCGGGCCGGGTGGGGTCTTCGACTATTCACCCTTCACCGCGGTCTTCAACGCTTCGGGCCAGCCCGCCGCCTCGCTGCCGTTGGGCTGGTCGGGGGAGGGACTTCCCATCGGCGTGCATCTGGCGGCGCGTTTCGGGGGCGACGAGGATCTGATCGCGCTTTGCGCGGAGATCGAGCATGCCGCGCCCTGGCGGCTGACGAGGGCGCCGATGGCGGGGTGACCCGGGCGGGAATGGTCTCGATCAGGGGCGAAGGGCCGAGGGGGCTCCCGCCCCCGTCGCGGGCCGTAGCCGACCCGCGACTCCCCCGGGGATATTTGGGCCAAGATGAAAGACCAAAAGGCAGAAGGCGGCCGGAAGGGAACGGTTGCGGGTGTTTCGGCAGCTTTCTGTGGCGCCGCCCGGGCGCGCGCCGGGGGGGGATGAGCGGGGCGGTTGGGCACTTGCTTCAGCGGGCGGCGACCGGGGGGATTCGCTGCGAAACACCGTCGCAGGCCGCCGGAAGGCGATCCGGTGTTCGGGCGGGCTGGGGATGCGGGATGCGTTCGCTCGGCCCGACCGCGAGGTCGGAACCGGGCCGGGGGCGCCTCGGGCGCCATGCGCAACCTTGGCGACCTGCCGCGCAGGGCGGGTCGATCGGTCGGCGGGTGCGGAGGTCGGTTTCGGATTTGGCCGGGCCGGACCGGGGCTTGGCCCGGCCCCGCCGCTCTGCCGATCCCGCCCTCTGGCGAAGCGCGGTCGTTCGCGCTAGGTCTCGGGCAAGGGCCGGAGAGGAGCGGGATGATGGCAGTCAGGGTGCTGGTGGTGGGGGCGGGCTCGATCGGGCAGCGCCATCACGCCAATCTGACCGCGCTTGGCGCCGAAAGCCGCCTGCGCGGCTGGCGCGGCTATGGCGCCGAGGGGTTCGCGGCCGAGATCGGCGAGGTCGACGCCGCCGTGATCGCCACCGCGACCGAGATCCGCCTGCCGCTGATCGAGGCGGCGGCGCGGGCGGGAAGGCCGCTTTACATCGAAAAGCCGCTCGCCGCCTCGCCGCCCGAGGTCGAGGCCATCGCCCGCGCCACCGCTCCGGTCGCGGCGCGGTCGATGCTGGGCTATATGATGCGCTATCACCCGGCCTTCCGGACGCTCGCGCAGCGCGACCTGTCGGATGTGTTCCAGTTCTCTTTCGCGATCGGCCATGACGTGACGCAATGGCGCCCGGGCTGGCGGTTCGCCGACAGCTATGCCGCGCGCGAAGTCGGGGGAGGCGTGCTTCTGGACCTGTGCCACGAGATCGACATGGCGGCCTGCCTGTTTCCGGGGCTGTCCCTGGGCGCGGTCGAAAGCCACGGGATCCGCGGCTTTCCCGGCGTGGATGCGGCGACGCGGATCGGGCTTTGGCGCGCGGGCGTCCCGGAGCGAGCCCGGGAAGTGGCGCTGGCCGGAGAGGTGGCGATGGACTACCTGACGCCCCGCCTTCACCGCCGGGCGATCCTGCGCGGCTGGCGGGCGGCCCTTGATTTCGACTTCGCCGCCGGGCGCTATCAGATCGCCGACGGCGCGGGGGCGCATCTGCTCGACCTGCCGCTGGAGCGCAATGCCATGTTCATGGCGATCATGGGCGATTTCCTGGCCCTGGTTCAGGGGCGCCCCGTCCTGGGCGTCGAGCATATGCCGCGGCTGGACCTGGCGCTGCCCTCGGCGCGGCTGGTGGCCGAGGCCCGGGCGGCGCGGCGTTTCATCGGCGACATCGGCAAGGAGATCCAATGATGCCAGATCGGGCAAGGGGGCTGGTTCTGGGCCATATCGGGGCGCGCGGCGGCTCGAAGGGCGTCAGGCGCAAGAATTTCCGCCCCATCGCGGGCAAGGTGCTGATCGACTGGTCGCTCGACCAGCTTTTCGCCCATCCGCAGGTGGATACGGTGGTGGTCTCGACCGATGATGCCGAGATCTACGACCATGCGGTGGCGCGCGGCGCGCTGAGGATCGGGCTGCGGCCCGCGCATCTCGCCACCGACAGCGCCGGGAAATGGGGGGTCTGGCAGCATGCGCTTGAAGTGTCCGAGCCGCTGCTGACCGGCCCGGTCGGGGCGTTCCTCGACCTCGACTGCACCTCGCCCCTGCGGCGGGAGAGCGACATCACCCGGGCGCTGGCGCTGTATTTCGACCAGCGCCCCGACATGGTCATGTCCTGCTGCGAGGCACGCAAGAACCCCTATTTCAACCTGGTCGAACCCGATACGACCGGCGCGCTGCATGTGTCGAAACCCCTGCCCGGGGGCGTGGTCGCGCGCCAGCAGGCACCGCTGGTCTACGAACACGCCGCCTCGACCTACGTCGTCGCGCCGGAGTATCTGCGGCGCGCGCAAGGCCTGTGGGAGGGTCGGGTGATCCCCTATCTGATGCCGCCCGAGCGTTGCGTCGACATCGACAGCCCGCTCGATTTCGAGATCGTGGAATTCCTGCTGCAAAAATCCCTGAAGGGGGAAGAACATGCCTGAACAAAGCAAATCCGAACATCTCAGCTCCGGGCAACTCCGGGGCCGCACCGTCTTCATCACCGGATCGGGCGGCGTGCTGGGATCAACCTATGTGCGCCGGATGCTGGCCGAGGGCGCGCGGGTGATCGGATCCGACCTGCCCGGCCCCCGGGCCGAGGCGCTGCGCGAGGCCCATGCGGGCAACCCCGATTTCCGCTTCTACGAAGTTGATGTATCGGATGAAGATCAGATCACAACCATCTTCCAGCGCATAGAAAAAGACGGGTGGGAACCCAATGTCGTCCTCAACAATGCCGCCATCACCGGCGAGTTGCTGATGGGCGCGGGCAAGGGCTTTCCCGATTTCGCCGACCTGACCACGGCGGATTGGGAAAAGACCATGCGCACCAATCTGACCGCCCCCTTCATGGTGGCGCGGCAGATGGACCGCGACATCGTCGGGCGCCGCCCCTGCACGCTGATCAACGTGGCCTCGATGTATGCGCTGAACGGCGCGCATCACCGCATCTACGACGGCATGCCGTTCAAGAATTTCTCGGCCTACGGCGTGTCGAAGGCGGGGATCCACGGGCTGACGCTGTGGCTTGCGGGCTATTGGGCCGATCGCGGCGCCACCGTGAACACCATCGCCCCCGGCGCGGTCTTCAACGGCCATTCCGAGGAGTTCCAGCGCCGCGTGGGCGAGTTGATCATGCTGGGCCGCATGGCGAAACCCGACGAGATCGCCGATGCGATGCTGTTCCTGGCCAGTCCCGCCGCGGGCTACATGACCGGGCAGTTGGTCAATGTGGATGGCGGCTTCTCGGGCTGGTAGGGCCGTTTAGACCCGTTCGGGAGGGGGGCCTCAGCCCGCGTCCCGGAACGCCTTTTGCAGCGGCCGCGCCCAGAAGGCCTCATCCGCCAGAAGCCGCACGAAGCGGTCCGCCGCCCGCCCCTCGCCGAAGCCCGCATGGCGCGGATGCGCCCTGCCCCATTCCCGCTCCAGAAAGCCCAGGATCCCCGCCCGGTCGAAGGCCGTGACCGCCGTGACCGAGCCCGCGTCCGAGCGGTTCGACTGCCGTGTCCCCACATCCAGCGAGGGCACGCCCAGGAACGGCGCCTCGCGCACCCCGGCCGAGGAATTGCCGACCATGCAGGCCGCATGTTTCATCAGTTCCGAGAAATGCGCGAACCGCATCGAGGGCAGCACCCGGAACCGCGCCCCGGGCAGGTGCGAGATCACCTCGAAAATCCCCTCCGAGCCCGGGTCGTTGTTGGGCGCGATCACCACGAAGCGGCGGCCCGAGGCCTCAAGCGCCTCGAACAGCGCGCGGGCCTGCGCCGCCATGCTGGCCTGTTCCGAGGTGACCGGATGGAAGGTCACGATGCCGTAATCCTCGAAAGGGATGGCATAGCGCGCCCGCACCTCGTCCAGCCCCACGCCCGAGGGCCGGGCGTGGAAATCCAGTTCGGGCGAGCCGATGACATGGATCACGTCCTCGGGCTCTCCAAGCGCCATCACCCGCCGCTTCGCCGCCTCGGAGGAGACGAAGTGATGGGTGCAGAGCTTGGTGTTGCAATGGCGGAACACCTCGTCGATGGTGCCCGAGACCTCGCCCCCCTCGATATGGGCCGAGCGGATGTAGTTCGTAGCCGAGACCAGGGCACCCGCCATGGCCTCGATCCGGTCGCCATGGATCACGATCAGGTCGGGGCGGCGCTCGGCGACGTAATCGGAAAAGCCGGTCACGGTCTTGGCCAGCACGATGTCCTGCGGATCCCCCGCCCGCTGGTTGAGGAACTCATGCACCTCGACCCCCGGCATCCGCCGCACCTCGTTCGCGGTCAGCCCGTAGCGCGCCATCATATGCATGCCGGTGACGAAGAAGCCGACCCCCAGCCCCGCATCGCGCGCCGCCGCCGCCAGCGGCTCAAGCTTGCCGAAATCGGCACGGGTGCCGGTCAGGAACAGGATCTGGCGGGTCATATGGGCAAGTGTCCGTCCTTTGATGATCAGGCCGATATGGACAGCGCGACCCGGATTGTCTAGCCACGGCGCATCGGCAGACAGCAAACGGCACCGGCATGACCACGACCAGCACCGTCCCCAGAACCGTCCTTTGCATGAAATGGGGCACGGTGTTTCCAGCCGATTACGTCAATGTGCTGTTCAACGCCTGCCGCGCCGCAACGACCCGTCCCTTCCGCTTCGTCTGCCTGACCGACGATGCCGCCGGCCTTCTGCCGGGGATCGAGGCGCTGCCGATCCCCGACATCGGCCTGACCCAGGCCGAATGGCGCGCTCCGGGGGTCTGGCCCAAGCTCGCGCTCTATCTGCCGGACCTGCATGGCCTGCGCGGGCGCTGCCTGTTCATCGACCTCGACATGATGGTGCTGGGCGGCCTTGACGAGATGTTCGACCGGCCGGGCGAATTCATCACCACCGACATGGGCGAGGGCTGGCGCCCCGGCGGCCGACCGGGCGCCGCGCCCGAGCCGGGCACCTGCGTCTTCGCCTTCGATTTCGGGCAGGAGAGCCGGATCCTCAATGCCTTCCTGGCCGACAAGGCCCGCGCCATGCGCGACTTTCAGAACGAACAGGATTTCGCCGGCGCCCATGCCCGCAGCATGGCCTTCTGGCCCGAGGGCTGGGTGATCAGCTTCAAGCGCCACCTGCGTCGGCCGATCGGGATCGACCTGCTGCTGGCGCCGAAACGCCCGCCCGAGGGCACCCGGATCCTCGCCTTCCACGGCACGCCCCGCCCGATCGCGCTGATCCCGGAGCGCGCGGGTTTCTGGGACCGCTTTCCCCATATGGGACATGGCCAGGTGGGCTGGCTGCGCGACTACTGGATCAGCCATGGCGGCCGGATGCCGCCGTTCTGACCGCGGCCCCGGGCCCGCCCGAAGCCGCCCCGTCCCCCGCGATCCGGCGGGTCATCGCGCAAGGCAAAGGCGATACGCCGCCTTGCGCGCCTGGGGTCGCCGGGGCCGCACCCGGCGCGAGGATCACGCCAGATCGCTCCATTTCAACTGGGTGTTGCGGGTGACCGCCCGGGTCAGGCGGCGCCCGACCACCTTGTCGAAATCATAGCCCGCGATCTCGCCCGAGCCGGGGCGGCGCGCCCAGATGTCGGCTTCGGCGATGACATGGCCCTCGGGCAGGTCGCGGTCGGCGACGACGCTGGCGCGGGCGAAAAGATAGACCGGCTCCTCGGCGCGGCTGCGGGCCTTGGGGTTGTTCGCCGCCACCCAGATCTCTCGCGCGCGGTCGATCAGGAAGCGCAGCTCCGCCGGATCCATCGAATTGATGATGTCGGGCCCCTTGCGATAGCGCGAGTCGGTATAGTGCCGCTCCAGGATCGAGGCGCCGAGCGCGACGCTCGCCAGCGCCATCTCGGGCCCGACGGAATGGTCCGAAAAGCCCACCACCCGGCCCGGGAAAGCCTCGCGCAATTCGGTCACGCCGCGCAGGGACACGATCTCGGGCGGGCTGGGATAGAGGTTGGTGCATTCCAGCAGCGCATATTCCACGCCCGAGGCGTCCAGGATCTCGACGCTGGCGCGGATGGTCTCGATGGTCTGCATGCCGGTGGACAGGATCACGGGCTTGCCCTTCCTGGCGATGTGGCGGATCAGCGGCAGGTTGTCGGCCTCGCCCGAGCCGATCTTGTAGGCCGGCACGTCGAGGGTTTCGAGAAAATCCGCCGCCGCGCGCGAAAACGGCGTCGAGATCCAGATCATCCCCAGGCTTTCGGTATGGCGCTTGAGCTCGGCCTCGTCTTCCCGCGACAGCGCGCAGGCGGCCATCACGTCCCAGATCGAGACATCGGCATTGGGCGGGAAGATCCGCTTGGCCTCCTCGGTCATCTCGTCTTCAAGGATATGGGTCTGGTGCTTGATCATCTCGCAGCCCGCGCCCGCGGCCAGCCGCACCATCTCCTTGGCGACATCGAGGTCGCCGCCGTGGTTGATGCCGATCTCGGCGATGACAAGGGGCGGATGGTCGGGGCCGATCTGACGGCCCGCGATGGTGATCGAACGGCTCATGACGGCCCCCTCTTGCGGCTTCGAGCCCTGCCTGGCGCAGGGCGCGCTGATCGTGCCCCCCTGCTGCCCGAGGGGGCGGGTCTTGTCAAGAAATCCCCCCCTCCTCCCCGGCAAGGGGATAGCGGGCCAGCACCTCGTATCCGGCCCCATCGGCACGCAGATGCGACCGCCACAGCACCATCTCGCGCACCGGCCAGGGCCCGGCGCGGAACCCCATGGCCCCGGCCATGGCGCGCTCCAGCCGCATCGCCGCCTCGGGCCCCGGCGGGGCGAAGCGGCCCAGCGTGACATGCGGGACGAAGCGGCGCGCGGGCAGGTCGCAGCCCGCCCGCCGCGCCGCCTGCGCGACCCTGGCCTGAAGCGCCGACAGCGGCGCCGAGGGCGGGACCAGGGCATGGACCGCGCGCGGCGCGGCGCCGCCGAAACTGCCGAAGCCCTGGATCCCGATCTCGAAAGCGGGCGCGCGCAGCCCCGCGAAGGCCTCATGCGCCGCCTCCAGCACATGGTCCGGGCGCGCGCCCAGGAAGGCGAGCGTCAGGTGGAAGCCCTCGGGATCGACGGCGCGCGGCAGCGGCAGCAGGAATTGCTGCACCGCCAGCGCCTGCCGCAGGCCCGGCGGTGGCTCCAGCCCGATGAAGCTGCGGATCATCTGCGCCCCCCTTTCCCTGGCGCCCCCCATTCTTCCAACCACCCCCGCCCCCGATCTGACCTTTTTGCGATCGCTTCGGCGGATTTCCGGCGCGATTCAGTCTTGATTCATCAATATCTGGTGTTTTGACTGTGAATCCACCAAAGTCGGTGCCATTCTTTACGGAACCGGCGTCCCGGACGGCGTTTTTGTCATGTGGTTTCAATAAACAGTCCACCCCCGCCAAGAGGGGGCCCCGCCGCGCGCGGGGGCTGAATGTCAGGGTATCATGAGCAGTTCCAGTCTTTCCAAAGCCAGCCCGCCGCCAGAGGGCCAGGATGTAACCCAGACCCAGTTCGCCGCCCTGTGCTGGCGGATGCATGGTGGCGCGCCCGAGATCTTGCTGATCACAAGCCGCGACACCGGGCGGTGGATCGTGCCCAAGGGCTGGCCGATGAAGGGGCGCAGCCCCTCGGGCGCCGCGGCGCGCGAGGCCTGGGAGGAAGCGGGCGTCGAGGGCGAGGTCTCGGACCAGGCGATCGGGCGCTACAGCTACGACAAGGTGCTGCGCCGCGCGCAGAGCCTGCCCTGCGAGGTGCTGGTCTATCCGCTGCGCGTGCGCCGCCTGACCGACGACTACCCCGAACGCCGCCAGCGCCGCCGGAAATGGTTCAGCCCGGGCAAGGCCGCACGCAAGGTCGCCGAGCCCGAGCTGCGCGCGCTGCTGGCCGGGTTCCGGGGGCTGGAAGACCAGGCCGGAGGCGACCCCGACGCCGCCAAATCCGCCCAGGGCAAGGCGGCGGCTGCGGGCAAGGCAGGATCTGCGGGCAAGGCAGAGGCCGCCCCCGATGCCACGCCATCGGCGCCCAAGCCTTCGGAGGCCGCGCCATCCGAGGCTCCGGCCGTCACGCCCTCGGGGATCGCGGCAGAGGCCTGAGACCACGACGCTCGGGACCCCCGCGCCGGTCGCGGATCCCGGGACAGGTCGCATGACAAGGATCCCGCGACAGCGAGCCGCCAAGGCGCGGGACGCGGGGGCACGGGACCGGCGGGCACGCGACCCGGGGGCATTCGGCCGCGCAGGCATATGCGCCCGGAGACACATCTCGCCCCGCGACACGCGGCGCAACATGCGGCACGAGAGCCGACAACCCCACGGGTGCCCGGGCTCGCTTCTCGGACGCCCGGGCTAGCGCCCTGCCCCGCAACCATTCCCGGCAAGTGCCTCAAAGCGCAAAGGCCCGCGTCGGAGAGCTTCATCTGCCCCGGCCCACAGGCGGACGCATTGGTCGCCGACCTCATCAGGCCAGAACCGTCGAGGGAAAGACCGGAAGCCCCTCTCGATCCAGAACCGTCAGTCCCGAACCGTCGGACAACGGACCGGCAGGCACTGGCAGCCGTCGGCGCCGAAGGGCCGTCGAGACCGGAGGGCGTTAGCAGGCTGCTGAAAAAGTCATGTGCAACCGCAGCTTACGTCAAAAAACAGGAAATTCGACCGATAGCGCGCCAAAACAGGCCGTTTTCGGTTCAATTTTCTATCGTGTCGGAAAGATTTTCGCTTCAAGACCGCCCCAAAATACTTTTTCAGCAGCCTGTTAGAAGCCCAAGGCCCATCGCGGTCGGAAGACCATCGAAACCGGGGAAGCATCCCGTCTCATCCTCTCCCGGGGACAGGACCGCCAAACCATGTCCCGCGCCGGAGCCCGGCCCTGAACGACCGGACCCTGAACCACCTGAGCCCTGTGAAAGACCGATGGCCCAGAAAGAGCCGAGGCCTGAAAAGACCGAAATCCTGAAAAGACCGGAGCCTGAAAAGACCGGGGATTGACCCCGCGCGCGGAGTGATTAGCTTTGGTGCCTCGCGCGGCGCTCGCGGCTGAGATCATGGCTGGGATCGCGGGTAGGGTCGGGGGCGCCTCCCGGTCCTGCCGTCGGCTTGTGTCCCGCGCCGGAGGGCGGCGGTGCCGCAAGGCGAAGGGGCGCCGCCATGAAGCAGGAAGCCCGGCCCGCCCGAAGCGGCCGCGGGCGAGGGTCGGCAGAAAGCGCGGCGGGGCAGGAAGCCCGCCGGAAGGAAACAGGACGCAGGGATGATCCGCTACGCCTTGACATGCGCGCTCGGCCATGGGTTCGAAAGCTGGTTCGCCAGTGCCAAGGCCTTTGCCGGTCTTCAGGCGGCCGGGCATCTCGCCTGCCCGGTCTGCGGCTCGGACAAGGTCGAAAAGGCGCTGATGGCGCCCGCGCTGCGGGTCTCGCGCGGTGCGGGAATTGCGGCCGGGCCCGCAGAACCGGGGGCGGAGCCTGGCGATGCGGAGGGCGGCGCCCGGGCGGAAAAGCACAAGGCGGTGCAAGGGTCGAAGCCCGACCTGCGCCACCCCGGCACCGATCTGGAGCGCGCCCTGGCCGAGCTTCGCCGCCAGGTCGAGGCCAATTCCGAACATGTCGGCGGCAATTTCGTTGCCGAGGCGCGGCGGATCCATGCCGGAGAGGCCCCCGAGCGCGCGATCCACGGCGAGGCCCGGCTGGACGAGGCCCGCAAGCTGGTCGAGGACGGGATCCCCGTCACCCCCCTGCCCTTCCCGTCCAGCCGCAAGACCAACTGAACCGGGACGGCCCCCGGCGGTTTCCGGGCGCGGGGCCAACGCGCAGGTTGGTTAAAAGTATTTTGGGGTCGTCGTGAGACGGAAGTCACCCCCGGAAGCCGCATCTTTCGGAGCGAGACCGAACCGATTTCCCGGCTCCCCCCGGAAGCCCGAGCCGCCGCATGACTTTTCAGCAGCCCGCCAAGCGGAGAGGCCGCTCGGCACACTCTGGACGCGAAACCAGCCGGGCTGGAGCAGGTCGGCCACGGGGCGGTTCCCGGACGCAAACGCGGTCGGCTGTCGGCGCGCAAGTCCGACTGCTCTCGAAGCCGCCGGGCGGCGGCACTGTCTCGCTCGATCCGGGGCGCACTGGCCCCGCCCGTATGATACAATGGCCACGGCAGGCCGGGGACAACCCGCAGCCTTCCCGATACATCGCCCCGAAACGCCAATCCGCTGCGCCAAACCCGAAGCCTGCCCTGATGGAGCCCGGCCTCCGGCCGCCATGGCGTGTCAGGGTATCGTCCTCGGGCGCGACGCCTGAACCCCAGGCGATCCGGGAGAAGCGAGGGGCAGGCGCTTAGGCCATCCGCGCAGGCTAGGCGCTCCGCCCCGGCACTCGGGCAAGGGGCGGGTGGGCAACGACGACAGGTCCTGCCGACCACTCCGGCAGGCCGATGAAAAATTTGGCACGGCCCCGAGGCGGAAATTTTCCCTGCATCGCCAATGATCACTGCGGAAACCGCATATCTTGGCCCCCTACCGGACCAATTAACTGATTTTCCGCGCAAGCCGACGCCGCTGCACGACTTTTTCAGCAGCCTGCAGATGCAACAACGACAGATGCCGCGCCCGGCTCAATAGATGTAGCGGATCTGCTCGCTCCAGAACCGCTCAAGACGCTTGAGCGAGGTGTTGATCTCGTCCATCCCGCTGGCGTCGACAAGGCCGCGCCGTTCGAACCCCTCGGCATGGCGGGCGAAAAGCCCGGCCAGATGGGCGCGCACCCGCCGCCCCTTCTCGGTCAGCCGCACCCGGACCGAGCGGCGGTCCACCTCGGACCTCTGGTGGTGCATATAGCCCAGATCGACCAGTTTCTTCAGATTGTAGCTGACGTTGGAGCCCTGGTAATAGCCGCGGCTTTTCAATTCGCCCGCCGTCACCTCATTCTCGCCGATGTTGAAAAGAAGCAGCGCCTGGACCGAGTTGATCTCAAGGATCTGGAGCCGCTCGAACTCATCCTTGATGACGTCGAGCAGCAATCTGTGCAGGCGTTCGACCAGCGCCAGATTGTCGAGATAGCAAGAGAGGAACGCTTTTTGCGAGCCATCGAGAAGCGGTTGATGGAGGGACATGGCTTTCTCCGCCTGAAACACAATGAGGGGCAGAATCGGCACAAAGCGCAAACATTTCGTAAACTCGTGCGAAAAGTCGCGATATTTTCGCCGTGCCAGCCCCATCTGCCCCGCCCCATCTACCCCGCACAGCCGGCGGCGCGGAAATGATGGCGCCCGGGCCAGGGCCGGGCCGGTCGATCCGGCAACCGCCGCTGCCGCGCGCGAAACGGGTAATCTGCAGGGCCGACGGTCAATGCGGCCGGGCATCGAAAGGATAGCACTCCGCCCCCCGGGACGGATGGCTGGCCGGGGCGGTCGCGGTGAACGGTGACCTGCAATGCCTGCCGCTCGCCATGCTCCGCCGCAGTCGCCGGGGCGTGGAGGGGGCAGCATCCCGGCTTGGCACGGTCTAGCGGGCTCCCGCCGCGGAGGCGCGGAAAGCGGGTGACTGCGGGGGCGGAAGCCAATCCCCCGGCCGTAAAAGCCGGGCATGAAAGGGATAACCGCGGGCCCAAGGCCGACAGGGCCGCCACATGCGGGTGGTGACCTGCAGGGAATGGCCGAGGCTGTGTCAAAACTCGGAAGCGGTAAAATCGTTCAGAACGGCTTCCCTCCGGGGTCGCCCGGCACGGAAAAGATCGGAATATTTTCACGCCATTCCCGTGGCAACAGAACGATGCCCCGCCCCGGCTGCCACTCGACCGGGCTTTGACACAGCCTCGGCCCAACCCTTCCGCCGCTCCGCGCGCGAAGGAAATGGTCCGGGCCCGGGCGCTAGCCGTTCTGCCGCCGCAGCCGCGTCTTTGCGAAGGTGGCGACCTCGTCCAGCACCGGGCGGATCCAGTCCGGCGCGGGGGCGGTGCCGAGGATCCAGGCCATCAGATCCTGGTCGTTCTCGGTCAAAAGCCGGTCGTAGAGGCGCAGCGCCGCCTCGTCCATCCCGGCCAGCCGCGCATCGGCGAAGGGGCCCAGGACCAGGTCCATCTCCTTGGTGCCGCGCCGCCAACTGCGCATCCGCATCCGCTTGAGCCGCGCCTCGCCGGTCTCGTCCGCATCGCCCGCCTTCTCGCCGATCGCCCGATCAAGCGTCATCCCGTCCCTCCCGCCGCAGCACCAGCCGCAGCCGCTTTTCCACCCTGGCGATCTCTTGCGCAAGCCCGTCGGCGCGCAGATGCAGCCGCGACAGCTCGGCCAGCGCCTCGATCGCCGCCGGGCGCAGATCGGCATCGCCCCCGTCGCCGGGCGCGTCGCCGGGCGCGTCGGGCCCCTCGCCCTCGGCTGTCAGCAGCCAGCCGGGCGAGATATCGAGCAGCCCGGCCAGCATCCACAGCCGGTTGCCGCGCGGCTCGGCCATGTCGTCCTCCCAGGCCTGGAGCGTGGAAAGCCTGACGCCAAGGCGCCGCGCAAGCTCTTCCTGGGTCAGCCCGGCGGCCTCGCGCGCGCCTGCGAGCCGGTCGCCGAAGGTGGCCACCTCGTCCGAGAACCAGCCGCCGGGCTGCGCCGCGCCGCCATCCGGGCCGCCGGAAGCCCCGCCGTCTGCCTCGCCATCATGTTCCGCACAACCATGTTCCACACCGCCGCGCGGCCCGCGCCCGGCCCGGCCCGGATCCGCCGAGCGCCCTGGTCCGGGCCTGCCGCTTTCCGCCATCTCGCCTCTCCTTCGCGCCGATACCGCTTGTATGAATGCGGGGCGAAGCCTAAGACCGATGCGCGAAAAACACAAATCCCGCGCCCCCGGGCGCCAGTCCCGCGCCTCTGGCGCCCCACAGTCCCGCGCCTCTGGCGCCCCATAGTCCCGCGCCCCCGGCGCCCCAGCGGAGCCCCGTCATGGCCTTCCTCTCCGACACCCTCGCCCGCGTGAAGCCCTCGGCCACCATCGCGGTGACCAACAAGGCGCGCGAACTGGCCGCCCAGGGCCGCGACGTGATCGGACTGGGCGCGGGAGAGCCGGATTTCGACACCCCCGAACATATCCGCGAGGCGGGAAAGCGCGCCATCGACGCGGGCAAGACCCGCTATACCGCCGTCGACGGCATCCCCGAGCTGAAAGCCGCGATCTGCGCCAAGTTCCTGAAGGAAAACGGCCTGACCTATGTGCCGCAGCAGGTCTCGGTCGCGACCGGCGGCAAGCAGATCCTCTACAATGCCTTCATGGCCACGCTGAACCCGGGCGACGAGGTGGTGATCCCCGCGCCCTACTGGGTCTCCTACCCCGACATGGTGCTGCTGGCGGGCGGCACGCCGGTCACCGTCACCGCAAGCCTCGCGACCGATTTCAAGATCACCCCCGAGGCGCTGGAAGCCGCGATCACGCCGCGCACGAAATGGTTCATCTTCAACTCGCCCTCGAACCCCTCGGGCGCGGCCTATTCGCGGGCCGAACTGAAGGCGCTGACCGATGTGCTGCTGCGCCATCCCCAGGTCTGGGTGATGACGGACGACATGTATGAACATCTGGTCTTCGACGATTTCGAATTCGTCACCCCCGCGCAGGTAGAGCCCGCGCTCTACGACCGCACGCTGACCTGCAACGGCGTCTCGAAGGCCTATGCGATGACGGGCTGGCGCATCGGCTATGCGGCGGGGCCGCTGGCGCTGATCAAGGCCATGGCGAATGTGCAGTCGCAATCGACCTCGAACCCCTGCGCGATCAGCCAATGGGCCGCGCTAGAGGCACTCAGCGGGCCGCAGGATTTCCTGCCGGGCTTCCGCGCCGCCTTCCAGCGCCGCCGCGATCTGGTGGTCGGGATGCTGAACGCGGCCCCGGGCCTGACCTGCCCGAAGCCCGAGGGCGCCTTCTACGTCTATCCCGACATTTCCGGCTGCATCGGCAAGACCAGCCCGCAGGGCACCCGCATCACCGATGACGAGGCCTTCGCCACCGCGCTTCTGGAGGAAGAGGGCGTCGCGGTGGTCTTCGGCGCGGCCTTCGGCCTGTCGCCCAATTTCCGCGTGAGCTACGCCACCTCGGACGAGGTCCTGCGCGAGGCCTGCACCCGCATCCAGCGCTTTTGCGCCGCGCTGGTCTGAGCCGCCCGGGCGCGCGAGGGGAAAGACCATGGCCGACAGGATCACCGCCAACCTGCCAAGCCGCGATTTCGCGGCGACCATCGCCTTCTATGCCGCTCTGGGCTTTTCGACCGATTTCCACGACGAGGGCTGGCTGATCCTGAAACGCGGCCCGCTGGTGCTGGAATTCTTCCCGCATCCCGAACTCGATCCCCGCGCAAGCTGGTTCTCGGCCTGCGTCCGGGTCGACGAGCCGGAGGCGCTGCCGGCCGAATGGCGCGCGGCGGGCCTGCCCACGGACCACCGCGCGATCCCCCGGCTGACCGGCTTTTTCAAACCCGGCACCGCGCCGCGGATGTTCGCGCTGGTGGACGGGGACGGCTCGCTGCTGCGGGTGCTGGACAATGGCGATACTCCCGATTCCGATACGGACGATCCCGATACGGGCGATCGCGATGTGGGCGAGACCGGGGAAAACGACGCGACAGGAGGCGCTCAGAAAGATGCCGGGTGACCTGCCGGAGCATTACTTCCGCATCCGCGAGAACGGCGCGGCGGTGTTCCGCGTCGATACCGAGAACCGCCAGCGCCGGATCGAGCTGGACGAGATCGCCATGGTCAATGTCCGCAACGGCAATATCAAGCCTCATGGCGATGCCGAACTGACCCAGGCCGATCTCGACGCGATCGCGGACTGGCTGGCCGAGCGCCGCGCGCTGCTGGAACGGCGCGAGACCGACGACATCCTGCGCACGGTGGATCACCTGAACCTGACCACCCATTGGGCGCAGTCGCGCGCGACGCCCGAACAGCTTGAGCGCGTGACCGACGCGCTGCTGCTCGCGATGCACGACCTGCGCAGCACGCTCGTGCGCAAGAAGGCCGAACGGCTGCTGCAAGGCGACGGATCCGACGCCTGATCCCTCCGCCCTGCCGTGCCCGCCCGCGTGATCGGCCCCGTCCTGCCTGCGACCGGTCACGCCACATCCGGCCCCGCGGCGCCCGGCCCTGCCGGGCCCGGCCGCTCCAGGTCCCGGATCGCTCGCCCTCGCGACAACGGATCCCCCCTCCCGGCAGGACCACCGCCTGAAACCCGCTTCCCGAAGCGCGCCGCATAAAGCCCGGGCGCGCGCCCCTGCCCCAGACCGCTTGAAAGCAAGCGATATCAATACATCATATTCACCGACAGCCGAAACCGAGCCCGGGCAGGTCTTCGAACTGGCAAACAGCGCCGGAACCGACCCTGGGAAAGGCTACACGGCTCGACGATACCGGCGGCATCGATGACGGCGCCGACCCTGCCATGCCCGGGGCCTGGCCGACGCATGGGCGATGGCGATGCGAGATCGCGGCGCCAAGCCGCAGGACGGGCTCCGAGCGACTGACTTTCGCATTGCCGCGGCAGATCGGGGCGCAAGCGACTGTCGCGACCGGGACGCATGTCCCGATCCGCCCCAAACAGCAATCTTCGTCATCCCCTTGCCGAGAAGGAGGGCGGCCCAGACCATCCGCAGCGCCCCCCCGAGACGGACGATACGGACATCGGCAACCCCCGGTATGAACGGTCCCACCAGAAGAACCGCCGCCCCATGCAGATCCTCCGAGGGCGAGCCCCCACTCCAGAAGGCAGATCCGCCACGCCGAAGACCGTGCCCCAGGACAAGCCCCGCCCCGGCGACCTCCTCTTCCAATCGCCTCGAATATCTCGAAGCCGGACCCGCCCCCCCAAACCGCCCGCAAGGCACCCCGAACCCGACCCGCTCTCCCCATTCTTCTTTGCAAAAATATCCCGGGGGTGAGGCGCCAAAGGCGCCGAGGGGGCAGCGCCCCCCCCCCTCCGGCCCCAACCCAGCCAAGCCTCCGCTTGACCCCGCCCCCGCCCGCTGCCACCAAGACCCCCATGCGCTGGCTGAACCTCTCGCTCCTGATCCTCTTCCCCATCGCCTGGTTCGCGCCGCTGATCCGGGCGGCGCTGCTGCCGGTCTTCGGGATGGACGAGATCTCGGTGGTCACCGGGCTGCAATCGCTCTGGCGCACCGATCCCGCGCTCGCGCTTCTGGTCACCTTCCTCGCCATCTTCGCCCCCTTCGCCAAGACGCTGGGCCTTGCGCTGATCCAGTTCGGGCTTATGTCGGTCCGGGTGCTGCCCGCGCTGCAATTCCTCGGCAAGCTCGCCATGGCCGATATCTTCCTGATCGCGCTTTATATCGTGATCGCCCGGGGCGCGGGCCGGGTCACCATCGAAACCGCCTGGGGGCTCTACCTCTTCTCTGGCTGCGTCCTCGCCTCGATCCTGATCGCCTGGCGGACGCAACCCCCGACCCGACCCACGATCACCGGCCCCGCGATCACCGGCCCCGCGATCGGCCCCCGAAAGGAGTGACGCCATGTCCAAACCGATACCGCTCTCGCTGCTCGACCTGGTCCGCGTGCGCGAAAGCCGCACCCCCGCCGATGCCCTGGCCGAGGCGCAAAGGACCGCCACCCATGTCGACCGGCTGGGCTTCACCCGCTACTGGGTGGCCGAGCACCACAATATGGAGGGGATCGCCTCGGCGGCCACCTCGGTCGTGCTGGCCCATGCCGGGCAGAACACCCGCCGGATCCGGCTCGGATCGGGCGGGATCATGCTGCCCAACCACGCCCCCTATGTCATCGCCGAGCAATTCGGCACGCTGGCGCAGCTCTTTCCCGGCCGGGTCGACCTCGGGCTCGGCCGCGCGCCGGGCACCGACCAGGCCACCCTGCGCGCGATCCGCACCAATCCCGCCCGGGCCGAGGAATTCCCCCAGGACGTGCTCGAACTCATGCACTGGTTCGCCCCCCCGGCCCGCGACGGCCAGCCCCGCATCCAGGCCTGGCCCGCGCCGGGGGCGGATGTCGATTTCTGGATCCTCGGCTCCTCGACCTTCGGCGCCATGCTCGCCGCCGAACTGGGCCTGCCCTATGCCTTCGCCAGCCATTTCGCCCCCGACCTGCTGGACGAGGCGCTGCATGTCTATCGCAGCCGGTTCAAACCCTCGGCACGGCTCGACGCGCCCTATGCGATGGTCGGCGCCCATGCCGTCTGCGCCCCCACCGGCGACGAGGCCCGCCGCCTCTTCACCACCACCCAGATGGGCTTTTGCGGCATCCTGCGAAACGACCGCCGCCTCTCCCCCGCCCCGATCGCGGATATCGACAGCTACTGGACCCCGCGCGAAAAGGCCCAGGTGGAACGGATGCTCTCCTGCGCCGTCCACGGCGACCCGGCCGAGGTCCAGGCGGGCCTCGCCCGCCTCCAGGCCCGCACCCAGGCCGACGAGATCATCCTGATGTCCGAGATCTGGGACGAAGAGGCCCGCCGCCGCTCGCTCACCCTCACCGCCCAGGCCTGGGGCCTCCCCGCGGGCGAAGCCGATCCCACCGACCCGGGCCCGGGCCCAACCCCTGGCCCGGCCCCCATCTGACCCCTCCACCCGCAAAACCCGCCTTCCCCTTTCTTCTTTGCAGAAATATCCCGGGGGTGAGGCGCCAAGGGCGCCGAGGGGGCAGCGCCCCCCCCCGCCCCCCATCCACGAACGGACCCCATGAGCAAGACCCCCGCCTTCACCTGCACCGGCTGCGGCGCGCGCCATCGCAAATGGGCCGGGCGCTGCGATGCCTGCGGCGCGTGGAATTCCATCATCGAGGAGGCGCCGCTCTCCTCCGGCCCGGGCGCGCCCGGGCCCCGGGGGCGCAGCATCGCGCTCTCCGACCTCGCCACCGCCGAGGCGCCGCCGCCGCGCGCCGCCTCGGGCATCGCCGAACTCGACCGGGTGCTCGGCGGCGGGCTGGTCGATGCCTCGGCCATCCTGGTCGGCGGCGATCCCGGGATCGGCAAATCCACGCTGCTCCTGCAGGCGGCTGCCAGCTTCGCGCGAAGCGGGCTCGACTGCCTCTACATTTCGGGCGAGGAGGCCGCCGCCCAGGTCCGCATGCGCGCGCAACGCCTCGGCCTCGCGCAGGCGCCGGTGCGGCTCGGCGCCGAAACCAGCCTGCGCGACATCCTCACCACGCTCGATGCCGAACGGCCGCGCCTCGCCGTGATCGATTCGATCCAGACCATGTGGCTCGACACGATCGAGGCCGCGCCCGGCTCGGTCGCCCAGGTCCGCGCCGCCGCGCATGAGCTGGTGAGCTTCGCGAAAAAGCGCGGCGTCGCGGTGATCCTGGTCGGCCATGTCACCAAGGAAGGCCAGATCGCGGGCCCCCGCGTGGTCGAGCATATGGTCGACACCGTGCTTTACTTCGAGGGCGAGCGCGGCCACCAGTTCCGCATCCTGCGCGCGGTGAAGAACCGTTTCGGCCCCTCGGGCGAGATCGGCGTCTTCGAGATGACCGGCGCGGGCCTGGCCGAGGTGTCGAACCCCTCGGCGCTGTTCCTGTCGTCGCGCGACGCGCCCGCCCCCGGCTCGGCGGTCTTCGCCGGGATCGAGGGCTCGCGCCCGGTGCTGACCGAGATCCAGGCCCTGGTCGCGCCCTCGCCGCTCGGCACGCCGCGCCGGACGGTGGTCGGGCTCGATTCGGGGCGGCTCTCGACGATCCTCGCGGTGCTCGAGGCCCGCGTCGGCATCCCCTTCACCGGGCTCGACGTTTTCCTCAACGTCGCCGGTGGCTTGCGCGTCACCGAACCGGCGGCCGACCTTGCCGTCGCCGCCGCCCTTCTCAGCGCGCGCGAGGATGTCGCGCTGCCCACCGACATGGTGCTTTTCGGAGAAATCTCGCTTTCCGGCGCGCTGCGCCCGGCGGCCCAGACCGAAAACAGGTTGAAAGAGGCGGCGAAACTTGGTTTCACACAGGCGGCCCTTCCGGCCGGGTCGCGCCATGGCGCGGACGCGGGAATGGCGCTGCGCGAACTGGCCGATCTGGCGGCCTTTACCGGTGACATGTTCGGCGCGGGCTGAGACGCCCGCGCCCGGAGGAACGGATGGACAACTTTACCTGGGTCGATGGCGGCGCTGCGCTGATCATCCTGCTGTCGGCGGTTCTGGCCTATTCGCGGGGCCTCGTGCGCGAGGGGATGGCGATCCTGGGCTGGATCGGCGCGGCCATCGTCGCCTATATCTTCGCCCCCTCCTTCACGCCCCTGATGCGCGAGATCCCGATGGTCGGCGACTTCCTGGCCGACAGTTGCGAATTGTCGGTGATCGGCGCCTTCGCGGTGGTGCTGGCGGTCGGGCTGATCGTGGCGGCGCTCTTCACGCCGCTGTTCTCCTCGCTGGTCCAGCGTTCGGTGCTCGGCGGGCTGGACCAGGCGTTCGGCTTCCTGTTCGGCGTGGCGCGCGGCGTGCTGCTGATCGCGGTGGCCTTCATCGTCTACGACCGGGCGCTGGCCAATCAATCGGTCGCGGCGATCGACAATTCGCGCACCGCGCGGGTCTTCGCCAATTTCCAGGGCGCCATCGACGATGCGATCCCCAGCGATGCGCCGGGCTGGATCGTCTCGCGCTACAACGGCCTGACCGCCGTCTGCGCGACCCAGACCCCGCCCGAGACGCCGCCCCAGACCCCGGCCCAGGATCTCGCCCCGGTTCCCGCGAACTGAGCCTTGCGGCCCCAGGCGTCCCCGCCTTCGCGGGGACGCCGCATTGCGGCATTCGGGGGGGGTGACAGCGGGCTTTGTTACGACTAGATGAAAGGCCTGACGCCAGATCGGATTCGGAGGCCATATGCGCCGCTTCCCCGCCCACCCGTTCGAGCCACTCGAAGACGGCGACAAGCTCAAGGAAGAATGCGGCATCTTCGGGGTGAATGGCCTCACCGATGCCGCCAGCTTCGTCGCCCTCGGCCTGCATGCCCTGCAACATCGCGGCCAGGAAGCCGGCGGGATCGTCACCTACGAGCCCGAGACCGGCTTCCACTCCGAGCGCCGCTTCGGCTATGTGCGCGACAAGTTCACCTCGGCCAGCGTGATGAAGCTTCTGCCCGGCGCGCTCGGGATCGGCCATGTGCGCTATTCCACCGCCGGCTCGAAGGGCACGGCCCAGATCCGCGACGTGCAGCCCTTCTTCGGCGAATTCGCCATCGGCGGCTGCGCCATCGCCCATAACGGCAACCTGACCAATGCGGCGCGGCTGAGGAAGGACCTGATCGAGCGCGGCGCGATCTTCCAGTCCTCCTCCGATTCGGAATGCATCATCCACCTGATGGCGCGCTCCTTGCAAAAGACCCAGGCCGAACGGCTTAAGGATGCGCTGCGCCTCGTGGAGGGCGCGTTTTCCGTCATCGCCATGACCCGCACCAAGCTGATGGGGGTGCGCGATCCCCTGGGCGTGCGGCCCCTGGTGATGGGCCGGCTGGGCGAGGGCTGGGTGCTCGCCTCCGAGACCTGCGCCCTCGACATCATCGGCGCCGAGTTCATCCGCGAGATCGAACCGGGCGAGATGGTGGTGATCGAGAATGGCCGGGTGCAAAGCTCGCGCCCCTTCGCACCGGCCAGGGGGCGCTTTTGCATCTTCGAGCAGGTCTATTTCTCGCGCCCCGATTCGATCATCGGCGGCCGCTCGGTCTATGAGACCCGGCGCGAGATCGGGGTGGAGCTGGCGCGCGAGGCCCCGGTCGACGCCGATCTGGTCTGCCCGGTCCCCGACAGCGGCACCCCCGCCGCGATCGGCTTCGCCGCCGAAAGCGGCATCCCCTTCGGCCTTGGCATCACCCGAAACCAGTATATGGGCCGAACCTTCATCGAACCCACCGATGCGATCCGCAACATGGGCGTGCGGCTGAAGCTGAACGTCAACAAATCGCTGATCCGGGGCAAAAGGGTGATCCTGGTCGACGATTCGGTGGTGCGGGGCACGACCTCGCGCAAGATCAAGGACATGATCCTCGACGCGGGCGCGGCCGAGGTGCATTTCCGCATCGCCTCCCCGCCGACCGCCTGGCCCTGCTTCTACGGCGTCGATACACCGGAACGCTCGAAACTGCTGGCCGCGACCATGTCCGAGGATGAGATGCGCGAATGGATCGGGGTGGACAGCCTGAAGTTCATCTCGCTCGACGGGCTCTACCGTGCGGCGGGCGAGGCCGCGGGCCGCGACCCGGCCTCGCCGCAATTCTGCGACGCCTGTTTCTCGGGCGACTACCCGGTGGTCCCCGCCGACAAGATGGATGAGGGCTTTCAGATGAAGGCCGCCGAATAGGCCCGCGCCCCTGGTCCGGGTCGGCCCGGCCGTCGGCGAGGGAACCCTCGGCGCAGGCCGGATCGCTGGCGGCGCGGAACAAGGGAGCAGGATGCTCCGTCCTTCCGCATCGACCAGTGCCGCACGCGCCGAAGCAGGAGATCGCCCCGCCCCCTGACTCCGCGGCAAAGCCTGCACGACCACCTTCAAGGGCTGGAACGACCAGAGCGTTAAGAGCGCCCGGAAGGCCTAGGGCGTCCATGATGGCGGCCGGGGCGACGGACAGGGCGACAGGCAGGGCGAGGGGCAGCCTGACAATGCCTCCCTCCAGGCCTCCCTCCAGCAAGCTGCTGAAAAAGCAATTTTTGGGGAAACCTCGGGGACGGAAATTTTCCCTGCATTGCGAAAAATCACTACAGAAACCAGATATTTTAGCCCGTTGCCGAACCAACTTAGCGATCCTCCGCGCAGGCCGACGCCGCTACCTGACGTTTTCAGAAACCAGCCAAGCCCCGCGCCCCGGGCGGCGCATCACACAGGCCCGTCGCACAGACCCGCCGACAGTCACCAACCGCACAGACCAACCGCAAAGGCCCGGCCAGTTCCAACCGCTGCCCTCCCCTCCAACCGGCACCTTCCCGATCCCCCTTCCAATCCCCCTGCCTGTCCGCCGCTCCCCCTTGTGCCCCATCGCGCGCAGTCAGTTTTTTTCGCTCCCCAGCCCACCGCACACCGATCCGCCCCCCGTCGCCTGCAAGATCGGACCGGACCCACCCACACCCTCGATCCACGCCCCCAACAACCCGACACCCATCCCCCCTTTCTTCTTTGCAAAAATATCCCGGGGGTGAGGCGCCAAAGGCGCCGAGGGGGCAGCGCCCCCTCCCTTCCGCCGCCCGCACCCCCTTGACCTTCCCCCCGCAAGGGCCGATCTCTGCCCGGTCCCCCGGGGCGGCCCCGCCCGCCCGGCAGCCCGGAGCCAGCATGTCCACCGATCCGACGCCCCTTCCCCCGACCGCAACGCCCGGCGCCAGGATCGCCCTGGTCACCGGGGCATCGCGCGGGCTCGGGGCGGGGCTGGCGGAACAGCTCGCACTGCGGGGCTGGCATGTGGTGGCGGTGGCGCGCACTGTGGGCGGGCTGGAAGACCTTGACGACCGGGTGAAGGCGGCGGGTCTGCCGGGGGGCGGCGGCCTGACGCTCGCGCCGATGGACATCACCACCGAGGATGCGATGCGCCATCTGTGCCGCTCGATCCATGACCGCTGGAGCGGGCTGGGGTTCTGGGCGCATTGCGCGATCCATGCCACGGCGCTCTCGCCCGCGCCCTCGCTCGACATGAAGGATCTCGACCGTTCGGTCGCGGTCAACCTGCGCGCCGCTGCCTTCCTCGTGACCATGGTCGAGCCGCTGCTGCGCGCCGGGCGGGGCACGGCGATGTTCTTCGACGATCCCGCCCCGGGCAGCCGCTATGCCGCCGCCTATGGCATCAGCAAGGCGGGCCAGATCGCCATGGCGCGCAGTTGGCAGGCCGAGACCCGCCGCCTGGGCCCCCGCGTGGTGATCGAGACGCCCGCGCCGATGCCCACGGCGCTTCGCGCGCGCTTCCACCCCGGCGAGGATCGCGCCCCCCTGGCCGATCCGCGCGCCGAGGCCGCGCGGCTGCTCGACCTCGCCGGGATCTGAAGCGCCGGGATCTGAAACGCAGGAATCCGAAGCGCGAGGATCTGACGCAGAGGGACCGGACCCAAAGCGCCGTCAGCGCCGCCCGTAATACAATCCGACGACATGTTCGGCCTGGGCGAAGAACAGCCAGCGCGCCGCCAGCGCCCCGACAAGATGCATGCCCCCCGCCAGCACCGCCGCGACCGGCGGCGGCAGCAAGAGGCAGAGCACCGCGGGCAGGACCGAGGCCAGCGCCAGCGCGATCCCGCGCAGCCGCCGGGCATGGCGGCGCCCGACGACATGGATCATCTCGCGCATCAGGTAGTTCTCGTTGGTATGGGGCGGCTCCAGCACCCGGACCCGGCCCTTCAGCCCGGTCGCGGTGGCAAGGCTCTCACCCGCCCGCGCGAACAGCCCGTCCCCGACCCGCCACATCGCCAGCAGCACCAGGCCAAGCCCCAGGCAGGAGGCCGCCGCCCAGCCCCCCAGTCCCGACAGCACCGCCCCCCCGGTCACGGCGAAGGCCAGGAAGCCGACCGGGGTCAGCCAGTGGTTCCAGCGCGGCACGCTGCGCAATTGCGTGTAGATCATCGAGGTGGTGAAGACAGTGGCCAGCGCGCAAACCGCCCCCGCGCCGCCGAAAGCGCGCAGCCAGCCCGCCTCGGGCCCCAGCCGCCCGGACCCGGGACCGGGCCCGAGGATCTGCGCCAGCGCCACCGGCGCCAGCACGAAGAGCGTGGCGCAGGCCGCCCAGGCCTCGCGCGAGAGCCAGCTCGAACGCCATTGCGTGAAGGCCAGCAGCGCCCGCCGGGGCTGGCCGAGGTGGAAGGTCGAGGCCAGAAGCCCCGCCACCGCCAACCCATAGCCGATGCCCCAGAGCAAAAGCGCGCCCCAGCCCCGGACGGGCAGGAATGGCCCCAACCCCAGGCCGAGGAAGAACAGAAAGCCGAAGCCGAGGCCCGAAAGGGTGGTGAAAAGGATGACCGAAGGCGCGGGATGCATGGGCTCAGCCGATCCTTCCCAGCAGCCGGTCCAGCCATCCGGCCAAGCCCCCGGCCCCAGGGTCGCCCCTCTGATCCCCCGGACGATCAGGCCCCTGATCCGGCCCCTGAACCGCCGCCCGATCCCCTGCACGATCCCCTGCGTGAACCACCCCGTGAGTTCCCAGGTGATCCCCGACCTGATCCCGCCCGTAAGCCGCGCGGGAAGCCGCCGCGCGATCGCTTCCGTCACCGGCCCCCACCGTCTCGCCGCCCCCGTCGCGGAGTCCGGCAGTGCCGCCGACATGGGACCCGACATCGGGCCCGACATGGAGTCCGGCACAAGTCCCGACAGGGATCCCGGCATGTCCTCCGCCCATCAGCGGCACCAGGGCGGGGGCCTGCCCCGGGCCCTTGGGGCGCGGCGGCAGGTAGCGGTTGACGGGTTTCGTCCCCTGCCCCGGCATCAGCGCCAGGCCGCCGCGCGACGCGACCAGGCGCGAGACCGCGCTTTGCGGATCGCCCAGATCGCCGAAATGCCGCGCGCCGGTCGGGCAGGTGCGCACGCAGGCGGGAATGCGGTCGGCCTCGGGCAGGGCCGGGTCATAGATCCGGTCGACGCAGAGCGTGCATTTGCGCATCACCCCGGCCAGTGGGTCCATCTCGCGCGCGCCATAGGGGCAGGCCCAGGCACAAAGCCCGCAGCCGATACAGGCATCGGCATTGACCAGCACGATCCCGTCCTCGGCCCGCTTGTAGCTGGCGCCGGTCGGGCAGACGGTGACGCAGGGCGCCGCCTCGCAATGCAGGCAGGAGCGGGGGAAGTTCACCACCTCGACATGGTCGGGCGCGACGGAGCAGCGGGCCACCGCCGCCATGGCCGGGGGAGGCGGCTCCGTGGCGGGCGGGGCGACGGTTCGCGGCCCTGCAGCCGGGGAGGCGATGCTTCCCGCCTCAATGGTCTGGGCCTCCATGGGCAGGGCCTCAATGGGCAGGGCCTGCGGAGGCGGGGTCTGCAGGGGCGGGGCCATGTTCGAAGGCACGAGAAGCGGCGGCGCCATGGCCGAGGGTGCCCTGACAGGGGGCGCCTCGGCAGGGGGCGCCTCAGGCTCCACCTCATAGCAATGCACCCGGTTCAGAAAGGCACCGACCGGGGCGGGCCCATAGGGGTCGGCATCGCCAAGCCCCCCGCCACCAAGCCCCCCGCCACCAAGCGCCCCGCCACCAAGCCCGCCGCCCGGCCCGCCACCATGACCTTCGGGGCCGCGCGCGCCCCGGTCGTTCCAGCCCTTGCAGGCGGTCACGCAGGCCTGACAGCCGACGCAGGTGTCCAGGTCGATCACCAGACCCAGCTTGCGCCCGGAGGTCGATGCCGGAAGACAGGTCATTTTACCCCCCTTGTTCCGCCATTGCCGGAAACTCCGCCGCCCGCCATCCGGTCACCCGCCATCCGGCCCCAGCCCCAGCCCCCAAGCACACCCCCGAGCACGCCCCTCAACACGCCACCGGATCCGCCACCGGCCCCCGCGCCCGTCCGGGGCGGGTCGGGCAGCACCGGGAAGGCGGGTTCGGCGCGCGGGGGGCCGCCCGTCTCGGTCCCGGGCGGGGCGGCCAGCCGCTCCACCCGCACCTTCTGGTCGAACCAGGCCGCCTGGCCGGTCACCGGATCGGCGTTCGGCACCCGGCCCGGCCCCGGCTGCACCTCGGAAATCAGGTGGTTGAGCAGGAACCCCACCGTCCCCTCGGGCGCGTCGGGATCGAGCCCCCAGGCGCCGCGCCGCTTGCCGATCGCGTTCCAGGTCCAGACCGTATGCGGGTTCAGCGCCGCCATATGCGCGACCGGCACCCGGATCTCGCCATTGGGCGAGACGACCCGCGCCCAATCGCCCTCCTGAAAGCCCTGCGCCTGCCAGACGGCGGTCGGCAGGTAAAGGACGTTCCGCCCGAAGATCTGGCGCAGCCAGGCGTTCTGGCTGCCCCAGGAGTGATACATCGCCATCGGCCGCTGGGTCAGCGCGTGAAGCGGGTAATCCGCCCCCGCCGCCTCGCCCTCGGGCGGATGCCAGACCGGCAGCGGCGACATCGCCCGGTGCAGCCGCGCGCGCAGATGGTCGGGCGGCTGGCGCGCGCCATGGCCCTCGGCCGCAAGCTGGAAACGGCGCAGCGGCTCGGACCACAGGTTGAAAAGATAGGGCTGCGGGCTGTCGTAAAGCCCGATCCCCACCGCCCAATCCTGATAGGCGGCGTTCCAGGGTTTGTAGAACAGCGCCTCCTCGGGGATATGCGCCTGATAGAACCCGCCGTTGGCGATATAGCGCGCGATCTGGTCGGGGTTCGGGGCGCCCCGCCCCTCGGCCCCGCCATCCTCGCCGCGAAAGCCGATCAGCGGGCCGATGCCCGGCTTGCGCTCATGCCTCTGGATGTAATCGGCGTAATCGCGGAATTTCGGGCGGCCGTCGGCCTCGACCATGCCCGGCAGGCCCAGCCGGGCGCCCAGATCCAGCAGGACCGACTGGAAGCCGCGCACGTCGCGATCCGGTTCCAGCACCGGCCAGCGGATCGAATCCCCCGCCGCCCCGGGCTCGGAGATCGGACGGTCGAGCAGGCTGATGCAATCGTGCCGCTCAAGATAGGTGGTGTCGGGCAGGATCAGATCGGCATAGGCCACCATTTCCGAGGCATAGGCATCGGAATAGATGATGCGCGGGATCAGATATTCGCCGTCCCCGCCCCGCTCGGTCAGCATCTCCATCACGCGCGCGGTGTTCATCGACGAGTTCCACGCCATGTTCGCCATGTAGAGAAACAGCGTGTCGATGCGGTAGGGATCGCCCGCATGGGCATTGGGGATCAGCATATGCATCAGCCCATGGGCCGAGAGCGGCGCCTCCCATGAAAAGGCCTTGTCGATGCGGGCGGGGCGGTCATCGGCGTCAAGCGCCAGATCCTGCGGCCCGCGCACATAGCCCAGATGCGGGCCGGTCAGGGGCTTGCCGGGGGCGGACTGGAAATGCGGCGTGGGATGGGCCTCGACCGGCTTGGGATAGGGCGGCTTCAGCCGGTAGCCCCCCGGCACCTCGACCGAACCCAGGAGGATCTGCAGCAGATGCAGCGCGCGGGCGGTCTGGAAGCCGTTCGAATGGGCCGAAATGCCACGCATGGCATGGAAGGACACCGGCCGCCCCTGCATCCCCGCATGGCGGTTGCCGCGAAAATCGGTCCAGGGCCGGTCGAGCGTGAAGGCGCGATCGAAAGCCGCCTGCGCCAGTTCGGCCGCCAGCCCCCGGATGCGCGCGGGCGCGATACCGCAGCGCCCGGCCACCGCCTCGGGGGCGTAATCGGGCTTCAGATATTCCTCGGCCAGATGCTGGAAGACGGTGCGGTTGCCTTGCCAGACCGCGCCCAGGTCGGGCTCGACCTTGCCGTCCCAGGGCGCGGGCGCGCCGCTGCGGCGGTCGATCACGAAGGGCTGGCTTTCGGCATTCCTAACGAAAAGGCCCTTGCCCTCGCCCTCGGCCGCCTCGACCAGGAAGGGCGCGTTGGTGAACCGCGCCAGATAGTCGAGGTCGATCCGCCCCGCCTCCAGCAGGCAATGGACCAGCGACAGGATGAAAAGCCCGTCGGTCCCCGGCGTGATCCCATACCAGTCGTCGGCCACCGCCGAATAGCCCGTCCGCACCGGATTGATCGAGATCACCCGCACGCCGCGCGCCTTCAGCCGCCCCAGCCCGATCTTGATCGGGTTGCTGTCATGGTCCTCGGCCACGCCGAACATGACGAACAGCGCGGTCCGCTCCCAATCGGGCTGGCCGAATTCCCAGAAGGCGCCGCCGATGGTATAGATCCCGCCCGCCGCCATGTTGACGCTGCAGAACCCGCCATGGGCGGCGTAGTTCGGGGTGCCGAAGGCCTGGGCCCACCAGCCGGTCAGGGATTGCGACTGGTCGCGCCCGGTGAAGAAGGCAAGCTTTTGCGGCGCGGTCTCGCGCAGGGGTTTCATCCAGGAAACGGCGGTCTCCAGCGCCTCGTCCCATGAGATCTCCTCATAGGCGCCCGAGCCGCGCGGGCCGACCCGGCGCAGCGGCGCGCGCAGCCGCGAGGGCGCATTGACCTGCATGATCCCCGAGGCGCCCTTGGCGCACAGCACGCCCCGGTTGACCGGATGGTCGCGGTTGCCCTCGATATAGGTGACGCGACCGTCTCGCAGATGCACGTCGATGCCGCAGCGGCAGGCGCACATGTAGCATGTGGTCTTGCGAATGCCCTCGCCGGTCGGCGGCCCTTCGAGCGGCGGCCCCACGGCCTTTTCCGCATCGGTCTTTTCCGCATCGGCCTGCGGCCCGCCGGGGATTTTTCCGTCGGTCGGCCGCCCACCGCGCTTTTCCCGGCCGCGCTTTTCCCGGCCAGTCGGCTGCCCGCCGACCCTCCCCCCGCTGGTTCCCTCTTCCCCGGCCAGTTGCGGCCCTGCCGCCCTGAGGGCCGGATCCGTCGCTTGCGCGGCATATGCCGTCGCTGGCTTTGCTGTCACGCGCCTGCTCCTGCCTCTCCTCCGGTCAAGGGGGCGGCGGCGGGCGGATGGTGTCGCGCCGCATTCTCCCCTGCCGCGCAGTCTGCCGTTCCGGGAAATCCGGGGCAAGGTGGATTATTTTTCCAGACCCGGCCGGATTTCCCGAAACCTGTTCCAGAGAGGACGCATCACGAGGGGCCTGGGCCTTGCCGCAGGCCAGCCCCTTCGGGGGACGACGCGCATACGGAAGCCTGGGCATACGGAAGCCTGGGCACTGGCGGCCTGCGCATTCACGCCACGCAGGCCGCGCCGCCGCCAAACGGCCCCCGACAATCCCGGTGGCTCAGCCGAAGACCCGCGTCAGCGCGCCGTCGATGGCATCGGTGATCCGGTCGATATCGGCCTCGGTCGCGATCAGCGCGGGCGAGAGGCAAAGCGTGTTGTTGAACCCCGGGACCGAGCGGTTGGTCGCCCCGATGATGACGCCCTGCCCCATCACATCGGCCACCACCGCCTGGACCCGGCTTTCGGCGGCGGGCTCTTTGGTGGTGCGGTCGGCCACCAGTTCGGCGCCCAGGAACAGCCCCTTGCCCCGCACGTCGCCGATCACGCGATGCTTTTCCATCAGCGCGCCAAGGTTCGCAAGGCAGCGCGCGCCCATCCGGGCGGTGTTCTCGACCAGCCCCTCCTCTTCGATGATGCGCATGTTCTCCAGCGCCGCCGCGGGCCCCGAGGTGCAGCCGCCGAAGGTCGAGATGTCGCGGAAATAGCCCATCGGGTCCGAGGCGTCGTCCTTGAACATGTCGAACACCGCCTCGGTGGTGACGGTGCAGGAGATCGCCGCATAGCCCGAGGCCACGCCCTTGGCCATGGTCACGAAATCGGGCTGGATGCCGTAATGCTGATAGCCGAACCAGGTGCCGGTCCGGCCCATGCCGCAGACCACCTCGTCGATATGCAGCAAGATGTCGTATTTGCGGCAGATCTCCTGCACGCGCGGCCAATAGCCCTCGGGCGGGGTGATGACGCCGCCGCCCGCGGTGATCGGCTCCAGCACGATGGCGCCCACGCTGTCGGGGCCTTCGCGCAGGATCACCTCCTCGATGGCATCCGCCGCCCGTTCGCCGTAATTCTCCACATCCCATTGCCTGCGGTATTCAAGGCAATGCGGCACCCGCACGAAACCGCCCGGCAGCGGGCCGTATTGCAGCGCGCGTTCGTCCTGGCCCGAGGTGGCCAGCGTGCCGAGCGTGGTGCCGTGATAGTCGCGGTCGCGGTAAAGGATCTTGCCCTTGCGCCCGCCGTGATGCCGGTGCGAGATCTGGCGCACCATCTTGTAGACCTTCTCGTTCGCCTCGGAGCCCGAGTTCGAGTAATAGACCCGGCTCATCCCCGGCATCCTGGCGATCAGCTTCTCGGCGAACAGCGCGGCGGGGACCGAGCCCGAGGCCCCGGCGAAATAGTTCATCTTCAGGATCTGGTCATAGACCGCGCGAGCGATGCTCTCCCGCCCGTAGCCGACATTGACGGTCCAGACCCCGCCCGAGACCGCGTCGAGATATTCGCGCCCCCTGGCGTCCCAGACCCGCAGGCCCTTGCCCTCGACCATGATGCGGGGGTCGGTGGTCTCGAATGCCTTGTGCTGCACCAGATGGTGCCAGACATGGGCGCGGTCGGCCTCGACCACATGCTGCATGTCGTTCATGCCCTGAATGCCTTCCATGGCTTGTTCCCGCCTTTCCCTGCCGGTCTTCGAAGGCGCGATTATCGCGGCAATCGCCCGGCGCGCTTAGGGCCAGAACCGGACCGGACCTATAGCCAGTTGCAGAGGACGGGCCCGAAGGCCGCCACCGGGGCCTCCCATCCGCCCCGCCAACGTCATGGATCCAGGCTCCGCCAGGTTGCCGGATCGGCGACAATCCCAGCCATCCGACCGGGATTGTCGCCCCATTCATACCATATTTTCGCCCGTGGAATGCCACGATTTGAATGGCAATTTAGCCGCATTTTACCGGGATTTTATGGATCTGGGGCTCCAACCCCGTCATTTCAACGGTTTTCGCCCGTCTCCCGCCGGGCAAGGACATCACCAGGGACAGGTCCCCGGACCCCTCAGGACAGGACGCGCCATCATGGCAGGCAAGCTCGGATTTCTTCTCAGGCGCGGCGCCAAGTTTTCGCTCGGCCTCGGGGCGCTTGGCGTCGCGGGCTGGACCATGGGCGCCCAGCATCTGCAACCCTACAGCGCCGAGGCGGTGCTGAACGCGCCGCTGGTGTCCTTGATGGCGCCGGGCGAGGGCGCGCTCACCGACCTGCCCGCGCCGGGCCACCGCGTTTCGCAGGGCGAGCGGATCTTCACCATCTCGGCCTTCCCGCGCATCGGCGGCATGGCCCAGCAGGCGCTGGTCGGCCTTGGCACCGAAAGCGCCCGCCGCCTGGCCGAGGTCAAGGCGCTGCACCGCCAGATCGACGAATTGCAGGCCATCGCGACGCGGCTGGCCGCCCAGGCCGAGACCTATCGCACCGCGCAGTCCGAGCAACTCGCCCTTGCCATCGCCGAGCTGGAAAGCCGCCTCTCGCTGCGCGAGGCGCAACTGGAGACCGCGCGCCGCACCGCCGAGCGGGTCACCCGCCTGCGCGGCAGCGGCGCCGTCTCGGAGAACGAGCTAGAAAGCGCGCTTCTGGACCTGACCCTGGCCGAGCGCGAACTGGCCATCGCCGAAAGCCAGCTTGCGCAGAAGCGCCATGCGCTTGAACATGCGCTGACCTCGACCTTCCTGGGCGACGCCTACAACGACGTCTCCTATTCCATGCAGCGCCATGACGAGGTGATGCTGCGCATCGCCGATCTGACCGCCCAGATGACGCTGAAATCCGAGGGCCTTCCCGCAGCATTGGTCGAGGGTCTGGTCGGGGGCCTGGTCGCGGACCTGCCGGAAGGCGGGCCGATGCAGGTCTCGTTCGGCGCGCAGCCCCATGACGGCGCCATCGCCATCGCCTCGCCGGTGCAGGGCCGGGTCTGGTCGACCCCCCTGCCCGAGGGCATGCCGGTCTCGACCGGCGAGACGGTGATCGAGATCGCCGATTGCAGCCGCATGACCGTGGTCGCCGACATCTCGCGCCGGGGCTCGGCCAGCATCACCCAGGGCGCGCGCATCGGCTTTACCCCCACCGGAAGCGCGCAGACCTTCGCGGGCACGGTGATCCGGCTCGCGGACGGCAGCCACGACCAGCGGCTGGCGATCGCCGCGCCGCGCGGGCCCGAGGCGGTCTATCAGGTGGTCGCGGTGCTCGATCCCGCGCCCGCGCTGGCCGAATCCTGCGCCATCGGCGCGCTTGGCCGGATCGCGCTTTGGGAAGACCAGGCGCCGCCCGCGCCCTCGTCCCCCCGCGGCTCGGTCTTCGACGGGTTCCTGGCGATGATCGGGATGGGCACCACCCAGATCGCGGCCAGCGAACTGGCCCCGGGCGCGCCGCTGCGGCCCTGACCGGATGGAAGAGGGCGGGCCCCCGGCTTGCCCTGCTCTTACCCGCCTTCTTCCAACCTTCTCCCGCTCCTCTCCCTTTCCCGACGCCCCCTCCCGACAAGGAACCCCCATGCCCGCTGGAATCGGCCCCGTTCTGATGATCATCGGGCTTGCCCTGGCCGTGCTGCCCTTCGTGCGGCGCGAAAACCCGGTGGTGCGCGCGATCGCGGCGCTGTTCTGCGCCGGGCTGGTGCTGCGCTATATGGCCTGGCGCATCACCCAGACCCTGCCGCCCTTCGCCTTCGACGCCTCGACCCTCTGGGCCTGGGGCTTCCTCGCGACCGAGCTTGCCGCCGGGATCAGCGGGCTGACGGTGCTGTTCTTCCTGTCGCGCCACCGCGACCGCGGCGCCGAGGCCGATGCCAACGCCGACTGGCACGCGCAGGGCGGCCAATCCCCGCGCGTGGCCGTTCTGCTGCCGACCTACAACGAGGAACGCGACATCCTCGAACGCTCGATCCTGGGCGCGAAGGCGCAGGATTACGCCAATTTCTCGGTCCATGTGCTGGACGACGGGCGGCGTGACTGGCTGCGCGACTATTGCGCCGAACTGGGGGTGGGCTACCACCGCCGCGCCGACAATGCCCATGCCAAGGCCGGGAACATGAACGCGGGCCTCGCCTCGATCGAGGCCGGGGGCGAATCGGGGGGCGAGCGGCCCGAGATCCTCGCCATCCTGGACGCCGATTTCATCGCCATGCCGCATTTCGTCAGCCGGGCGATCGCGCTGATGCACGATCCCAAGGTGGGCGTGGTGCAGACGCCGCAGCATTTCTTCAACTCGGACCCGTTCCAGCACGCCTTCCGCGCCGCCAAGATCTATCCCGACGAGCAACGGTTCTTCTTCGACACCATCCTGCCCGCCAAGGACGCCTGGGGCACCGCCTTTTCCTGCGGCACCTCCTCGCTCGTGCGGCGCGAGGCCCTGCGCGCCATCGGCGGCTTTCCCACCGAAAGCGTGACCGAGGACATGCTTCTGTCGCTGAAATCCCAGGCGGCGGGCTGGAAGACGGTCTATCTGAACGAAAGGCTCAGCCAGGGCCTCGCGCCCGAGGGGATGGGCGAATACATCAGCCAGCGCGCGCGCTGGTGCCTGGGGCTGATGCAGATCCTGCGCAGCAAATGGGGGCCCTTCGGCCGCAGCGGGCTGCGCGCGGTCGACCGGCTGAGCCAGATCGATTCCGCGCTTTACTGGATCGCGACCTTCCCCTTCCGCATCATGTGCTTTCTGGTGCCGGTGGCCTTCTGGTTCACCGGGGTCGCCGTGGTCCATACCAGCCTGCCGGAACTGCTGTCGCATCTGGGGCCCGCGGTGACCTGCCAGGTGATCCTGCTGGCCTGGCTGTCGCGCGGGCGGATCCTGCCGCTGATGACCGACGCCAACCAGCTTATCGCCGCGCCCGAGGTGATCCGCGCCTGCGCCGCCGGGCTGCTGCGCCCCCGGGGCCATAAATTCGTCGTCACCGCCAAGGGCGGCGACCGCAGCAGGGTCGTGGTGCAATGGGGGGTGATCGGGCGGCTGTCGCTTCTGGGCGTGCCCACGGTGCTGGGGGTGATCTACGCCCATCTCGACCCCTGGCTGCCCTATCTTTACCACGACGCCTTCTGGGTCTCGCTGTTCTGGAGCTATTACAACATCTTCGTGCTGGCCGTGGTCGCCATGGCCTGTATCGAGCTGCCACGCCACCGCGACGAGCGTTTCCCCACCGCCGAGACCGCCCGGACGCTGCAGGCGGATCGCATGCGCGAGGTGCGGCTGATCGACCTGTCGCTGGGCGGCGCGCGCATCCGGGGCGAGACCGACCTGCCCGTCGGCGCCGCGCTGGAGATCGAACTCTCGGGCATGGCGCCGCTGGCCGCGATGGTGATGGAAAAGAGCCGCGCAAGCTGGGTTCTGCGCTTCACCGCGCCCGAAACCGCCCGCCCGGCGATGATCCGCCGGTTGTTCTCGGGCGCATATGGCACGCCGATCGCCAGCATCCGCTTTCACCGCGTGCTGGGGGCGATGGTCGGGCGGCTGGTCAGCTGACCAGCCCCGGCCACCGGGTGGCATTGGAGAGGCCCGGCCGGGCGGCAGGCGCCTCGGGACAGTTTTTCCATGCAGCGAAAGCCTGCCCCCCAGCGGCAGGACGGGCAGCCCGGGAACGAAACCGCCGCCGCGTTCGCGGATTGCGGGCTTTCCTCCGGTTTCGGGCCCGGTTCTGGCCCTTCGGCCCTGCCCGCCCTTCTGGCCGCCCAATTCTGGCCGCCCAATTCTGGACCCTCGGCCCCAACCCCTCAGTTCTGCGCCCAGCCCTGCCCTCTCAGCCCTGGCTCCCGAAGGCCACCACGCGCGGCCGACCCGCCTCGTCCAGCGCGACGAAGGTGAATCTGGCATCCGTCACCTTGATCGAGGCGGTGCCGTAGCGGTCGCGCCGCCAGGCCTCGACATGGATGCGCATCGAGCTGCGGCCATGCGATTCCAGTTCGGCGTAAAGCGAGACCTCATCCCCCACCTTGACCGGCTTGAGGAAGGTCATCCCCTCGACCGCGATTGTCGCGGCGCGCCCCCGCGCCAGCCGCGCGGCAAGATTGCCCGCCGCCAGATCCATCTGCGCCATCAACCAGCCGCCGAAGATATCCCCCGAGGGGTTGGTGTCCGATGGCATGGCGATGGTGCGGATCACCGGCTCATGCCCGGGCGGGCGCGGCGCCTCCTCCGCGGCAAGGCTTGCGGGCTGGACCGCGCCGCCCCGGGCAAGGGTCGCCCCGGGATCCGGCCTTTCCTGACGCGCCCCCGGCGCGGCCGGGTTCGCCAGATCAGGGCCGGGCGCGGCAGAACCCGGCGGATCCAATCTCGGCCCGCCAGACTTCGACGGCTCCGGATCCGACGAACGATGGAGCGGCAAATCTGGATGTGGCGAGGCCAGGTTCTGCGGATCCAGGTTCTGCGGGGCCGAGTTCTGCTGGCCCGACGCCTTCGGATCTGGGCTGCGGTCGTGGGTCATTCTCTCTCCTGCGGCGCAGGTTCCAGAATGCCGCGTCCGGTCTCCGGACAAAAGAGGGCCCGCCCGTTCTCCGGGCAAAAAAGGAACCGCCGCCAAAGCCGCGCCGCGCCCCGGCATCAGAAAGGGCGACCGGCAAGGCCGATCGCCCGGTTTCAGGGCAGTCCGAAGGCGCACAGGCAGCTAAACGGCCCCAAGAGCACCCCCAGAGGATCGCGGTTCTCCGCAAGACCGGCGGCTGCGCCGCCTCAGTTCACCGCCAGCGCCAGGAAGCGCGGATCGCCGTCGCGGCGGATCAGAAGCAGGATCGACCTGCGCCCGGCGGCCTTGGCCTCTTCCACCCGGTCGCGCAGGTCCGAAAGCCGCGTCACCCCCTGCTGGCCCGCCTCGACGATCAGATCGCCCTCGCGCAGCCCCTTGGTCCAGGCGTCCGAACTCTGGTCCACCCTGGTGACCAGAAGCCCCGTCGCATCCGCCGCCAGCCCCAGCCGCCCGCGCAACTCGGAATCCAGCGCCTGCAGCGTCAGGCCCAGGATCTCCAGCTCGCGCGGCTCCACCGCGCCGCCGCCGCCGGGCTGCGACACCGGAAAGGCCTTGGCCTCCTCGTCCTCGCGCCGCCCCAGCGTGACCTGAAGCGTCATCGATTCGCCCTCGCGCAGGATCACCACCGGCACGACCGCGCCCACCGGCGCCTCGGCCACCTTGCGCGTCAGATCGCCGCCGTTGCCGATGGCGGTCCCGTCCAGCGTCACGATCACATCGCCCGAGCGGATCCCCGCGGCCCTGGCCGGCCCCTCGGGCACGTCGATCACCAGCGCGCCCGCCGCCACCTCCATCCCCATGGATTCGGCGATGTCGGGGGTCACGTCCTGGATCCGCACCCCCAGCCAGCCGCGCCGGGTCTCGCCATATTCCTTCAACTGGTCGACGACCTTGGTCACCACGTTCGAGGCCATCGAGAAGCCGATCCCGATCGAGCCGCCGGTGGGCGACAGGATCGCGGTGTTCACCCCGATCACCTCGCCCGCCATATTGAACAGCGGCCCGCCGGAATTCCCGCGGTTGATCGCGGCATCGGTCTGAAGATAATCGTCGTAGGTGCCCGTAAGCTCGCGGTTCCGGGCCGAGACGATCCCGGCCGAGACCGAGAACCCCTGCCCCAGCGGATTGCCCATGGCCACGACCCAGTCGCCCACCCGCGCGGTGTCGGAATCGCCGAAGGCCACGAAGGGCAGCGGCTTTCCGGCCTCGACCTTCAAAAGCGCGATATCGGTCTTGGGATCGGTGCCGACCAGCACCGCCGTCAGCTTCTCGCCCGAGAAGAATTCGATGGTGATCTCGTCGGCGCCCTCGATCACATGGTTGTTGGTGACGATATAGCCGTCCTCCGAGATCACGAAGCCCGAGCCGAGCGCCTCGGACCTTTGCTGGCCGCCCTGGCCGCGATCCCCGAAATCATTGAAGAAATCCTCGAAGGGGCTGCCCTCTGGCACGATGGGCCCGCCCCGCGACGGCCCGGCGACCAGGGCCGAGGTGGTGATGTTGACGACCGAGGGGCTGATGCGCTCGGCTAGATCGGCGAAACTCTCGGGCGGGGCGAAGGCCAGCACCGGCATGGGCGCGGAAAGCGCAAGCCCCGCGCCAAGCGCAAGCGCCAGAGCGGCGGCGCGGCCAGGCCGCGACGAAGGACGAAACGGAAGGACAAGAGCCAAAACGGGATCTCCTCATGACATCGGCCGATGCACCGAACCGCGGCGCCCGCCGCCCGGAACCGGCCCCAACCGGCCGGAAACCGCACAGCCGGGCCCGCGCCGGATCGGTATCAAGATGAACAGTGCGGCAAGGCGGCGCACAATGCAAACCCTGTCGCGCGCCATCAAAGCGACGTGAACGCCGCCCGCCAAACGCTCCTCCGCAAACCTCCCGGGGCCCCCGCCCGGCCCCCCCCCCGCCAAACCACCCCATCCCTCTTCTTCTTTGCAAAAATATCCCGGGGTGAGGCGCCAAAGGCGCCGAGGGGGCAGCGCCCCCTCCCGCCGCCTCCGCCCCCCACCCCGCCCGACAAAAGCCTTTTGCCCTCGGCCCGCGATTGCGATACTGCGCCCGCATCCGCCGTTCCGTTCCCAGCGAGGATCACCGCCATGCCCGCCGACCTCAACCCGATCGACAAGGCCAAATTCGTCGCCGCGAAACGCGCGGTGGATTATGTCGAGGACGGGATGAAGCTCGGCCTCGGCACCGGATCGACCGCCGCCTGGATGGTGCGCTGCCTGGCCGAGCGGGTCCGCAACGAAGGCCTGCGCGTCAGGGGCGTGCCGACCTCGCGCCGCACCGCCGAACTCGCCGCCTCGCTGGGGATCGCGGTCCATACGCTCGACGAGGTCAAATGGCTCGACCTGACCATCGACGGCGCCGACGAATTCGACCGCGACCTGAACCTGATCAAGGGCGGGGGGGCGGCGCTCCTGCAAGAAAAGATCGTCGCCACCGCCTCGGACCGCATGATCGTGATCGCCGATGCCGCGAAAGAGGTCGCCCGCCTCGGCGCCTTTCCGCTGCCGGTCGAGGTCATCCCCTTCGGCTGGCAGACCACCAAGGCTCTGGTCGAGGAGACGCTGGTCTCGATGGATGTGCTGGGCCGCGACACCGCGCTGCGCATGAACGGCGAGCGTCCGCTGATGACGGACGAGGCCAATTACATCCTCGACCTGCATCTGGAGCGGATCGGCAATCCGCGCCAACTCGCGCTGGTCTTGAACCAGATCCCCGGCGTGGTGGAGAACGGGCTGTTCATCGACATCTGCGACATCGTGGTGATCGGCGAGGCCGACGGGCGGGTCTCGGTCCGAGACATCAACGCGGGCACCACCGACGAGGACCGGGTGGAATTCGCCCCCACCGACAATATCTTCGCCGATCTGGACTGAGCTTTCTCCGCCCGCGGCAGGCGCCCGGGGCCAGTTTCAGGCCGACCTCCCGGGGGGGCGGGTCCTCCGGGCCAGCCGCCCGGGTCGGTCTCCCGAGCCGCTTCCCCGGGCCTTCGATTGCCAAAAGCTTCATTTCCCGGGGCCAGTCCCCGGGCCAGTTCCCCGGCCATCACCCTTCCGACAGTCGCCGCCCCGAGGCCACCGCTTTCCCGGACGATCAATTCCGAGAGCATGTTTTCCCCAAGCCCCTCCTCCGGGGTAACACGGCCCCGGACCAGCGCGTCCACCAGCGTCTCCCCAGAGCTGCCGCGCCCCGGCCGTGCCCCGGATGGCGCCACCCCGGCGCATTCCTCAGCGCTCCTGCGGCTCTCGCGCCGCGCGCCCATTCCCCCGGTCACCTCCCGGTCCCACCTGCCTTTCCGCGACAAGCCGGACAGCGCGGCCCGCGAGGGCGCGCAGGGGCCCCCTCGGCCTTGTTCATGCGCCATTCGCGCCATCGCAGGACAACTCCGCCACAAGCCCCATGACTGCACCCGGACCGGGCGGGACGGCGGCGCTCGGGAAGGATCGGGCCGAGGCGTCCCCACCCGCCATGCTCATGCTCATGCTCATGCTCATGCTCATGCTCGGCCAGAGGCAAACAGGCGACAATACGCAAGCCACGGCCGAGAGGCCGCGAAGGATGGGCCGCGACTGAGGGCTGCAACCGAGGGCCGCAACCGGAACCGCGGGGGCCACGACGAGCGGCGGCGGCGGGAGGGCCGCGGGCACTGGCCTTTCGGAACGCGCTGTGGGATAGCTGCGGGCGGGGCCGGGACCGGAAGCGAATGGCCCCGAAGCGCGAGGGGTCGGGCGCAAAGAATCGCGCGCGGGATGCAAGGCATGGCGCGGGTCGGGCCCGGCGCGCAGGCACCGCGACCCCGGCAAGGTGGCGCTTGCGGCCCGGACCGTGGTCGGCGCTGGATCTGACGGGACCCGACCGGGAACCTGACTGGGGGACGAAACATGGCATTCGACTGCGATCTTTTCGTGATCGGCGGCGGCTCGGGCGGGGTCCGGGCGGCGCGGATGGCGGCAGCCACCGGCGCGAAGGTCGCGCTGGCCGAGGAAAGCCGCATGGGCGGCACCTGCGTCATCCGGGGCTGCGTGCCGAAAAAGCTGATGGTCTATGCCTCGGGCTTTCGGGACCTGCCCGCCGAGGCCCGCGCCTATGGCTGGGACATCGCCGAGGGCCATTTCGACTGGACCGCCTTCCGCACCCGCCTTCACGCCGAGCTCGACCGGCTCGAAGGCGTCTATCGCGGGCTTCTGGCCGGGTCCGGGATCGCCGTCCACGACCAGCGCGCCCGGCTCGTCGACCCGCACCAGGTCGAGCTGGCGGACGGCACCCGCATCGCCGCCCGCCATATCCTGATCGCCACCGGCGGCCGGCCCGACCGGCCCGAGATCCCCGGAGCGGAGGCGGGCATGGTCTCGGACGATGTCTTCGGGATGGAGCGCCTGCCCGGAACGCTGGCGATCCAGGGCGGCGGCTTCATCGCCTGCGAGATGGCCTCGATCTTCGCGGGGCTGGGGGTGAAGGTCACCCAGTTCCATCGCGGCACCCAGATCCTGCGCGGCTTCGACGACGAGGCCCGCGCGCTGATCGCCGAATCGATCCGCGAAACCGGGGTGGATCTGCAACTGGACGCCTCGATCGCCGCGATCGGCCCCCGCGCGCAGCTTGAGCGCGCCGACCTGCCCGCCTCGGAGCCGGTTCCCGCCGCGCGGGCGCTGCCCCCCGGCGAGCCGCTCGCGGTCAGGACCCGGACCGGCACGATCCTTGACACCGATGCGGTGCTCTTCGCCACCGGGCGGCGGCCGAACACCGAGGGGCTGGGTCTGGAGGATCTGGGCGTGAGGCTGGGGCGGCGCGGCGAGATCCTGGTCGATGCCTACAGCCAGAGCTCGGTCCCCTCGATCCATGCCATCGGCGACGTGACCGACCGGGTGAACCTGACCCCGGTCGCGATCCGCGAGGGGATGGCGTTCTCGCGCACCGTCTTCGAGGGCATCCCCACCGCGGTCGATCACGATCTGATCGCCTCGGCGGTCTTCACCCGGCCCGAACTGGGCAGCGTCGGGCTGACCGAGGAGGAGGCCCGCGCGCAGGAGCCGATCGAGGTCTATGCCACGGCGTTCCGGCCGATGCGCTCGGCCTTCGCGGGATCGGAAGCGCGGGTGATGATGAAGCTTCTGGTGTCCCAGGCCACCCGCCGGGTCCTGGGCTGTCATATCGTCGCACCCGAGGCGGGCGAGATGATCCAGCTTGCCGCCATCGCGATCAAGATGGGCGCGACGAAAGAGGATTTCGACCGCACCTGCGCGGTCCATCCCACCATGGCGGAAGAACTGGTGACGATGCGCAGCCCGGTGCGTCGCGACTGAGCCGGTGGCGGGGCGGGGTATGGCCGGGACAGGCAAGGGGGCGCTGCCCCCTCGGCGCCTTTGGCGCCTCACCCCCGGGATATTTCTGCAAAGAAGAATGGGGAAGGCCGGAGGGGGCGTTTGTGGGGCAGGGAGCGGGAGGCGGGCACATGGCGCGCGTGCGGACCCGGGATGGTGAGCGGTGCCGGAGGCGGGCGACGGGCATGGGCCCGGGGCGGGGGCGCGAGGTCGGCCTGGCGGATCGTCTCCAAGCTGTGCCTTGATTTTATCGGCCTGATGCACAATTCAGGCAGGGAAGAAACACAAGGAAGGTTCAATGGCGGGTAGCGGAGGCCCCTGGGGGGGCGGAGGCGGCGACGACGACCGTGATGGCGGGCGCAACGGCGGACGCGGCACTCAGGGCGGCGGCAACGGCCAGGGCGGCGGTTCGCGCCGTCCGGGCGAGAGTGGCCAGATCCCCGAGATCGACGAGATCATGCGCAAGGGGCAGGAGCAGCTTCGCGTATTGATGGGCGGGCGCGGGCGCGGCGGCCAGGGCAATGGCCAGGGCGGCGGGCCGCGCAGCGGACCGACCGGCACCGGGCCGATCTTCACCCGGCAGGGCCTTGCCATCGGCGCGCTGGCCGCGGTCGCGGCCTGGGCCTTCATGTCCTTCTACACCGTGCGCCCGGAAGAGCGTTCGGTGGAGCTGTTCCTTGGCGAGGCCTCGGGCATCGGCGAGCCGGGCCTGAATTTCGCGCCCTGGCCGGTGGTGACCTATGAGAAGGTCCAGGTCACCGGCGAGCGGACCACCGATATCGGCGCCGCCGACGGCAGCACCGGCGCGCTGATGCTGACGCGCGACCAGAATGTCGTCGACATCGGCTTCCAGGTGGTGTGGAACATCTCGGATCCCGAGCGCTATCTCTTCAGCCTCGCCGATCCCGAGGAGACCATCCGCGCCGTGGCCGAATCGGCGATGCGCGACATCATCGCGCGTTCGGAGCTTTCGCCGATCCTCAACCGGGACCGGGGCGCCATCGCCTCGGACCTGCGGGTGGCGATCCAGGCCACGCTCGACACCTACAACGCCGGGATCCAGGTCATCCGTCTGAACCTGGCCCGCGCCCAGCCCCCGGCCGATGTGGCCGAGGCCTTCCGTGCCGTGCAATCGGCGCAGGCGGAACGCTCGCGGCTGGAAAACGAGGCCGACGGCTACGCCAACCGCGTGACCGCGGGCGCGCGCGGCGAGGCGGCGCGGCTGACCGAAGAGGCGGAAGCCTATCGCGCCCAGGCCGTGAACTCGGCCGAGGGCGAGGCCTCGCGCTTCCTCTCGGTCTATGAGGAATACGTCAAGGCGCCCGAAGTGACCCGCCGCCGCCTTTACCTCGAGACGATGGAACGGGTCTATGGCGGCATGAACATGGTCATCCTCGACGGGGTGGGCGGAGAGGGCGCGGGACAGGGCGTCCTGCCGATCCTGCCGCTGGACGGGCTGGTCGGCCCAGGTTCGGGTTCGGGCTCGGGCGGCAGCGCCGTCCAGGGCGCCGCGGCCGCAACCGCGACGGGGGGGAGCAACTGATGCGCGCGATCTATGTCATTCCGGTGCTGGTCGCCCTTGTGGTCACCGCGCTGTCCTCGGTCTTCATCGTGGACGAGCGCAAGAAGGCGCTGGTCCTGCAATTCGGCGAGGTCACCCAGATCAAGGAGGATGCGGGCCTGGGCTTCAAGCTGCCCTTCATCCAGGAGGTGGTCTATTACGAGGACCGCATCCTCGGCCTTCAGACCGCGCCGATCGAGGTGACGCTGCTGTCCGACCGCCGCCTGGTGGTCGACGCCTTCGCGCGCTGGCGCATCACCGACCTGGGCGCCTTCCGCCGCGCGGTGGCCGGGGGCGGCGAGGCCCGCGCCCAGGTGCTGCTGAACAACATCCTCCAGACCGCGATCCCCGAGGTTCTGGGCACCACCACCCAGGACCGCGTGCTCAGCCAGGACCGCACCGCGCTGATGAACGAGATCCTCGCCATCGCCCGGCGCGAGGCGGCGGCGCTCGGCGTCACCGTGATCGACGTGCGGCTGACCCGCACCGACCTGCCCGAGCAGAACCTTGCCGCGACCTTCGCCCGGATGCGCGCCGAGCGCGAGCGCGAGGCCGCCGATGAGGTCGCGCGCGGTGGCGAGGCCGCGCAGCGCGTCCGCGCCACCGCCGACCGCACCGTGGTCGAGGAGACCTCGCGCGCGCGGCGCGAAGCCGAGGTGATCCGGGGCGAGGCAGATGCCGAGAGGAACCGAATCCTGGCCGAGGCCTATGGCTCGGACCCGGAATTCTTCGCCTTCATCCGCTCGCTCACGGCCTATGAGAGCGCGCTGGTGACCGGAAATTCCTCGATCGTGATGCAGCCCGACAACGAGTTCTTCACTTATCTGCGCGGCGAGGGCGGCGTGGTGACGGGTGGCGCGGCGACAGCCGTGCCGATCCCGGCGCCCGCTCCCTGACGCCTGCACAGCAAGCAACATCCCCGGGGCCCCGAATGCGCGGGCCCCGGCGGCTTTTGTGCCGCACGCCCCGATCCGGGAAGCGTCGGCTCCGAAAGCGACAATTCTTGAGGCGCCACGCGCCCCCGGGGCTGCGAAAGCCCCGCTTTCCCCCGAGAGCAGAAAACCGGCCCTCTGGCCTTCGCTGGACCGCTTGCGGGCCTGCGCTCTGGCGCGGCCCCCGCACAGTTCAGGGGTCTGGCCGCCAACCGTCAACCGCCAACCGCCAACCGCCAAAAAATGCCCGGCCATCACGGCCCTGCGTCAAGTCTCAATGTCACATTCGTTCAGGATATGGGCCGAACAGTCGATATTCGTCGCAATCGACATGACCGCCCGCCAAGGCGAGCCATGCTGACCGGCCCTGAATGGCCCATGTTTCGCCCTCTTTGCCGATTTGAGGCAAGGAGGGCATGGAGCACGGGGAAACTCGGCAACGGCTCAAACGCGATGCGGTGGCGTGGATCACCGAGCGAGGCGACCTCTCAAAGCAAACGGATTTCCGGCTGAAGCTGGAAGTATTCTCGCCACCTTGCGCGTGTTCTCACCCTTTTGCGCGATGGATATCCTCTTCCCACAGCCCGCCGGGGGGGGGAGAAACGGGCCGGGCCCAGCCTCCTCCCCGGCGGGCCGTGGAAAAGGTCTTGGCGTGGCGCGGCATCGCGGGGAGGGGAAGCGGGAAATCGACCCGGAAGTTCCCGTAAACATTCAAACTTCTATCTGAGCCGCGCCCATCGGGGAAGAGTTTCCGCCGCAGAGCCGACTTCAAGAGACTTCTCAAGCAGCCTTTCAGGGCATTCTCTTGCGCAGTCCGTGGGCTGCCGCCGTCCCGACCTTGCCGTGACGCGCGCGCCCCCCCCCTGCGCCACCCGCCTCCGCAATCGCGCACGCCCCCCCCCGCGCGGCCAGCGACAGGAACGCCTCGGCATCCGGCCCGGGACCACCATGCGCGCAACCATGCGGCTCCGGCTGCCTTAGCCGCGAACGCCCTGCCCCGGCGGCCCAGCCCAGACAAGCCGCCCCCGGGCAACCATGCGGCTCCGGGCGCCCTAGACGCGAACACCCTGCCCATGCGCGCATCCTACCGACGCGCGCCCTGTCCACGAACGCCCCAACCGGGACAAGCCCCAGCCCAGGCACATTCCCGCCCGACGCCAGGACACACCGCCGCCAATGCTCCCCTGACGCCCCCCTGACGCCCATCGCCCCATCGGCGTCGCTTTCGGGCTTCACCTCGGCGCCGCGACACCCCATCTTGAACAGGCGCGATCCGGAGATCCCCATGTTCCTGTCTGTCTTCGATATGTTCAAGGTCGGGATCGGCCCCTCCTCCAGCCATACGATGGGGCCGATGGTCGCCGCCGCGCGCTTTCTCGACCTGTTGCGCAATTCGCCCTTCCAGGCCCATGGGCTGAAAGCCTCGCTCCACGGCTCGCTCGCCTTCACCGGCGTCGGCCATGCGACCGACCGCGCGACGATCCTGGGCCTCGCGGGCTTCTCGCCCGAAAGCTACGACCACGAAAAGGCCGAGGCCGCGCTGGCCCGGATCCAGGCCGAGGGCCGCGTGACGCCCCCCGGCCTCGGGCCGCTGGCCTTCGATCCGGCCCGCGACCTTGTCTTCGACTATGGCCCGGCGCTGCCCGGCCACGCCAATGGCATGATCCTCAAGGCCACCGACGCCCAGGGCGACGCGATCCTCGAAGAGACCTGGTATTCCATCGGCGGCGGCTTCGTCCTGACCGCCGCCGAACTGGCCGAGGCGACCGGCGCGCGCAAGAAGGCCGCCGCCCCCGTGCCCTTCCCCTTCGCCACCGGCGCCGAAATGCTGGCCATGGCGCGCAAGGCGGGCCTGTCGGTCGCCGCGATGAAGCGCCGCAACGAGGTCGAGTTCCGCCCCGCCGATGAGATCGACCGCGGCCTCGCCCGGATCTGGCAGGTGATGAGCGACTGCATCGACCGAGGCATGCGCAGCGACGGCATCCTGCCCGGCGGTCTGGGGGTGCGCAGGCGGGCCAAGGGCATCCATGACGCGCTGCTGGCCGAGCGCGGGCGCAACCTCGCCCCCCCCCATGTGATCAACGACTGGATGAGCCTCTACGCCATGGCGGTGAACGAGGAAAACGCCGCCGGCGGCCAGGTCGTCACCGCGCCCACCAATGGCGCGGCGGGCGTGGTCCCGGCGGTGATCCGCTACTGGCTGGACCATGTGCCCGGCGCAAGCGCCGCGGGCGTGGCCGAATTCCTGCTGACCGCCGCCGCGATCGGCGGGCTCGCCAAGCACAACGCCTCGATCTCGGGCGCCGAATGCGGCTGCCAGGCCGAGGTCGGCTCGGCGGCGGCCATGGCGGCGGCCGGGCTTTGCGCGGTGATGGGCGGCAGCCCGGAACAGGTGGAAAACGCCGCCGAGATCGCGCTGGAACACCATCTGGGCATGACCTGCGACCCGGTGAAGGGCCTGGTCCAGGTGCCCTGCATCGAAAGAAACGGGCTGGGGGCGATCAAGGCGGTCTCGGCGGCCTCGCTCGCGCTCCGGGGCGATGGCCGACATCTCGTCAGCCTCGACGCCTGTATCGAGACGATGCGCCAGACCGGCCGGGACATGCATGAGAAATACAAGGAGACCTCGCTCGGCGGCCTCGCCGTCAACGTGCCGAACTGCTGAGCCCCGCGCGCAGGCGCAGCCCCCCGGCACAAGCGCGGCGACCGCGATTTGCCCCCCCGACCACCCTTCCACAGGGCCGCGCAAATCCCCGCCATCGCGCCGGGGGCAGCTTCGTCCAACCCGCCTCCCTTCTCCCAGAGAACCACCCAACTCCGCGGGCAATCCACCGCCGCCATCCCCCCGCCCACCCCACCACCCTCCACCAAACGGCCCAAGCCCCCCGACCGCCCCAAACGGCATGCCCCTTCATCTTGGCCCAAATATCCCGGGGGGAGGGCTCCACCAGGAGCCCCGGGGGGCAGCGCCCCCCTTCTTCGCCCCGCGCACGCACCGCCCTGCGCATGCACCGCCCCACTTCGCCCCAACCGAAGCCCCCCTCCCGCCCGCCCCCCTTTTTCCTGTTTCCCCCGCGCGCCCGCCCCGCTATACCCCTGACGCATTTTCCTGTTGCGAAGGACATCGTCAAAATGGCCAACGTTGTTGTCGTGGGCGCCCAATGGGGCGACGAGGGCAAGGGCAAGATCGTCGACTGGCTGAGCGAGCGCGCCGATATCGTCGCCCGCTTCCAGGGCGGTCACAACGCGGGCCATACGCTGGTCATCGACGGCAATGTCTACAAGCTCTCGCTGCTGCCCTCGGGCATCGTGCGCGGCGGCAAGCTCTCGGTGATCGGCAATGGCGTGGTGCTCGACCCCTGGGCGCTCCTGGCCGAGATCGACAAGCTCGGGGCCCAGGGCGTGACCATCACGCCCGACAACCTCTATATCGCCGAGAACACGCCGCTGATCCTGTCGATCCATGGCGAGCTCGACCGCGCGCGCGAGGCGCAGAATTCGGTCTCGAAGATCGGCACCACCGGGCGCGGCATCGGCCCGGCCTATGAGGACAAGGTGGGCCGCCGCTCGATCCGCGTCGCCGATCTCGCCGATTCCCAGACGCTCGACACCCGTATCGAGCGGCTCCTGACCCATCACAACGCGCTGCGCGCAGGGCTGGGGCTCGACCCAGTCGACGTGCCCGCGCTGAAGGCGCAACTGGCCGAGGTGGCGGGCCGCATCCTGCCCTATGCCAAGCCGGTCTGGAAAGTGCTGACCGAGGCGCGGCGCGCCGGAAAGCGCATCCTTTTCGAAGGCGCGCAGGGCTCGCTCCTGGATGTGGATTTCGGCACCTATCCTTATGTCACCTCTTCGAACACGCTGGCGGGGATGGCGGCGACGGGGGTGGGCCTCGGCCCGACCTCGATCGACTTCGTCCTCGGCATCGTCAAGGCCTATACCACCCGCGTCGGCGAGGGCCCCTTCCCCAGCGAGCTTCACGACGCCGACGGCCAGCGCCTGGGAGAGCGGGGCCACGAATTCGGCACCGTCACCGGCCGCAAGCGCCGCTGCGGCTGGTTCGACGCGGTGCTGGTGCGCCAGACCTGCGCCACCAGCGGGGTTTCGGGCATCGCGCTGACCAAGCTCGACGTGCTCGACGGGTTCGAGACGCTGAAGATCTGCACCGGCTATGAGCTGGACGGGGTGCGCTACGACTATCTGCCCACCGCCGCCAATCTTCAGGCCCGGGTGACGCCGGTCTACGAAGAGATGGAAGGCTGGAGCGAATCGACCGCGGGCGCCCGTTCCTGGGCCGACCTGCCCGGTGCGGCGATCAAATATGTCCGACGCATCGAAGAGCTGATCCAATGCCCGGTCGCGATGCTCTCGACCAGCCCCGAGCGCGACGACACCATCCTCGTGACCGATCCTTTCGCGGACTGACCCATGTCCCCGGGGACCCAGATGGCGCGGGAGGGCTGAGATGGCGCTTGGCTACAAGGCCCGCAAGCGGCTGGCGCTCGCCATCCTCACCCTCGGGCTTCCGGCCTATGTGGTGGCGGTGGTGACGGTGATCGACCTCGCCAATGCCCGCTGGGGGCGGATGCCGCTCTGGGGCGAGTTCCTGGTCTTCGTCGGTCTGGGGATCCTGTGGGCCCTGCCCCTGCGCCATGTCTTCAAGGGGATCGGCCAGCCCGACCCCGATGGTGACGATGGCAGCGACGGGGGCGGCGACGGGGGCAATGGCGACGGGGGCGAGCGCCCCTGAGGCCGTCCGGCCCGAGGGCCGAAGCGCCGGGCCGAGGAAATCCGTGCCGGAACCGGCACCAGGCCGCCCGCACAGGCGGGCCCCGCTTGCGAGATCCCGGGGCCTCGTCGGGCGCCCCGCATCCTGCGCCCCTTCACGCGCGAACCCGCACCGGCTGCCCGCAACGCACGAACATCGCACCGGCACCCTTTCGAACGGCTGAAATAGCAAACGGACGGAGGGTTGCCCCTTCCGCCCGTCCGCCATTTCAGCCGCCGCCATGCCCGACCCCGCCCCCGGGGAACGGAAGCCTCAGCCCGCGAAGCGGCGCGCCTCGGCCAGCAGCGGCGAATCCTCGGCCAGGGCATATTGGCCCCGGCGGACCTTCTCGATCCGCCCCTCGCGCAGAAGCGCGCCGAAGCTGCGCAGCCCCTCTTCGCGGCGCCGGCCGTTCTGCAACTCGGCGCTGGAGAACGCGTGGCGCATCAGCACCGGGCGGGTGAAGACATCGCGCTTCTCGACGAAAGTGGCATAGACCGCCGCCGCCTCCAGCAGCCCGGGCAGCGAGGTCGCGCCAAGCCGTTCGGCGAAATCCTGGAAATCGCTGCTGTCGTCGAACATGTTGCCCGCATCCGGCGCGTCTTCCTCTTCGTCATCCTCGTCGGTCAGCAGGTTCTGGGCCGAGGTCTCGAAGCCGCCCTCTCCCAGGGCTTCGGCCAGTTCGGCCTCTTCCAGCGCCGCGCGCAGCGAGGCGTCGAAATCGTCCTCGGCCAGCGGCGCGACCGGGGCCTGGGCCTGGGCCCGAAGCGGGGCCTGCTCGACCGTCTCGGCATGCCCGAGCGCGGCCTCCGGCCGCTCCTCGGCCGCCAGATCCGCCGGATGGGCCGAGGCCAGCGCGGCCCCGCCCATCGGGCGGCGCGGGCGCACCGGCATGACCGGCGCCACCGAAGGCGCGGCGGGGGCGGCCGGGCGGTCGATCCGCTGCTCGGACACCAGAACCAGCGGCGAGGGCCGCACGCCCCCCCGCTCCGCCGACGGGGCCGACGACGCGCCGGGATTGCCATCTGCCAGGCCACCCTCCCGACCGCCCTCGACGGGGCGAACCGGACGCACCGGGCGCACGGCGACGCGGGCGAGATCGGCGCGATAGGCTTCCTGACGCTCGCCCTCGGCGGGCTGCGCGATCCCGGCCTTGCGATCGGCGACGGTGGCGGCCACGGCGGCCTTCAGATGCTGGATCGCGGCCAGGCGGCGCTGGCTTTCGGGATCGGCCATGCTGTCGTCGGCCTGTTTCAGCAGCCGGGCCACATCGGCCTCGGCTTCCGCCACCGGCGCGCGCGGCGGCGTCGGCTGGGGCGTCGGCTGGGGCCCGGCCACGGGATGCGGCGCCGCCTCGGCGGGCGCGGCGCCCGGCAGGGATTGGGCCAGATCGCTGCGGCGGATCTTGATGACCCGGGCGCGGGCCCTTTGCAGCTTGTCGGCGATCGCCGGGTCGACGGTGGGGGCCACCGAGGCGGCGCCGACCGCGTCGCCCTGGCTGGTCGCGCCCAGGTTCGCGGGGGTCTGGTTCGCGGGGGTCTGGTTCGCGGGGGCATCGTTCGCGCCCTCCACCCCGGGCATGAGCGCCTGTGGCGCATCCGCTACGGGCGCGGGCGCTTCGAAGGCCGGGGTTTCGAAGACGGGCGCTTCGAGGGCAGCGGCTTCTAGGGCGGCGGCTTCGGGGGCGTCGTCCGGGATCTGCCAACCGTCTTCGGATTGCCAACCGTCTTCGGATTGCCAATCGTCTTCGGCGGTCTGCGTCGCTTCGAAGCCGGTCTCATCGAACCCGGCGGCCTCGTCGTGCCGGGCCGGTTCGTGGCTTTCGGGCAGATCCCGGCTTTCGGGCGCGCTTTCCGGCGCCAGCGATTCGGCCACGAGGTCGGAGAGCAGTTCGAAACCGTCGTCCTCATCCTCGGCGGCATTCTCCCATCCGGCCAAGCCGGGGGCGGGAGTGTAGGCGCGCGCCGTCTCATCCGCCAAGGGGGCCGCTTCCGCGATCCCCGGCGCGGCCAGCGCCGCGATCATCGCATCGAGCCCCTCATCCGCGGCTTCGGCTTCGGCTTCGAACGAGGCCGCGGGCGCGGTATGGGATTCATCCTCCGACAGCAGCGTCTCAAGCCGGTCCAGAACATTCGCCCCGTCCTGCACCAACCCGTCCTGCACCGAATCGACGGCAACCGATTCGTCCTTCGATTCGACCACCGGCTCGGCCAATTGATCGGGCAGGACCGATTGACGCAGCCGCGCCAGCTTGGCCGCAACGCCGCCGGGCATTTCGGCGCGCAGCAGCGGCGCCGCCGCTTCGGCGAAGTCGGGGCCCTGCGCGGGCGCCTCGACAAGCGGCAGCGCGAAATCGGCATCCGGCGCGGCGACATCCATATCGGATCCGGTATCGAACGGCGCCCCGGCCCCGGAGAGGTCCTGAGAAGCATCGGTATAGAAAGCCTCGTCCGGCTGGTCGGCATCGGGCGAAACAGGGAGGAGCGCTTCGAAGGGGGCCTTCACCGACGCATCGGCCAGCCGGGAATCGGCCGGTGCGAAATCACCCTGTGCAAGATCCGCCACCGGATGCGGGGCCCCGGGCGCGACGCCCTCGGGCGCAGCGGCGGCGGGCAGGTCTTCGGGAAACGCGCCGTCCGTCAGGTCGGCCGCGAAATTCCCGGAAGCATCCTGATGAGCATCCTGAGGGGCTTCGCCAGAGGAATTGCCGGAGAAACTGTCCGGGAAATCCTCGGCGAAATTCCCCGGGAAATTTCCGGGCACCCCGGTTTCGGGCTGGAAGGCCTCGGGCGCGGAATCCGTCTCGGTCCAGTCTTCGGCCCCGTCTTCGGCTCCGTCTTCGGCAGCGGGATTCCCGGCGGTGAACTCCTCGGCCAGATCCGATCCGGCTGCGGTCCAGGCTGCGGCCAACGGGGCGACATCCTCGGAGAAGGTCGCGGCGCCCTCGGCCGGGCCGTCGAAAGCCACACCGGGATCTTGCGTTGCAAATTCAATGGATTCAGGCGCGAATCCGGTATCGGCGCAGGCGGCCTCCCCGGCAGTTTCGGGCGGAAGATCGGCGGGCGGAGCATCGGCCGCCACAATCGGGGCCGCCGCAAGCGCGGTCGCCGGAACCAGGGCCACGGCTGCGCGCGCCGCGAATCCTTCCTGCGCCCCTCCCCGCCGGGACGGCGCCGCCTCCACCGCCTCGCCCGCGCGCAGGACGACGCCATTGTCGTCCACCCGTGCCTCGACCCGGCGCTGGATCTCGCGCTCGGCGATGCGGTGCAGCATGGCGGCATCGGGCTGCGGCGGCTCGGCGCCGAAATAGCGGTCCTCGGCGGCGAGATCACGGAAATATTCCGCGATCGCCTTCATCGTGTTGAAAGGATCGTCAAAGCCTTCCAGCGTGCAGCTGAAGGTCCCGTAGGATACCGTCAGGATCTTGCTTGCACCGATCATGGGGCGAACCTCATACTTTCCATGACGGAAACATTGTCTCCGTCCTGTTCGAATCCATGGACAGACCGGGGTAATTTGATGGATTGATTGTGGCCCCCGGCCCCGATCCCCGCCTTAATTCGTCCGTTGCGGCCCCGGCGAATCCACTTCACCCCCGCCGGGACCGGCCCGGACGGCCGTCCATCCACCGCCCTGCCCGACCGGGCCCGCCCCGAGCGCAAGCCAAACCCCAGCCCAGACCGCGGCCCGATTTCCGCCCCCTCAAGACCGGCCCTCACCTTGACCCGAGTATCCACATGAACCGCCCCCTCGTGCAATCCCCCGGCGGGGTCACTCTTGCGGGAGGCGGGCCGGTTTCGGCCACCGACCTGCGCCGATGCCTAGCCCGCGCGCCGATGGCGGTGGCGGCCGACGGGGGCGCGGACCGCCTGCTGGCCCATGGCGTGATGCCCGAGGCGGTGATCGGCGACATGGATTCGCTGTCCGAGGCCGCGCGGGCGCGCATCCCCGCCGCGCGGCTGCATCCGATCGCCGAGCAGGAGAGCACCGATTTCGACAAGGCGCTGCGCAGCATCAGGGCGCCCTTCATCCTTGCGACCGGCTTTGCCGGCGGGCGGATCGACCACGGCCTGGCCGCGATGAACGCGCTGCTGCGCCATGCCGGGCGGGCCTGCATCCTGGTCGGGCCGAAGGATCTGGCCTTCGCGGCCCCGCCCCGCCCGATCGCGCTGGCGCTGCGGCCGGGGGATACCGTCTCGCTCTTTCCGCTGGCGCGGGTCGGCGGCCGGTCCGAGGGGCTGCACTGGCCGATCGCCGGGCTGGATTTCGCGCCGGACGGGGTGATCGGCACCTCGAACCGGGCGACCGGGCGGAGGGTGGAGCTGGCCTTCGACCGGCCCGGCATGGTGGTGATGGTGCCGCGCGGGCGGCTGGATGCGACGATCCGGGCGCTGACCGAGGGCGGGGGGTGAGGTTTCCGGGGGCGGGTTCGCTGCTGCCGGGAGCGGGGAAGAAGGGGGGGGCGGGCGGGGAGAGTCCGGGTCTTTGCTTCTTTTTTGGGGAAGCGGCGGGATTGTCGGCCGGGGTTTTCGGGGCGGGCGTTTCGGTGGGAGGCGCTTCCGGCATCCCTGTGGGTGGGATGGGGTCCGGGGATGGGAATTGACCGGGCTGGCCCCGAAATCCGGGAAGGGAAAGGGCGGGGCACGCCTTGCCCCGCCCCGTCTCCATCTCTTCCGTCTCCATCTCTCCCGTCTGCGTCCGCCCTGCCCCGCCGGGTCGGGTTCCGGGGTCTCAGATCCCCTTCGAGCGATAGGTCTTCGCCACCCGCTCGATCGCGACGATATAGGCGGCGGTCCGCAGGTCCTCGACATCCTCGCGACCGTGCCAGACCTCGCGCATCGACTGGTAGGCGGTGCGCATCGTGTCATCGAGGCCCGAGCGCACCAACGCCAGTTCGTCCGACCCTTGCAGGAATTTCTCCTTGAAATCCTCGGCCAGGCTCCAGCCGAGGCCGCGGTCGGCGCTCAGCCGTTCCAGCTCCTCGACCAGGAGCCGCGAGCGGCCCTCTTCGGCGCGGCGCTGCATGCGTCCGAAGCGGATATGGCTGAGGTTCTTCACCCATTCGAAATAGGAGACCGTCACCCCCCCGGCATTGGCATACATGTCGGGGATGATCAGCCGCCCGCGCTTTCTGAGGATCTCGTCGGCGCCGAAGGTGACCGGGCCGTTGGCGGCCTCGATGATCAGGGGCGCGCGGATGCGCTCGGCATTGCCGCGATGGATCACCCCTTCCAGCGCCGCCGGGATCAGGATATCGCATTCGGCTTCGAGCAGGCTTGCGCCGTCCTCGACATAGGTGGCACCGGGGAAGCCCTTCACCCCGCCATGCTGGGCGATCCAGTCGCGCACCTCGTCGACGTTCAGCCCGCTGTCGTCGACCAGGCCGCCGTCGCGCTCGGCGATGGCGATGACCTTGCAGCCATCCTCCTGCGACAGGAACCTGCCCGCGTGCCAGCCCACATTGCCCAGGCCCTGCACCACGACCCTCTTGCCGCCGAGGCCGCCGCTCAGCCCGGCCCTGGCCACGTCGACCGGATGGCGGAAGAATTCGCGCAGGGCGAACTGGACGCCGCGCCCGGTGGCCTCGACCCTGCCCCGGATGCCGCCGGCATGGGGCGGCTTGCCGGTGACGCAGGCCTTGGCGTTGATGTCGGTGGTGTTCATCCGGGCGTATTGGTCGGCGATCCAGGCCATCTCGCGCTCGCCCGTGCCCATGTCGGGGGCGGGCACGTTCTGCGCCGGATGGATCAGGTCGCGCTTGATCAGCTCATAGGCGAAGCGGCGGGTGATCTGTTCCATCTCATGCTCGTCCCAGGCGCGGGGATCGACGCAGAGCCCGCCCTTCGAGCCGCCGAAGGGCGTCTCCACCAGGGCGCATTTGTAGGTCATCAGCGCGGCCAGCGCCTCGACCTCGTCCTGGCTCACGTCGAGCGAGAAGCGGATCCCGACCTTGACCGGCTCCATATGTTCGGAATGGACCGAGCGGTAGCCGGTGAAGGTCTCGATCTTGCCGCGCAGCCGCACGCCGAAGCGCACCGTATAGGTCGAGTTGCACACCCTGATCTTCTGTTCCAGCCCGGGGCTGAGGTCCATCAGCCGCACCGCGCGGTTGAACATCAGATCGACCGAGGCCCGAAAGCCCGGCTCGGTCTCGCCGGTGATACCCGTTGTCATTGCCGTCTCCTCCGTTTCGATGCGGCCGGGGCGGGAAGAACTCACGCGCCGCCCAAGGCCCCGCCACAACGCGAGTTTACGCCCGCCTCCCGCAACTTCCCATGACAAATTCCGGCACGAGAGCGGGAAGACGGCGGTTCTGCGCGACCGGGGTGAGCGGGGCGGGACGGGCGGCGGGGCGCGGTCGGGTCGGGATTGCAGTGGCGGGACCGGCGCCACCGCATGGCGCGCCGGTTCGCTAAAAACGAATCAGTTTTGTTAACCTTGAGGGCGGAAATGCGGCCGGGCCCCGGGGGCGAACCGTTCGCGGGGCGCGGACAGTTCTCCGGGCCGGGCCGCGAATGTTTCCCCGCCACCGAATTGCCGGCCCCCCGACCGCAGCCCGCCACAATTCCGCCCCCAAGCCACGGCCTTAATGAGCGCGGAAAGGCCTGCCTGAAGCATGGCGGCCGATGACCCCTGGATCGGTATCATGATTACGAATTTCGCCCGTCGCCCTGCCTCCGGCTCCCGCCCCCTTCCCGGGCGCTGCGCATTGCCGCCGGGCGGCACCGCCTGCGGCCGGGGATCCGACGGGCAGCGATCCGGCGCGCGCTGGCGGGCCCGCCAGCGCATCGGCGCCTTCCTGCACGAGGAAGACGGCGTGATGGCGACGCTGGTCCTGCTGTTCTTCTTCCTGATGATCGTCACCGGCGGCATCGCCGTCGACGTCATGCGCTTCGAGACCCGGCGCGTGGCTGTCCAGAACACGCTGGATCGCGCCACGCTGGCGGCGGCCAGCCTGCAACAGACGCTCGATCCCGAAGAGGTGGTGCGCGACTATTTCGACAAGGCCAATCTGGGGCAGGCGCTGGACGGCGTGGACGTGGTGGACGGGATGAACTCGCGCCGCGTGACCGCCGACGCCTCGGTGCTGTCGCGGAACTATTTCATGTCGATCCTGGGCGAGCCGGACCTGCGCGCGTTCAACGTCTCGCAGGCCGAACAGAGCGTGACCAATGTCGAGATCGCGCTGGTGCTCGATATCTCGGGCTCGATGTATAATACCATCAGCCGGATCAACAATCTGAAGGTCGCGGCGAAGGATTTCGTCGACACCGTGCTGGAAAACGACCTGGAGAACCGGATCTCGATCTCGATCGTGCCCTACAACGGCCAGGTCAACCTGGGCCCCGAGCTGTTCGGCAAGTTCAACGCCACCCACACGCACGGCTATGCGGAATCCTACTGCCTCGACCTGCCCGATTCGACCTTCACCTCGACCGGGGTGTCGCGCACGACGGCATTCCCCCAGACGCCCTTCATCGACGGTTTCTCGACCACCCAGCAGACCAACGGCTATTACGACCACAACAACAGCGACTGGTCGCGGGTCAGGTGGGATTCCGCGCGCAGCGTCCATCCCAGCGTCTTCTGCGCGCCGCACAGGGAAAACTATGTCCTTGTCCACACCAACGACATCGACGAGTTGCACGACCGGATCGACGGGCTGATCGCGATCGGCGCGACCTCGATCGACCTGGGGATGAAATGGGGCACGACGCTGCTCGACCCGTCGTCGCAGGCAATCGTCGCGCAAATGGCCGCTTCGGGCAGCGTGCCGTCGGAATTCGCCGACCGCCCCGCCCCCTATACCGACACCGAGACCCTGAAGGTCATCGTGCTGATGACCGATGGCGAGAATTTCGAGGCCGAATACATCAACCCCGCCTATCGCACCGGAATCTCTGACATCTGGCGCGCCAATGACGGCCGCTATTCGTTCTTCGACGGCGGGCGGGTGAACAACTCCAGCACCACGACCCGCTGCAACAGCCGCCCCTTCTACGTCCCCCATCTGAACGCCTGGCATTCGCGGCCCTGGAACGGCACGACGCCCGGCTCCAGCGCCTGCTATTCGCCGACGGCAAGCTATTCCAATACCACCCAGCAGACCTGGCCCGAGGTCTGGCAGCGTCAGCGCATGCAATGGGTGGCCTGGCAGCTTTACGCCCGCCGGATCGGCGGCAACAACGCCACCGCGCGCAACAACGCCTTCGTGCTGTGGCGCGACACCTTCCGCTCGACCACCTCGATCTCCGACATGGACGACCGGCTTGAGGTGATGTGCGAAACCGCAAGGCAGCGTGGCATCCTGGTCTATGGCATCGCCTTCGAGGCCCCCTCCAACGGCCGTGATGCCATCCGCAACTGCGTGTCGGAACCGCATTCGACCTATTTCTTCGACGTCTCGGGCCTTCAGATCCGCACCGCCTTCGCGCTGATCGCCTCGAACCTGAGCCAGTTGAGGCTGACGCAATGAGCCGCCCGAATCCGGTTTCCCGCCTGCTCTCGCACCTGCGGCACCGTGCGCAAAGGCTGTGGCGGCGCGAGGACGGCACGGCGACGATCGAATTCGTCTTCTGCGTGCCCGTCGTCCTGACGCTGTTCATGGCCTCGATGGAAAGCGGCTATTACATGATCCGCCATGTGATGATGGATCGGGGGCTGGATCTGGTGATCCGCGACTACCGGCTGGGGCGGCTGCAATCGGTCAGCCACGACGATTTGCGCAAGCTGGTCTGCGAAGCGACGCCGGTGATCCTGAATTGCGAAAGCGCGATGCGGGTCTGGATCCAGCCGATCAACACCACAAGCTGGGCCCGGCCCGGCACCAACGCCTTCTGCGGCGACCGCAACGGCACGTTGACCGCGCCCTCGACCGGCTCGGTGCAGCATGGCGCCTCGAACCAGATCATGTTCGTGCGAATCTGCATGATCCAGAAACCCCTGTTTCCGACCACCGGCCTCGGCCTGCAACTCAGGGCGGATTCGGTGTCGGGCGGCTACCAGCTTGCGGTGACGACGGTGGTGGTCAACGAGCCCGTCAACACCTCGGGCAATTGAGATCGGAGACCATGATGCGCGCCCTTACCCCTCCCGTCGCCCGTTCCGCCCGCGCCACCGGCGCCCGGTTGCGCCGCTTCGCGCGGGACGAGGACGGCGCGCTGGTCCTGACCGAATTCCTGCTCCTGCTGCCGATGCTGGTCTGGGGCTTCATCGCGCTTTTCGTCTATTGGGACGCCTTCCGCACCATCAACGAATCCCAGAAGGCCTCATACACCGTGGCCGATCTGATCTCGCGCCAGGGCGATGTGAGCACGGCATTCATCAACGGCATGGACGATGTGATGGACTTCATGGTGACCAACAGCACCGGCATCCGGGTGCGGGTCACCTCGGTCCAGTGGGACCCGGCGAACGACCGCCATTACGTGTTGTTCTCGCGCTCGCCCGGGAATGCGATGCCGCGGCTGACCACGGCGCAGATGCGCGACCTGCGCGACCGGATCCCGGTCATGGCCAATCTCGACGGCGTGGTGATCATCGAGACCGAGGTCGATTACACCCCGGCCTTCAGTGTCGGCTTCGACAGCATCCTGCTTGCCATCGGCGTCGACAGCCAGACCTTCCGCAATTTCGTCGTCACCCGGCCGCGCGGCGCGGCGCGGCGGATCTGCCTGGTCGAATCGATGAGCACCTGTCCGGCCTGGATGTAATCGCTGCGCGGCAGGTCCGGGGCAGGCCTGGGGGCAGGTCCGGGAGGGGCAGCTTCGGGGGGGCGCAGGTTCGGGGGGCGCAGACGAAACCCGGCCTTTCGCGACCGGCCCGAACAGGCTAACCTCGGGGGAAGCAACCCAAGCCTCGCCCCCAGCCCGGGCCATGGCGCAAAGTCAATCCCCTTGCCCGCGACCCTTTTTCCGATGTTCCAGCCCCTTCGTGCATCCCTTTCCGCGGCGCGGCGCCCCGGCCCGACGCGGCGTCCGAGCCGGAGGCTTGCCCGCATTCTTCCCGGCTTTCTCTGCGCCGCCCTGCTGGCGGCCTGCACGCAGTTTCCCGAAGTCGACGGCCTGCCCCCCGCCGCCCGGTCCGAGCCGCCCGCCCTGCTGACGACCGATGAGTTGGCCGCGCTGCGGGCCGCAACCGTCGCCCCCGCTTCGGCCGAAACCGCGCTGGACGCGCGGGCGCGTGCCCTGCGCGAACGCGCCGCCGCGCTGCGCGCAAGACCCCTCCGGTCGTGACCGCGGGCGCGGGCTTCGGCGGCGTTGCGCCCGCGCGGGCAAAGGGCTAACAGGCGGGCGCAACCCTCATCCGAAAGGTCGTGTCCATGTCCGTCGAGCCCACCGCCGCGCCCCTCCGCCTCGGTCTTGCCGGCCTGGGCACCGTCGGCATCGGCGTGGTGCGCATCCTTCAGCGCGAGGCCGCGCTGCTCTCGGCCCGTGCGGGCCGCCCGGTCGCCATCACCGCCGTCTCGGCCCGAGATCCGCTGAAGAACCGCGACGCCGACCTCTCCGGCTATGCCTGGGAGACCGACCCCGTCGCCCTGGCGCGGCGCGAGGATGTCGATGTCTTCGTCGAGGTGATGGGCGGCCACGAAGGCCCGGCCAGGGACGCGACCGAGGCCGCGCTGCGCGCCGGAAAGCATGTGGTGACGGCGAACAAGGCGCTGCTGGCCCATCACGGCCAGGCCCTGGCCGAGGCGGCCGAGGCCGCGGGCGTGGCGCTGCGCTTCGAGGCGGCGGTCGCGGGCGGCATCCCGGTGATCAAGACCCTGACCGAGGGCCTTGCCGGAAACCGCATCAAGCGGGTGATGGGGGTGATGAACGGCACCTGCAACTACATCCTGACCCGGATGGAAGAGACCGGCCAGGGCTACAACGTCCTTTTCGACGAATGCGCGCGGCTCGGCTATCTCGAAGCCGATCCGAACCTCGACGTGGGGGGGATCGACGCGGGCCACAAGCTTGCGCTCCTGGCCGCGATCGCCTTCGGCACCCGGGTCAGCTTCGACGCGGTGGAACTGGAGGGCATCGGGGCGATCTCGCTCGACGACATCCGCCATGCCGCCGAAATGGGCTATCGCATCAAGCTTCTGGGCGTGGCGCAGATGAGCGGGCGGGGCCTGGAGCAGCGCATGACCCCCTGCCTCGTCCCGGCGCGAAGCCCGCTGGGCCAGTTGCAGGGCGGCACCAACATGGTGGTGCTGGAAGGCGATTCGGTCGGCCAGATCGTCATGCGCGGCGCGGGCGCGGGCGAAGGGCCGACCGCAAGCGCGGTGATGGCGGATGTGATCGACATCGCGCGCGGCTTCCGCCTGCCGGTCTTCGGCATCCCCGCCCGCGACCTGGCCGAGCCGGTCGCCGCCCGCGCCGCCACGCCCGCGCCCTACTACCTGCGGATGCGGCTTCTGGACAAGCCCGGCGCGCTGGCCAAGATCGCCACCTGCCTGGGCGAGGCCGGGATCTCCATCGACCAGATGCGCCAGATCAACCAGGAAGAGGCCGAGGACGACGACGCCATCGTGCTTTTCGTCACCCACAAGGCCAGCCCGGCCGATATCGAACATGCGCTTGGCGAATTCGAGCGCACCGGCGTCCTGGTCGAGGCGCCGGTGGCGATCCGCATCGAACAGGTCTGAGCGCGCGCCGACCCTTCCGGCCACGGTCTTTCCGGCCAGGCCCTTCAAGCCCCGGGGGCTTTCCGCCCCGGCCGCCGCCCGGGCCCCAGCCGGCTCCCCCCCCTGCCGCACCGCCCCCCCCGGAAAACCGCCGTTCCCGCCACAGGGCCGCAGTCGTTAGCGCAACCTCGCTTGCGGCGCGGCTCTTGCGGGGCTAAACCTTGGGACGACCCCAAACTTCAGGAAATTCCCATGGCCGACAAAGCGCAATTCCAGGACCGGCTGCTTTCCCTGGGCCTCGCCCGCGTGTCCGAGGCCGCCGCCATCGCCTCGGCCAGGCTGATCGGGCGCGGCGATGAAAAGGCCGCGGACCAGGCCGCCGTCAACGCCATGCGCGACCAGCTCAACCTGCTGGAGATCGACGGCACCGTCGTCATCGGCGAGGGCGAGCGCGACGAGGCGCCGATGCTCTACATCGGCGAGAAGGTCGGCACCGGCACCGGGCCCGCGGTGGATATCGCGCTCGACCCGCTCGAAGGCACGACGCTGACCGCCAAGGACATGCCGAACGCGCTGACCGTGATCGCCATGGCGCCCGCGGGCACGCTGCTGCACGCCCCCGACACCTATATGGAAAAGCTCGCCATCGGCCCGGGCTACCGGCCCGGCACGGTGACGATGAACATGTCGCCCTCGGAACGGGTCTCGGCGCTGGCCTCGGCCAAGGGCGTCTCGACCGAGAATATCACCGTCTGCGTCCTCGAACGCCCCCGGCACGAGGATCTGATCGACGAGATCCGCTCGACCGGCGCCGCGATCCGGCTGATCACCGATGGCGACGTCGCGGGCGTGATGCATTGCGCCGAGCCCGAGGTGACCGGGATCGACATGTATATGGGCTCGGGCGGCGCGCCCGAGGGGGTGCTGGCGGCGGCGGCGCTGAAATGCATGGGCGGCCAGTTCTTCGGCAAACTGCTGTTTCGCAACGACGACGAGAGGGCCCGCGCGACCAAGGCCGGGATCACCAATTTCGACCGCGTCTATACCCGCGACGATCTGGTGCGCGCCGATGTGATCTTCGCCGCGACCGGGGTCACCAACGGCTCGCTGCTGACCGGGATCCGGCGCGAGCCGGGCTGGATCACCACCGAGACCATCCTGATGCGCTCGAAGACCGGATCGGTGCGCCGCGTCACCTATCGCAGCCCGCTCTGATCGGCCCGCGCCGCACGGCCGGACCACGGCGGCGCGGCCAGATTCAGGGCGCGCGGCCTCCCTTGCGGGCGGTTCCCCCCCGGCGCCCCGCCTGCGCTCCTCAGGGTGGCAAGAAGGGCGACGGCGAGACGCTTCGCCGGTCCCCCTGCGCCCCCACGGGTGGTCGAGGGGAGGCGGGTGGCGCTTGCAACGCCCCGCCCCTGCGGCGCGGGTTCCCCGCCCCCCAGCCTCTCGCACCCCGTCTCCTCGCACGCCGCGCCTCGCAGCGGCCTCTTGCCCCCGGCCCCTCTCGCAACCGGCCCGTTTACACCGGCTCCCCTTGCAACGGGCCGCGCTTTGCGCCACCCCTCGGGCATGAGCGACACCCCCTCCCCCGCCCCGCCCGCCTTCCTCGGCGTCGAGACCTCGCTGACCGGGCGGCGCTGGACCGGGCCCGCCCCCGCGCTCGAACGCCTGGCCGAGGCCCTGGCGCAGGACACCGGCCTGCCGCTGCCGCTGTGCCGCCTGCTTGCCGCGCGCGGCGTCGCGCCCGAACAGGCGGCGGGTTTCCTCGCGCCCCAATTGCGCGACCTGCTGCCCGATCCGCGCGGGCTGCGCGACATGGAGCGCGCCGCCGCCCGGATCCGCGCCGCCCTCTCGGCACGCGAAAGGATCGCGATCTTCGCCGATTACGATGTCGACGGCGGGGCCTCGGCGGCGCTGCTGCTCGACTGGCTGCGCGCGCTCGGCCATGACGCGACGCTCTATATCCCCGACCGGATCGACGAGGGCTACGGGCCCAACGTCCCCGCCATGCAGGCGCTGGCGCGAAGCCATTCGCTGATCGTCTGCGTCGATTGCGGCACGCTCAGCCATGAGGCGATCGCCGCCGCCAGCCCCGCCGAGGTGGTGATCCTGGACCATCACCTTGCGACCGAGACCCTGCCCGGGGCGATTGCGGTGGTGAACCCCAACCGCCAGGACGAAGACGGCCGCCTCTCGCATCTGTGCGCGGCGGCGGTGGTGTTCCTGCTTCTGGTCGAGGCCAACCGCCAGTTGCGCGCCGAGGGGGTGAGCGGCCCCGACCTGCTGCGGCTTCTCGACCTCGTGGCGCTGGCGACCGTGGCCGATGTCGCGCCGCTGGTGGGCGTCAACCGCGCCTTCGTGCGCCAGGGGCTGAAGGTGATGGCGCGGCGCGAACGGCCCGGCCTGCGCGCCTTGGCGGATGTGGCGCGGATGGACAGCGCGCCAAGCGCCTATGCGCTTGGTTTCCTGCTGGGGCCGCGGGTGAATGCCGGGGGCAGGATCGGCCAGGCCGATCTGGGCGCAAGGCTGCTTGCGACGGCGGATCCGGCCGAGGCCGAGGCGCTGGCGCGGCGGCTGGACGAACTGAACGCCGAGCGACGGCTGCTGACCGAACATGTCCGCGAAGAGGCCATGGCCCAGGCCGAGGCCCGCGGCCTCGACGGCCCCCTGGTCTGGGCGGCGGGCGAGGGCTGGCACCCGGGCGTGGTCGGCATCGTCGCCGCCCGCCTCAAAGAGGCGACCGGCCGCCCGGCGGTGGTGATCGGGCTGGACGGCGGGGTCGGCAAGGGCTCGGGCCGGTCGGTCAGCGGCGTCGACCTGGGCGCGGCGGTGCAGCGGGTGGCGGCCGAGGGGCTGTTCCTGAAGGGAGGCGGCCACCGGATGGCGGCGGGGCTGACCGTGGCGCAAGAGGCGCTGGAGCCCGCGATGGCCCGGCTGGGGGCGCTGCTCGCCCGCCAGGGCGCCGACCGCCCCGGCCCGCGCGCCCTGCATGTCGAGGGCCTTCTGATGCCCGAGGCCGCCACCCTGCCCCTGGCCGAGCAGATCGAAAGCGCGGGCCCCTTCGGCGCCTCGGCCCCCGCGCCGCGATTCGTGATTCCCTCGGCCTCGGTCAGCGCGCGCCGGATCGGCGAAAGCCATCTGCGGCTGACGGTGCGCTCCTCCGCCGCCCCGCTTGAGGCCATGGCCTTCGGCGCCTTCGACAGCCCCCTCGGCCCCGCGCTGGAGGCGCCCGGGCACCGGCTTTTCCACCTTGCCGGACGGCTGGAAATCAACAGCTGGGGCGGCCGGTCGAAGGTGCAACTGCGCCTCGACGACGCGGCAGAGGCCTGATTTCAGGGAAATGTTTTTTTCCTCTTGCGCTCCCCGCGCCGCCCGCATAAACACCGCCTCATCGAAAGGCTGGCCCGTTCGTCTATCGGTTAGGACGTCAGGTTTTCAACCTGAAAAGAGGGGTTCGACTCCCCTACGGGCTGCCATATTTCCTTGTAAGTAGTTGATTTTATTAAGTTTTTCAGAACTCGAAAATCTCTGCCTAAGGATTGCCCAAGGTATCTGACTGCGCCTTCCGGCCCGTCGCGGCCCCGGAAACGATCACGCATTCGTGATAAAAAAGCCGCCCCCGAAGGGACGGCAGTTCGGCACTCTCCCACGACAGGCCGACGCGGAAGCACGGGGCAACCCGGCACCGGGCCGGGCGCTATCTCATTCGGCTGCGGCGGCGGGCGGTTCGGCGAAGGGTGCCGCCGTATCGACATGCGTAGAGCGGATGCGGTCGGCCACGGCCTTCGTGTAGGCGGTGGCATGAAGCTTCTTCATGCCTTCCTGCATCCGGTCAGCTTCTTTCCCGACCGCGACGGCGTGTCGAAGCGCGGCAACATCTTCGGGGGCAAACGCGGCAATGGCTTCGTCCTTCAACCGCATGTGCCGTTCGGTGCTGTTCACGCCCGACAGATACCCCGGCGCGTTCGCAACCGCGCGGGCCGTGTCCAGATCGGTGCGGCAGAGTTCGGCCAGTTCGGCGGGAAACTCGGGGTCGGTGCGGCGGCTGGCGCAGTAGGCGCGGATTTCAGAATAGACCTGGGCCTTCGTCGGATCGGGGTTCATCACCGCAAGGGCGCGCGCCCCGGCAGCTTCCGCTTCGCGTTCCGACCAGTCGCGGATTGTCTGAACATGCTTCGAAACTTCTTTCGACAGGTTGTCCATGACGATGCGGCCCCCTTCGTGGCGCATCGCAAGCGTCTTGCTTTCGTCACCGGCCAGCCGTGAAACCCTGCCGATTGCATCGTGGATCGCGAACTTGGCTTTCATCGCCGCCGATCCGACAGCGGGGTCAACCGCGTCGGGTTTCATGGTGAAGAATTCGACTTCGAAGCCGACATTCGTTCGGGCGAAGTCAAGAAAGCGAACATGGGTCGGGTGTTCGGTCAAATATCGGGCCATCTTATGTTCTCCATTTCTCGCCTGTGAGGCGGTCTTGTTGCCATTCAACTCCGTTGGCATCTTTGATTAAGATATATTGTGGTCTTTTCTTCCCCGGCGGAAGCGGGGGAAGTTCGCCCGAAGGTTCGGGCTTATGGAAATTCTCATTCGCGCTTCCTTCATTCAGTTGTTCGGCAAAAGCTTCGCATTGAGCAAGCAACCGGCGCTGTTGATCGCGACAATGAGATTCCCAATCTTCGGCGGGAATGCGCGTTCCACCAATGACGCCGATCACTTGAACGCCCGGTCTATGAACGCCGTCCCATTTGGGGAAACCTTGGCTGTCGCAATAATTCAGAATGCCAAGAATCCTGTTGTCTTCGGCGTTCGCGACCCGACGCTTCTTTTCGAGTGCAGCAAGGCGGCGGTGCAGGCTCATTCGTCGGCACCTTCTTCAAGCCGCTTCAAGCGTTCCTCCATATCCGACGCTTCAAAGCTGCGCTGAACTTGGGCGAGAATGTTGACCAAGCGGCTTGCATCCGAAATATCCAGCTTTCCAGTTCTTGCTTCTTTAAAGATGCGAACCATGTGTTCGCGGCAATGGATCACATTGGCGATAGGCCCGATCCGCTGCGGCAGGGGGCGGGCAGGTTTTTCCCAAGCGGAAGCAAGGTTTGCCATGAAACGACCCTTTCGATTTCTGCGGCTAAGCCTAGGCTAATCGGGAATAGGCGGCAATTAACGGATAGGCACAATAAGCCGCGCATGGCAAGCCCTATTTATCCCATCCTGCCGCCAATTGCGCAATTTCTGCCCGCGTCAGCTTGCGTTTCATCCAATTCGGAATCTTCGGCCGATATTGCGGAATAGGAATACCATAGTTTTCGCCAATTCGTTCGTTTCTCTGGCGGCGTTCTTTTGCCCGCTTCCCTTGCTTGGACATTTCGGCGACGAGAACGGCAGTTTCTTCGTCATTCAGAATGATTCCAGTTCGGAAAGCATTTCGGACCTTATCCATGTTCACCATTGCCATACCCCTGCCAAGCTGCCCACATACCCCATGCCCGCAGACCTCGATTTCCGGCCCGTGGAGCGGCTTCCCGGTGCCGGGGCATCCTCTCCCCAGCCCCAAGCCCCTACCCGCAGCCCTGCGCCCGCTCCTGCGCGGCGCTGGCCCTATGTGTCACCGATCTGCCGCCGGTGACTGCCAAGCGCCCGCATCTGGCGTTCAAGGTGCTTGGTAGGAACAATGGCGGCGTCATAGTCCAAGCCGCGACGCCGCAGTTCGCGGTTGATCTGTTCCTTGACGCCGGGCAACTTCGCGGCGGCAAGATGGAAGATGCCGTTCCAGCTTGCACCGATCAAAACCGCATCGTCAGGCTGTTGCAGTTCTTCGATGTAGCGTTGCGTCAGTATCGCGTGAAATCGCGGGAAATAGTAATGGGAATGAAACGACAGTTGATTTCCGCAGGCGTTCGAGCGTGTAGCATTCATTCGCTTCATCAGTGGATGCAGCCTATCGGTTCCAGACCCAAGACACTTCAAGAGGAAGTATTCCGCACCGGCGGTCGCTTCGCCCTGCATGAACCAAGATGCGCCTTTGATAATGTCGGCGACTGTTTCGATATAAACCCGGCAAAGAATTTCTTCGGTGTCTCGATGATCGCAGATACCCCCGGAAGTCAAGCGATCTTCGGCAATGTCGATAACCTTCCTAACCATTTCGTGGGCAACGGGATTGAACATCGCGTCCAAATCGCGGTCTTCATCGGTTTTCAGTTTCTTTCTCATTTCGGCGTTCCTTTGTTTTGCCCACATGGGGCGGGTTGCAGGTTGCTGTCGGTCAAAGTGGAAGGGTGGAAATCTGACCGGGAAACCTTCCACCCCATAAATCACTGTTCTTGCTTGCTAATATGTAAGAAGTAGAAAAGTAGAAGAAGTGGACCATAAGGGAATAGGCTGTGATATATAAATATAACAGTATATAATTTCATCTGTGATCTATATGGGGGTAAGAACCCGGTCCACTTTTCCACCTTTCTACTTTCCAATTAAATCAATGGCTTACGATCTACCGCAGGCTTCCCCTTTCTACTCCAAGAAGGCTTCTGGCCTTTCGACGCCATATGCGACGCCAGAATAGCCGTAATCTTTCGCCATTTTTGCGCGCGACATTTCGACAAGTTCGCCGCGCTCAATCATAATCCGAAGCGTTTGCTTTATCGCTTCCGATGATTTTCCGAACGCTGCATCCTTGAACGGCTTCAACTTCGAAACTGACCGCTGGACGAATCCATACGGGACGATATTTTCGCGATGAAGCCCCGACGATCTGGAACCCGAATACGACGCAACTTCGGGCCATTGTGACGTAAGATAGCGTTTGATCGCGCGCTTAACTTCGTTCAGCCGCGCAACTTCGGATTTCGACACGTCGCCAACTTCGCCGTCGTCAAACTTGTTCAGCAGCTTTTCAATGCTGCATGTCACAAGAGAAACGGCCCAAGTCGCATCGCAAACGTCGATTGTGGGCATAAAGAAGTTTCGGCCAACGGCAAGGATGCCAGACACGCGCAAAGCATGAATATAGCCCCGCGACCAGATTGCGCGGATATGTTCTTCCTTCGATGCGTCGCGTTCTTCGGCGCATCTGTTGCGGAAATCGACCAGTTCAAACCGGGCGTCTTTCGAAATGGCAATGTCTTGAATTAAACCCTGATTGTTCAGGTTCAAGGATTGGCTGCAAAGATCGGAAAGGCGTTCGATCAATTCGGCGGAAGGTTCGACCGACGCATGACCTTCGTTGAACGGCGCGGTCCTTTCTTCATTTTCAAGGATGATGAAGCGCGGGAAGAACCCGTTCGCGGTGTTCTTTTCGTTCATCGCGCCGTAGAAGGTCGCTGCGGTGCTATCGCCGACAATCGAAACGGCGGGGCGTTCGACGGTTTCGATGTTCTTTTCAACGTCAGCATATGCCGACTTGTGAAGGACCGATCCTTTGCCGCCCTTTTCAAAGCAATCAAGAAGCATCTTGCGCAGGCTTTGGCGATGTTCGCTTGCGGTCGGCGACACGATGGGTTCCATCCATTCGCCAGCTTCGTTGATGAACATGACGAACGACGGGGGCGTTGTCTTCGACACATAGCGATGAAGCGCCGCTTTCGAAGTCACGTCGCCCGGCCCGATGAAGCTTGCGGCAGGGGAAATCTTGCGAACGATATGGTTCAGAAGGATACCCGGTCCCTTCGACGCCATTTCCTTGCCGGAACCGGACGGCGACAGAAGGACGGCGAAGATGTTCAGCCCGCTATCTTCGACGTTCCATGCCCTGCCCACAATACCGGCCAGAAACCCTAACGAACCTGCGACCGAAGCATAGCGCATGGGATGCGGTGCCTTCGCTTCGATGAAGCCCATAACATCGCCGACAAGACCGATGGGCGGTTCGGGAAAGACCGGAACCGGATCGCCGGGTTCGGTGCTATAGACATACGGGTTCGCGACGTGATGCCAGTTGCTTTGCCAAGGCTCATGCTTGTGGGCATCGAACGGGACATGAAGTTGCGCCATGATTTCGGGCCTGTCCTTAGGCAAGGCTTAGGCAGACTAACCGGCCCTTGCTCTTTGCAGTCTTTTTCAATGTGTTGCGGAATTCATTGGAAGCCAATTCGGCTGCCATCACGCCAAACGCTTGCGGGCTTCGGTCAACTCAACGACCAAAGCGCGAAGTTCGTCTTCGGACTTACCGGCGATCCGGGCTGCGCACATGGCGTCAACTTCCCGGCAGGGCCATGCCGACGACTTTTCGCCAAGCTTGATCGGGCGGGGAAACAGGCCCTTCGCCATCGCCTCATAGAGCGTCGGGCGGGCCATGCCGGTGACGGCGCAAACGTCTGGGGTGCGCATCAGGGCGTTCGGGACAAGCTGCGCAGGGGTGACGGCGCGGTCGGGGCTGCCATAGTCGGCGGCGGGGGTCGCAGGGGCGTTCATGGTGCTATCCTCACAAATCCGGGCGCGTCTGCCCGTCAGGTAAGGGTTTCCCCCATGCCGTCGCCCAATCCTGCCACTAAAGGCGCGGGATTAGTGGCAGACAGACTTAGGGGCGTTTCACGACAGGCTTGCCCGGCCCTGCACCGCCCGGAAACTGGTAGCCCATGTGGGTTACGGTATCTATTACGGAACAAATCAGGTCGGTAACATGGGCCTGAACTTGTGAAAGAAATTCAATATCGACCTTGCTTTCAAACTGAACCAAGTTCCCTGTTGCACGATCCTTCTTCGTAAAGCGCGGAAGCGACTTGCCTTCATTGTCTGGCACCATCCAACTGCCATGACAAAGCGTGTTCCGTAAGCCTGCGGCTTCCTTTATTGCAGCGACAAGTTCGCCGATGTTTTCGGTAGAATTGTTCGGGTTTGAGTTTGCCGCTTCTTCGAACTCTTTTGCCAAGTTCCAAAGCTGCGCTGTCATAATTCGCTCTAGTTGCTTTCCCCATTCTGCCACAGCCTTTTCGGCTTCTTCGGGTGGAATTGGTCTTGTCCCGGTGAATGCGAAGATACCCCGGCGCAATGTGTCTTCCAAAAACCCAAAGCTTGCAATCGCACGGCCCAAGTGTTCCCAAAATTCGGGCGTATGGCGATGGGTCGGCCATTGGGGCGGAAGCCCATTTCGATCAGTAATCGCCCGCTTCACTTCGTCACCTTCCGCCATGTCGCACCTTCGCTATTCGGGATGGTGGGCAACATGCCATGCGGCGCGGTAGGCGTCACGCAAGTTTTGAAGCTGCGACCGACTGTATTTTTCGTCCTGCCCGTCGTCCAGTTCTGCGGCGACGGTCGCGACGGCCTTTTCGGGCTTCATTCCGTTGTCTTCAAGGTCGCAGATGCGCCTTCCGACCGTGAACCAAGCGTTTGGATCGGCTTTCGGGCCGCGACCGCGCTTTACGCCAAGGCGGCGGGGCAGTTCGTCAGGATCGCGGCCCGAAAGCCGGATCGCTTCGCCAAGCCATGCCGCCAAATCGCGCGGGATAGGTTCGCCGTCTTGCAGGTATTCAACGATGGTATCCAGCTTCGTCCAAGGATCGTCAGAAGCGTTCGGCAAGGTGCCATCAAACGGGTATCGAAGCTTTGCCATCACGCGACCCCTGCCCGAAGCGGAACGACTTTCGACGCTTCGGCTTCGTCAAGGCAGAAGGCCGCATAGGCGTTCATCATGGCCCGGCGTTCTTCAACAAGGTCGTCACGACGATAGCGGCGTTCAACTTCGGTGCCCACATTGTGCGCCAAGGCCAATTCGGATTGAATATTGTCATACCCGCGCTTCGCCGCCCAATCCTTGAACGTGCTGCGAAGCCCGTGCGGGACCGCAGGGCGAGGGTTCGTATCGTCGGAAGGATCGACCCAACCCCGTTCATCAACCTTCAACTTGGCTTCGTGCATCCGCTTCATAACTGCGGAAATCGTCATGTCGGACATTACGCCGCCTCGCGGGGCCGGGAAGACAACCGCCTTCGGGTCTTTGTGATCGGCTTCGAAGTTCGGTAGCGCCTTCAACAGCGCGACCGCAGCTTCGGACAGCGGCACCGAATGCGGCTTCTTCATCTTCATGCGCGCCGCCGGGATGGTCCAGACCTTCGCCGCGAAATCGACCTCGCCAAAAACCATGCCGCGCACCTCGCCCGACCGGCTGGCGCAAAGCACGGCAAAGGCCAGTGCCTGCGAAGCCATGCCATCGCGCTTGCGCAGTTCGGCGAACCATGTGGGCATATCGCCCTGCTGAATGGCCGGATGGTTCTGCGCTTCGGCCTTCTTCTGGTTCTTGATCCAGATTTGCAGCGCCGCGACCGATGCCGGGTTGTCGTGTTCACGGCAACCTTCGTCAATCGCCCAAGCGAACACGCTTTCCATGCGCTGCCGAACCCTACGGGCGGTATCTGTCTTCGTGGAATAGATCGGTTTCAGAACGTCCTTTACTTCGTCAATCGTGATGGTGCCCACATTCTTCGCCCCGATCTTCGGGACGGCGTGAAGATCAAGGCTGGCGCGCCATTGCTTGCGGTGCTTGTCGCTGGAAAGGTTCTTCTGAATGTAATCGGTCTTCATATATTCGTTCAGCGCGTCGGCGAAGGTGACGATCTTCGGCGCGTCGGGCGCGGCCTTCTTCGCCCGGTTCACTTCGACGGGGTTTTGCCCCGCTTCGACCATTTCGCGAAGTTCGATAGCCTTGCGCCGGGCTTCCTTGACGCTCATTCCCTTCTGGAACTTCGGTTCACCTGCACGGGGCGGTTCGACCCAACGGCCCAAGCCGGTGCAGGATGTCTTGCCGTTCATGGTGAAGTAGAATTCCCATGACTTCGACACCTGTTCAGCGCCCTTCGCGTTAACGTGCTTCGTCACCCGCAGGAACAACCCATCGGCCAGCTTGTCGCGCAGCCGCATGACGGTCTTACCGGCTTCCGGTCCCTTGATCGAAGCGACGAACTTGTCGTCCAGCTTTTCGTATTCCTTGGGCGGCATATCGAACCCCTGCCTAAGCGTTGCCTAAGGAATATCGCAGAAACAGGCAGTCAAAGATAGACGGGTGCAGACGCAACAGCGCAGCAAGCGATTGGAAACAATAGGTATTTCAGACGGCCCTAGACGCTGACAGACATACCGATGGACGCCCTACGGGCTGCCACCTTCCCCATGATTGACTGTATAATCAAGGGTTTAGTCCTTTGAGTTGCTAACCTTCGCAGGGTGGTTAGCAGATTGGGTTACGGAGTCGATCACGATCAGCTTGCCCATGGCGTGTTTCGCCAGCTTCTTCTGATCGGCGGCTTTGGTGTAGCGGGTCACTTCGGCTTCGGTCTCGTGGCCGGTGATTGCCTTGATCTCCTGATTGCTGCATCCGGCCTCGGCAAGACGGCGGGCGCAGGCTTTGCGCAGCCCATGCGAGGAACAGGACGGCAAGGCAGCCTCGTCGCACCTGTCGCGCATCCAGTTGCCGAAGCCGTTGGCGCTGAACGGCCTGCCGTATTCGGTCAGCAGAAAGGTGAGGTTCGCCTTCGGGGTCTGGTCCAGCACCGCTTGCAGATCGGGGTGGATGGGGATGGTCAGCGTGGCCTTGGTCTTTTGCTGGCGCACGGTAATCATGCCCTCACTGACATGCTGCCAGCCCATGCGCACGGCATCGGATCGGCGCTGCCCGGTGCAAAGCATCAAGGTCATGGCAAGCCGGGCCTTGGAGCCGATGGGGTGGCGCTTCTCGAAAGCCGCGATTTCTGCCTCGGTCCAAGTGTGGAAGCCCTCGCTGTCACTCTTGAAGCCTTTCAGGCCAGACAGTGGGTTGTGGGGGATCATGTCCATGTCCACCGCGAAATTCATCAGCACCTTGAGGCGTTTCAGAAGCGTGTTTGCCGCCTCGGGGCGATCCGCCATCTTCCCAAGTATGTGCATGACGTGCTTGCGCCCAAAGCCCTCCACCGGCTTTGTGCCATGCTCATCGCGGAATTTGTCCAGTTGCCGCCGGTAGGTGTTCCGGCTGGTCTCGGCCAGATCGCGGTAAGAGGGCGATTTCAGATAGAGTTCGATCAGCCCCGCGATGGTGTTCTTCGGCGCGCGCGGCTGCGTCGGCGGCGCGGCCAGTTTCACCCCGGCAATAGCCTTGGCATAGGCTTCAAAGAAAGTAGGGCTGTTCAGCGGTCCCGGCAGGGGCACCTTGGGCTGCCCCGGCTTGTTCAGATAGATGCGCACCTTGCCGTGGCGGTCACGGTAAACGTGCACATGCGGGGGCTTGGAGAGTTTTGCCTTACTCATCAAGAATATCATCCCACGGGTTCGACGGCGGTTCAGGCGCAGGGGCGGCAGCGGTCCCGGCAGCGATCACGCGGAAACCGCCTTCCGGCATCAGTTCAATCGCGGCGAGGGATTTTCCCGCGCCCTTCATGAGTTTCATCGCCTTTTTGACTTCAACCACGGGCAGGATGATCTTCTTCACCGGCTTGGCCCGCACCTTCGCCCAGATGCCTCCGGCCTTCTTTGGAAGGTCAACAGGCTGGGGCAGCTTGGAAAGGATGCCGGTCACTGTGCCGCCTCCCCTTGCTCGGACTTTTTGGCGGCTTTGATGATCTGGACAATCTGCCGGTTCAGGCTGCGGCCCTCATCGGATGCCTTCGCTTCGATCCATGCACGAAGATCATAGGGAACGCGGATGCGCATTTCTTGGGTTTGCATGTTATGCCTCCAAGTCTCACCGTGAGACATATGTGAGGCTATTGACGGAGGAGCTTGCGGTCAAGCCCCAAGTGAGGCACATGTGAGGCATGTCCAGAGATGATCCAATCTTTCGCCTTCGCCTCCCTGATCCCCTCAAGGACAGGCTCAAGGAGCTTGCTGAAACCAGCCGCCGAAGTCTGACGCAGGAGATTGTGGACAGGCTAGAGAAGTCGCTTGTTGCAAGTGACAGTGCCGGGGTGCCCGACTTCTCCCAACCGGACAGGATCGAGAGCTTAGAGCAAGAGATTGAGAACCTGCGGGCAATCGTGCGGGGAGTGGAAGCGCGATTGAATACTTTGGAGGTCGAGAAATGATTAATATAGGCCGCTCAACCCTAAAGAAAGGGCGCCCCTATGTTTTTTAATACCTGCAATCTCATCAAGCATATCAATTAAGGCGTCAGTTTTCTGCTTGTGTTCGAGGAATTGTGCTCGTCGAAATGCCTCTATTAATTTTGGCGCCTTGCCCTTGAAAAAAATCCTATCTTTTGAGTAAATCTGTGTGATTTCATTCACCCAATCAACCATCCACGGAGCAACACTTAGAGACGCACAGTTCGGTGATGATCGCATCGCCATGGGTGTGCAGAAGTAAACGCACAGGTGGGGTGTCAGCGGCACAAGAGCTTTTCCATTTATCCTGTTTCCAATCAATCCGCTGGTCAACCAGTCCAAGCTCCCATCTCCAAAAGTAAATCTCTTCAAGGGAGAGTGAAGTAGGACAAAATATTGATTTGACGTGAAACCGCTCTGACAAATCTTTTTCGCAATCATGTAGTTTTGCTGCATGTTTGCTTTGCCCACATCCTCATCAGGAGGCATGCCTGCAAGTCTTGAATAACCTTCATACTTGGATCTATTAGACGGGCTTCTTATGATAAGAGAAAGTATCAAAAGCAGGAGGCGTCTATGTAAGCTTTCCTCCAACACATAATACTTACACATATCCCGAAGTGTGCGATCTTTTTTAAAAATCATCTTCAATAAAGTGAAAAATTCTGCTGGAGTTCGGCCTAGCGGCTTCAGCTCTTTCAGCGAAGAAATTACGTTGTGCACCTCACTATCAATATCAAACTCTTTCTCAAAATTACCCTCCCACGCACCACCCCGAAAAATCGTGTGTCCATGTATCTTAAATCCAATTTTTCGATTTGCAGCGCGTTTCTTGTCGGTTCTTCCGCTTGGCTCTATCCACCAAACATTCCCTGACTTATCCGCCCAGTAGCCCTGCAATGCTACCGGCCACCAATGGTGATTTTTCGACTTCCCACCGCCTGACATTTTTCCTCCGTAGCCCTTTGAAAATCTAAGGCGCAATATCGAGCAAGCTCAAGAGGAATTGTTGGTTAGCCGTTCCGGTTTGTAGCCCGCTGCATCTCTCGGGCCATGCCCGACATGACGCTGCCCTTTGCCCGGCGGATGCTGGATTTCGGGGGCGCGACATGCCTCTGCACTTCCTTTGCCACCAGATCGGCAAGGCGCTGATCCTGCACCGGGTTGCCTGATCCCTGCACAGAGATGTTCAGGCTTGGCGCATAAGTCGAGGACAGGCGGGTGCTGCCCACCATGCCCCCGGCGGCGAGGCCCCGCACCCTGCCACTGTTGATCGCTTCCAGAAGGGCAAGGTGCTTTCGGGTGGCCTTGGCGTTCACGACATATTCCCCATCGGAAAGCATGGCGGGGATGCTGTCGCTGGTGCCGGTGCCCGGCCCGCTGATCCTGCCCCCGGTGGCGGCATGGACAGGCCCACCCTTGGAGAAGCCGAAGATGCCGCCAAGGAAGCCCCCGCCAATCTTGCCGAACAAGCCCCCCAGCAGCGTGTCGAACAGGCGGTTGGCAGCCATTTCCGCCAGCCGGGCGGAAAGGTTGGACAGGGCTTGCCCGAAGGTCTGGGCACCTGTCAGAACGCTGGCGAATGCATCCCGTCCAGCATTCTTGAAGTCCTCCATCCTCCGGTTGGCATCCGCCTGCGCATCAGCCAGTTGCTTTGCCGCCTGTTCCACGCCGATATAGCTGTCTGCCAGCCCCTCCACCTCGGTGCGAAGCTGGGGCGTGATGGCAAAGCCCGCCTCTTGGGCGGAGTTCAGCAGTTCATGGACGATCCGGGCGCGATCAACGGCGGCTTCCTGTTCCTCAATGCTGCCGGTCACAGTGCGGCGGGCGGCGATTTCGGCCTCCATTGCCGTGATCCGGTCGCGGATATTGGCTGCATCCCGGTCAAAGGCATTCTCCCTACCGCCAGCACCGCGCCCGCCTGATCCGCCACGGGTTGGGCGGTCGGCATCGCGGCGGGCATCTTCTCCGGCAAGGGCAGCGCGGGCAGCGGCTTCGGCCTGTGCGGCGGTCAGCGTCACCCCGGCATCGCTGGCCCGCTTCCGGGCGGCTTCCACCTCGCGTTGCAGGCGTAGCTGTTCGCTGGTGGCGGCATTGCGGGCGGTCTCGGAAGCGGTAAAGCGTTCGTTCGCCTCTCGCATCGCCTCATAATTCGCCATGCTGGCAGCCTCTGCCGCGTGACGGTCACGCAAAGCCTGTGCTGCCACCTGATCGGGCGAGATGCCCGCAGCCTGTTGCAGGGCTGCCTTGAGGCTTTGGGCAAGGCTGGTGACGCCTGCAATCACGCCCCCAAGCCGGGAAAGCTGCGACATGACGCCTGCGAAGTTGATCCTGTCGCTATCGTCCAGCGTGGCGAAGGCGGCAGAGGCTTCGGCCTCAAGTTCGGTCATGCGGATGGTGAAATCCTCTGCGGTCACGGTGCCCGCATTGAAGTCATCCGCCACCTGCCGCATCTCGGTGCCCACGCGGGCGATGGTGTCGGCCTGTTCCTCATATCCCCATGCCGAAACCTGCGACATGGCCCCCAGCAGGGCGTTCGAGGCGGTGCGGGCCTCATCGCCAAGCGTGGTATACTGGCCCCGCAGGCGGGCAACCGCCTCGGCGTTCTGGTCCAGCGTGTCGCGGTTGCGGTCCAGTTCGTTGTAAAGGTCATCACCAAGGATCGCCCGGCCCTGCGCCTCATCGGGGAAAAGCTCGTCCAGCTTCGCCCGCATATCGACAAGTTCCGCCCCGGCCTCGGCAACGGCCACCGCCACGCGCTTGCCGAAGTTCCCCATGGTCGTGGCCAGTTCGGCAAACTTGCGGTCCAGTTCCTCGGCCTTGGCGATCAGTTCGGCATCCAGCACGGCCCCGGTTTCATGGGCGCGGGCGATGGTGGCCCGAAGCGCATCATCCCCTTGCGCCAGAAGCTCCACGAATTGCTCGCCCCCGGTGCCGCCGAAAATCTCATCGGCAATCCTGATCTGGGCGGCGGTGTTGAACCGCTGCATCCGGCCAAGGATTTCCAGCATCAGCGCCGAAGGATCGGCCAGCTTGCGCTTGAGGTCATCAGCCCGGAAGCCCAGACGCCCGAAGGCTTCGGCAGCCGAACCGGCCCCGGTGGTGATAAACTCATCCGCCCGCAGGTTCAGTTCCTTGAAACCGTCCACAAGCGCATCCACGCTGATACGGTTTTGTTGCGCGACGAATGACCATTCCTGAAACGCCTGCACCCCCACCCCGGCGCGGCGGGCCTCGTTCCCGATCTCGGCAATGCCCTTGACGGTGCCCGCGATGTTGCTGGTCAGGCTCGCCATGGCGGTGGTGACCACGCCCCCGACAAGGCCCCCGGCAAAGGCTGTTGCCATGCCCTTCATGTTGCGGGCGATCCCGGCGGATGCCGATGCCATGGAGGTTTCCAGCCGGGTGGCGGAGGTCTTCGCCCGGCGTTCGATGGCCCCGAAGTTTGTGTTGGCGGTGCGATTGGCCTTCTGGAAATTGCGCTCGAATTGATTGACGCGGGCCTCAAGGCTCACCAGCAGGCGTTCGGTATCGGTGGACATGATGTTCCCTCACCAGACAAGGAAGCCCTCGGGGCGTTCCTCGGTGTCATAAACGGATCGCGTATCTTCGCCCTGGGCTGCCCGTGCCACGGCCATGGCGCAGGCCACGGCCCCGTCGATCTTCTCGGCAGATTTGGACTTGTTGAACGATTTGTTGCCCTTGCCGTCATCCTGAATGGCGATGTTGGCGAAGTTCCAGCGAAGAACCGGGTGCCCGCCATGCCGGAATTTTCCGGCAAGTATGGCGCGTTCCAGTTCCTTGATGGCTGGCCCCATTGTCACCCAGCCCTGCCGGAACGATACGGCAGGGAAACCATCATCCAGCAAGTTTTGCATAATCATCCCGGCATAATGGGGATCGAAGGCGATTTCCCGCACCTGATAGATTTCGCACAGGTCGCGGATATGCTGTTCCAGCACCCGGTAGTCGGTGACGTTGCCCGGCGTGGCGATGATCCGGCCCGCCTTGGCATGGGCGAGATACGGGAAACCGGATTTAATTGTGCGCTGGTCGATATTGTCGGCAGGCATGAAAAAGAAGGGCAGGACGATATACGCCTCATCCTTGGCGGGATCGCGGAAGGCCAGAACCACGGCGGAAAGGTCATCCGTCATGCCAAGATCAACGCCGATCCAGCAGGGTTGCCCTTTTAGCGCCTCAAGTTCGATCGGATCGGCCCCGCGATCGTAAACCGCCATTTCCACGAAAGGCGATGTTGATCTGTCGAGCCATATATTGAGGTGAAGCTGCCGGAAAGCGTCCTGCGCTGCGGGGCTGTCTTCGGCCTCTTTTGCCTCCTGCCGCAGGCCGGTCAGGCTGGGATAGCCATGCGGCAGGCCGGGGTTCGCCAAGGGCCAAACGCTTTCATCCCGCCAATCGGCATCCGGCGGGGCTTCGAACAGGAAGGGCAAGGTGAAGGGGTCTTCAATGTCGCCCCGGGCGATCTTGCGGGCGCGTTCGATGATCTCCCACCCGATGGTATCCTGCCCCCGGCCCCCTGTGGTGATGGTCACCCGCAGGCTGTTTTCCGTTTTGGCAAGGCCGGTGCCGATCACGTCCCAGAGGTCGCGCTTCTTCCATGCGTGGATTTCATCGCACAGGGCGAAGGCCGGGGTGCGTCCGTGCTGGGTGCCGCTGTCATTGGACAGGGCCTCAAGCCATGATCCGTTCGGGAAATGGATTTGGTTCAGGTATTCCTTCACCCGGATTTGCTTGGTCGGATCGGTGGATTTGCTGGCCTGCCCCTTCTTCCAAAGGGTCGCATCCCCCGCTTGCAGGATGTTGTATGCTTCGCGGTAAGCGATTTTCGCCTGTTTCTGGTCGGCAGCGGCAAACAGGACTTCCCCGCCCGGCACCGTTTCCGGGCCTTGGGTGTGCAGCAGGGCAAGGGCTGCGCCAAGGCTGGTCTTGCGGTTGCCCCTTCCGATCAGGATCACGGCATGACCACAGATGCGATTGCCGTTCGCATCGCATGGCCCGTAGATGCGGCGCACGATTTCTTCCTGCCACGGGTCAAGCTGGAAGGAATGGCCCGGCAGGCGGGATTTCGGATGCTTGAGGCCCCGCAGGAAATCCACTGCCCGTTGCCCGTATCCCAGCGGATCGGGAATATGGGGGAACGGGTTCACCGGCTTGCGCTTCTTTACAATTTTGATGGGCATCAGGCTGCCCCCTTGGCGATGCAACGCAATTCCAGCCCTTCGCGGCGGCCAAGTTCCTTGATTTCCTTGAGGTCATAGACGCGGCCCCCGTGGGTGACGCGATCCGCCGGGGTGATCCCGTCCATGAAGCGGATGCGGAAAACCACGGCCACCTCGGTGCGGGTGCCGAAATTGCGCATGAATTCCTCGGTGCTGGCCTGCACGATCTGGGCGCGGACGGTGGCAAGATCGGCCCAGCCCTCTGTCGGGGTGCCGTATTGGTCCACGGCAATCGTGGCCCGCTGCAAGGTGATGGTCTTGGTGAGCTTGCCCGCGCGCATCATGCCACCTCCATCATGTCGGCCCGCAGCGTCATCACCCCATGGGAGACGCCGGACGGGTCGCGCAGGAAGCGGGTGGACTGCACATAGGCATCGGCGACATGAAAGCCGGTGACGGTCCAAGGCCGGTCCCGCAGGGCATCGCGGATCGTGCCTGCGATCAGCTTCGCGGTGGCAAGGCCGGGTTCTTCTGCCCAGATATGCAGATCGGCAAACACCTCGTGCCGGGTGCGCATCAGCCCCGGCCCCGGCAGGGTCTGGGCCTCCCCGATCAGGATGCAGGGAAACACCTCGGGGCGGGTGTTGCGGTCGAGGATATGGGCGGCGGGCACCAGAGACGTGACCACGCCCGATGCCACCATGCGGGCGCGAAGCATCGCCTGTAGGGCAAGGGAAGGTTCAGCCATTCGCCCACCCCTCCCTCACTGCCTTCGCAATCGCCCGCTTGATGCGGTTCGCGGCCCGCTTGCGGGTCAGCCGGAAGCCCGGCCAGAAATAGGGCTGCGCAGGCGCATGGGCGGTGCCATGCTCCACCAGATGCGGATAGCGCACATCACTGTTCCCGGCAGTCACCAGTGCCTCAAGCTGGGAGGCCACACGGGAACCGCCCGGCTGCGAATAGGCCGGTGTCGGCATTCCCGGCGGGGTCACGGTGATGCTGGCTTTCAGATCGCCGGTTTCTTCGGGTGCAAGCGCCCGCTGGGCAGCGGCCACTTCCTCGGCCCCTTTCACAAGGGGAGGCTTCACCGCTTCCCGGACGGCCAGCGGGATGGCCTTCATGCGGCGGTTCAGGCGGTCAAGCTGCGCACTCATGCCCCGAAACTCCAAGCCCGGTGCTGGTTCAGGATGTCCCAGAGGCCCAGCGGCAGTTCGGCGGCGCTGATCCCCACAAGGCTGGCCTCGCGGTTTTCATAGAGATGGCCCACCAGCAGGCGCACCGCCTCTTGCAGATCGGCGGGCACTTCCTCCATCTCGGCCAGCGTGATTTCCAGCCAGCGGGAAACCCATGCCTCGGCAGCGTCGATCTTCTGCGCCAGAAGCGCGTCGTCGGCATCGCCCGAGATGTTCAGATGGGCCTTGAGGTCTTCAACAGTCAGAATCGCCATTCAGCCCTCCATCGCGATTTCGGTTTGCAAATCGTTTTCGAGGCTCCCCCCGCCGGTCCCCGGCCAGATGGGCAAAGTTTCGACATACCCCCGGATGGCTATATGCCCGCGTATTGACCTCGGCATGATTGAGCGAAATGCTACCGTTACGCGGTGAATGGAGGTGGCGATGAGCTTTTTTCCCGATGGCCTGACTAATGAGGAATATGCGCTCCTGCGTTCGCTCCATGTGAACGATGCCAAGCATTTCAACAGAGAAGTCGCTGATACGCTGATGAAGAAGGGGTTGGCTGTCATCACGGATGCGGGCCACCTGCAAGCCACGGAGACGGGCCTTGCTGTGCCGCGCACACTCAGGGTGCAAAAGTAATCCATCACCATCCCCGCTTCTCCTGCGATTGCTTGCGGCTGGAATGGCAGGGGGTGCACAGGGCCTGCCAGTTGCCCTTGTCCCAGAACAGCTTGCTGTCGCCTCTGTGCGGCGTCCTGTGATCCACCACTGTGGCTGTGGCCCCGCATATGGCGCAGGCGGGATGCGCTTTCAGGAAACCGGCGCGGGCCTTGTCCCATGCGGTCGTGTATCCCCGTTCCCGGGCGTTCGGTCGGTTCTGGTCGTGGCGGGCCTTGCGTTCAGCATCGGCCCCCTTGCGGCAGGGGCAGCGGCTGCCGCTGGGCACTACCTTGCCGCATTGGCAGACGGATGGCGCTCTGACAGGCATTGCCGTGCCTCCTGCTTGGGGTTGGCGGGCAAGGCATCCAAGACGTAGCCCACATGGCTGAACCACGCTTCGACATAGTGCATGGGGGTGCGGCCACTGCCCTTGAGGAAGGCGTGAAGATTCGCCCTCGGGGTTTGGGTCTGGATCGACAGCGCCCGGGCGGAAATGCCGCGTTCCTGCATGATCTGACGCAGGATCGGCCCGAAGGCGCAGGGCTTGGCGGGGAAGGTCGCGGGTGCGGTCATGCGTCATACCTCGGGGGCTTCACGGTGCCGATGGAACCGAAGACCGCCCGGAATTTGCGTTGTAGGTCCACCGGCTCGGGGGTGGTGTCGTCGTCTTCATCGCTGGTGCCGAAGATCAAGCGCAGAAGTTCGGCCCGGCCCTTCACCGCTTCGATGATCTCGGCAGGCGTGGCATCCAGCGCGGTTGCCGGGGTCCAGCCCAGCCAGCCGGTGGCCTTGCGGTAGAGGTCTGCCAGATGCTCGGCAAAGGTGGTGGTCGTGCCTTGCGTGGCCTCATCGGTCTGGGTTTCGAGGTCCAGCCCGGCGGCATGAAGCACGAATTCCAGCAGCGGGGCGCGGAAGCTGTCCACCCCGCTGTGCATCACCTTGGCCTCAAGAAACGGGGCATCCAGATCGGCGCTGCGCAGCACGTCACAGATTGCGGTCATGCTGCCGTCCTGTATCTCGGTCAGGAGGCGCGGAAATCCCCCAGGGCGATTTTCCAGCAGCATGGCGCAACGCAGGCTCGGGCGGATGGCATGACTGCCAACGCCCTTCAGGAACACGATGAATTCCTTGCCCACGCGCATCGCTCATGCCCCCTTACGGGTCAACCGCTTCGGCGGCGGGAACCTCGAACACGGCCCCGTCGATCCCGAGGCGAAGCGTGGTGCGGGTCACGTTGTCCTCGGTGCCGAAGTTGTTGCGAACCGAAAGCACCACGGCCCGGAAATAAAAGGTGGTCCCGGTGCCCCCGGCGGGCGCGTCTTCCAGCACCACGCGGAAGGCGTAGGGCAGATGATCCTCGAAGGCGGCTTTCGCGGCGATCTGGCCCGCGTCCAGCGGATCGCGCCCCACGATCAGTTCGATGGTTCCGGCATCAAAGCTGCCTTTCATGCGCCGGGTGTGACGGTCGCCCAGAGCCTTGAAGGTCAGTTCCGTCGCCTCGGCGCCCCATTCGCCAAGGTCTTCAACAGGGGTGATCTCGGCCCAGCCGGTGGTGATCGCCTGAAATTCGGCCAGCGTGTCGGCGGTGGTGGTCGCGGGGCCGATGAAGACCTTTGCCCCTGCGGTTGCGTTGATAGCCATGGCATTTGCCCTCTGGTGATGGTGTCAGGGGTGAACGGCGGCTGATCCGCCGCCCTCGGTCATCAGGCTTCGATGGTCAGGAAGCGGAAGGCTTCGGCCTTGGTCATCGCCCCGCCCACGCGGCGGCGGGCATGAAAGCGCACAAGCCCATTCACCTGCACCGAATAGGGGTCGCGCAGAACCGACAGGTTCACCCGGTCGAAGATGCGGAAGCCTGCCGCGAAGTCCCCGAAGATGAGGGGGATTGCCCCGTCTTCGGCGTCCGGCAGATCGGGGAATTCGATCACCGGACGGCCCAGAATGGTGGCCGGGTTGCCTTCGGCGAGGCTGTCATGCCAGAGAAAATCCCCGTTCTCGTTGCGCAGCAGGCGGATTTTCCCGATGGTGGTGCGGTTCATCGCCCAGACCGCGTTCGCGGCGTAGAAACTCGGCAGCGAGTGATAAAGCGCAATCAGTTCCTCGGCGAGGATGGTCGCCCCATCGGTGGTGATGCCCGGCACGGTGGTTTCGGTCAGAAGCCCCTTCGGCTGTCCGATGCCGGTGCCAGCGATGAAGGCGGCGCTTTCCGCCCGTCCGAATTCCTCGGCGAAGTCGCGGGCAAGTTCGCTTTCGATGTCAAAGGCGGCATCTTCCAGAAGGCGGTTGCTCACGTCCACATGGCAGGCAAGTTCGTGCACGTCGATCTTCTGTTGCCCGTAGGCGGGTTGGGTGTTCGGGGTTGCAGCCCCTTCCCCCACCCATGCGGCGGTAAGAGTGCCGGTGCGCTTGGGCAGCAGGATTTCGCCCGCGCTGGTGGCGGCGACACGCGCGGCGGTGCGGATCGGCGAGAATTCGACAAGCAGCCGGTCGAGTTCGGTCAGAAACTGTTCCGGGGCGAGGAAACCGCCTGCCGTATCGGTGGAGACGTTCAGGGCGCGGACTTCATCCGCCTGCATCCGCTCCACCCCGGTGCGCACGAAAGACGCAAAGGCCCGGCGCTCGGCATTGGGTTCGGTCGTGTTCTCGGTGCCGGTGCCGGGGCGGTTCAGCCGGGTTTCCAGCGCCGCGATGCGATCCTGTGCCGCCCGCAGTTCGGTGCTGTGCCGGGTCTGGGCCTCGGTCGCGGCGGTGCGCAGTTCGGTGACGGCGGCAATGGCTTCGGTCAGATCGCCCGGCGGATCGTTGCGGGTTTCAACCGGCAGCCTCGAACGGGTTTCGATGCGATGGTGTTTCATGGGTCAGTTCCCTTTCAGGGTGGCGGTGGTGGAGCGGCAGGCGTCGAGGAAGGCGGCGAGGTCGGAGGCGGAGCGGGTCGAGGTGACACGCGATCCCGGCACGGCGGCGATTGCCACCACGCTGATTTCGACAAGGCGGGCCTCGGTGATCCGGCGAATGCCCCCGGAAAGGCGTTCGTCTTTCAGGGTGCGGAAACCGATGGACAATCCGCCGATGTCGCCCGCTTGCAGCAGGGCGCGCACCTCTTGGGCCTTGTTGACGGCGAGATTGAGCTTGCCCCGGACGTGAAGCCCATCCGCCCGCGCTTCGATCCCGGACCATGAACCGATCACCTGCGCGGGGTCGTGACTCCACAGCATCGGCACCGATCCGCGAACCGAAGCGAAAGCCCCCGGCGCGAATTCGGTGCGGTAAGAGTCCACAACCCCGAAGCGGACGGCGATGCCCTCAAGGGTGCCGTCTTCCGTGATGGGCGAGAACCGCACTTCGGCATCGGCCAATTCGGTGGTGGCGACTTGCCGGGCCTCGGGTGCAATCAGATTCATGGGATCGTTCATTTATCGTGCCTTTCCAAAGACATGATGCCAACCGCCCCGCTTTCCGGGTTTGCCCACCCGGCACTTGGCCAAGCCCATATCGTCGGCGTGTGTGCGCAGGCAGCGCGTGAGATTGTTAATCTGTGAACGGCGGGGGTTCGGCCCGTAGACATGCGCGGCCAGTTCTTCGGTGCTGGCCCGGCGCTGCGGCTCGGCATCGAACAGTGCAGTGACTGATCGCTGGATATGGCCCGGCCCACGACTCATGCCTTGCCCTCCTGCGTGGTTGAGGCGGGCGCGGTGCCGGTCATGAGGTGATCGAGAACCGCGACGGCCAGCGCGAAGCCTTCCAGCACCGGCCGGGGCACGACATAGGACGCGATCAGGGCAGCGGCTTCCTGCGGATCGGTGCCCCCGCCGATCAGGGCAAGGCGGATGGTGTGGTGCAGGTGTGCAAGGTGGAAATCGCCAGCCATGAACCGGCGGGCGAAACCGCCGATCCCTTGGCCGGTCAGGCGCTCAAGCTCGGCCACAAGCTCGGGGGTCAGCAGGAAATCGCGTTCCTGATCCCCGAAGAAAATGTGGAGGGCGGGGGCTTCGGTCATTCGTCGCCCTCCTGCGGATCGGTCTTGGCAGGGGTGGTGGCGCTGGTCGTGTAGGGGTTTTGGAGCACGTTCCCGCCGGGCAACGGCGGCAGGTTCAGGCCCTGCCGCACCTCGTTCGCGGTCATGGCCCCCATGGAGCGATATTGCCCGTAGGCGGTGGCACGGGTGGCGAAGTCGGCCCGCAACAGGGCATCGGTCAAGTGCTCCACAAAGACGCTGGGGCGATCCTCGGGGGCGATCAGTTTCAGGGTGATTTCGGCCTCCCAGCGGGCAAGCCAAGGTGCAAGCGTGTAGGTCAGGAATTGCTGCCCACCGGTCTCGGCATTGGCCCAAGTCTGGCGGCTGTAATCCATCAGCAGGACAGGCGGAACGCGCAGGACGCGGGCGATTTCGGTCAGCGAGAGTTGCCAGATTTCCAGAAACTGGCTGTCCACCGAATTGAACGACAGAGGGGTGAAGTTGCCTCCTTCTTCCAAAACAGCGGTGCCGCCATTGTGCTGCCCTGAGGTCGCGGCCTGCCAACTCGCCTTCATCCGGGTGGCAGCCTCTGCGCTCAATTTCGCCGGAAAGTGGAGAAGGCCGGAGGGGCGGCCACCATTTGCAAACAAACGGCTCGCGTAGCCTTGCAGGACGATCAGCAGGCCGATGGCGTCCTTTGCTTCCATGAGCGGCGAGCGGCCCGACACGGCATCGGTGCTGGCAGGGCTGGGCGCTCGCAGGTGCAGCACGTCACGAAAGGTCAGGACGCGGGTCGCGGTGCCGGACTGAACGCGGTAGCTCGGTTCGCCGGACAGGCTGTCCACGGCGATGCTGACGGCTTGGGGGTGCAGGCGATGAAGCTCCCGGGGCTGCCCGGTCCCGTCCCGCACGATCTGGGCAAAGGCATTGCCGCGACAGATTGCGTCAGCGGTCAGAAGCTCGCGAAGTTGCGGGCCTCGGGTCCACGGGTTGGCATCGGCGTTCAAAAGCTGGAAGGCGGGGTGGTCGTGGTCACGATCCCGGGAGCCGTCCTGTGCCCGGCGGTAGGCGTGAAGCGGCAGGATGCTGACGGCTTCCGCGATGGCCTTCACCCCGGCGGCGACAGCAGGCACCCGCAGCGCGGTGACAGGCGAGACCGAAACATCAGCCGCAGCCGTGTGCCCGCCGAACAGTTCGACAAGCGACAGGTCAAGCGCCCGCTGTTCAGGCGGGGCGGTCGGTTCGGTCGGGGTGAAACGGCTGAAAGGCCACATGCAGAGCACCAGAGCAATCTTCGGGGGATCGCTGCGGCGGTGCTGCCGCTCCGGTGCCACGGTCGCCCGGCGGGCGGATGGCATCAAGCCGGATCAGATTACGCGCCATTGCCCGACAGGTCAAGGCGGGCGGTCGCGGGTGGTATAGATCGTGCCCCGGTGCGGAAGGGGGGCTATTGGGGGGAAGGCCCCGGAGGGGAGAAGCCTGTTTCTTGAAGCGGAGCGTATAGCGTGAACGCGCAGGCGGTCACCTCTCCCCATCTCACTTATCATTCAATCAAATATAGTATTCTACTATTTGATCATTCTACTATTTGATCCGGTCAAATTTAGAAATTTATGTAGCAAAAACAAGAAAATCACTGTTTTTCACATCCCGAAAAACGGCTATTTCATGCCAAAGTATCCGGTCAAATTTAGAACCTAAAAATGACCGGATACTTTCAGGGCAGGAGCGTGTCCCGAAGCACACGGTGCTTATGGCTGCCTGCCGGGGCGAAGGGCTGAATGATGAAACTTTTCGCCACCTCCTGCGGTTCGGTCAGTCGCCGGAAAATGGTCCAGCGTTCTGCATCCGACATGCCGCCGGGAAGATCGTAGCCCCGTGCCCGCCGATACCAGCCTTTGGCTTCCGCCATATAGCGGGCATGGGCGGCACTGTTGCCTCGCGGGGCCTTTGGCTTCGGCTGGGTCGTGTAGCTGTCCCGAACGGCTTCCCATCGGCCCGGCTCGAACAGGATACGGGTCAGATCGGGGGAAGGTTTGATCCAGAGGCTTCGCTTGCCTTGCCAGAAATGGGTTTCGGAGACGATCAGGCCCGCCCCCGCCAGTTCAGCGATAGCGCGCCGGAATGTGCTCTCCGAAGGGCGTTTCTCCCCGTCTTGCAGCTTGTCCAGCCACTCGGCCACGGATCGAACGCCCAGCGTTCAAAGCGGCCCAGATCGGGGTTCCAGCGCCCGTTCGTGGACTGGTGATGCCAAAACTCCACGTCGCGGAGGATCGGCCCGCACAGGCTGTTTCTTCCGCCCGTCGCGCTGCCGACAATCGCCTTCCAGCCTTTTCGGCGGGGCACATAGGCATCGACAAGGGGGCCTTGAGACAGGATCGCCGCCCCGGTCGGAGAAAGGTGGACAGCCTTCGCCGTGGTCGCGGTAGCCTGCCACAGGGGCAGCACCGCAAGCTGTTCGGGTGTCTCGGCTGCGGCTTCATGGGCTGCCGCCACAGCGCCCTTCGATTTCATGAAGGCCCGCATCTCTGCCCGGGCCTTCGGGGAATTCAGCACGCTTGCAGGTATAGGCATGGTCGATCCTTGATCTTGGGGCACAGATCAACCATGATGTTGGTGCTGCACCTTTACCGGGGTTCAGAAATTCAGGGGCGATACCGTTGGCGCGGTTCGCCCCTTTCCATTTTGGGCTGGGGTCTGGACGTGACGCAACCGGGCGCGATGCCGGTGGGTCACAGTCTGCACCACCTACGGGCTGGGCGCTGATCCGGCGGCTTGCTTTGACAGGGCTTCCCAGCGGCGGGCATAGGCAGCCCGCATGATGGCACGGGCACTACGGACTTCGGAGGGCGTGGCCCCCTTGGACCGCAGAAATTCCGCAAGCAGGAGGCATGAGGCATCCATATGGCTTGCGATCCGGGCGGGGCCTGCCTGCGGCACAGCCTTGTAAAGGCGTTCGGCCATGCCTTGGGCGCCAAGGTTGGCCCAGACGCGCCAAGGATTTTGCGAGGGCTTCATGCCGCCCTCCTTTCGGGGTGGTTAGCAGCCCCCGGAAATTCCTTTTTGTTTTCAAAGCCCAGTTTTTTCGGGGTTAGCAAGCGCAAGGTGTTGATTTGGCAGAAAGACGGCAAAACCCTACGGGCTGCCATTCTTTCGTTTTCATGCTGATTCTCCTTTTAATTTCAGCAGGTTAACAAACTGTGTCCCACGGCTCGGGATAGCGTGTCCCATCAAGCACCCTCTGCAATGGCTCTGACGATGCGCTTGCGGTCAGCCGCTTTCGTGTATCGCTCCACCTCGGCAAGCGACGTGTGCCCGGCCATCGCGGCGATCTGGTGAACCGTCATTCCTTGCTCTGCCCAGTAGACGCAGAACGCCTTGCGAAGCCCGTGCAGCCGCGCGTCGATGCCCGCCTTCCTGGCCGCATCGCCATAGAGGTTGCCGAGGCTCTGTTCCGGTTTCAGCGCCTTGTCGACGGTCGTGTATTCGGTCGGTCCAGCGACATTGCCGGTCTCGGTCGCCGCCCAGCCTGCCGTCACCGCCGAAGTGGTCACGGGCCATTCGATAGCGCCCGAACCCACGGTGATAAGCTGCGCGCCCATCTGCGCCGCGACCGATGCCGGGAACAGCCGGTCGATGATGGGGCGGGTCTGGATCGGGTCCGGGGTGCCAGCGGCAACGGTTTCGCCCGCGCGTTGCTCGAGCGCCAGCAGGGGAACCGGGATGCCGCGATAGCCGCCCGAATTGCGCAGCTCTTGCACAACCTCGGCAGTCTTGCCCGAGAGCGCCTTGCCCTCGTCCAGATGCAGCACCGCCTGGCGCAGCTCGAACCCGGCCACAAGGTCAGCGAACTGGCGGTCAGAGCGGGTTTCCAGCTCGGCACCGGCTTCGCGGCGCTCGGTACCCCTCGCGGGTGATGGCAAGGGTGGTCGGGGCCACACCGAGCTCGTCCAGAACATCAAATCCGATGTCGGGGCTGCCCCGGCGTGGCAGGTCCAGCCGCCGATCCGCAAAGATCATGCGCAGCGCCAGCGCCCGCAAGGGCAGGTGATCGGTGGTCAGCGCGATCAACCGCGGGCGCGGGATCGGCAGGCGCTCCAGCCGCTTGCGGTTGTCGGCCAGACCCGGCCAGCTTTCCAGCACGCAGAACAGGTCATCGGCGGCGCGGTTCCGGGGGCTGCCACCATGCGCGCTGTGATTGCGGCGGCAACCGCCCATTCCCCGCCCAGCCTGTGCCGGACCCGCTTACCCTCCAGCGCCACGGTGACCACGCCCGCCGTGGTCAGGTCGGCGACACCGATGTCTTCAAAGGCGATGATGCCTGCGCGCCGCCAGAACCGATCCGGCGATATGGCCAGCAGCGTCGATGCCGCCTGCAAGGCGAGGTCAAGCCGTCCCCGCCGGACGGCCTTTTGCAGCAGGCTCATGGCCTGCCACGGCGAGATGGGAACGGGGGTTGGACGGGGGTCAACCCCCCGGTCCTGACGTCATGGGCCAGCGCTTCGCGGAAGCGTTCCATCGGGTCTCTGTGGGACATCTGCTCCTCCTTGAGCCAAGGGGAGCAGGACCGTTTTGCCCTCGGATAACGTATCTGGGGCCGGGACACAGGGAAGGGGATAGCGTCTAGATGTCTGAAATGGATGCGTTATTTCGGATTCTTGCGGCGGGAGACAAAAGCCCCCACCGCCGAAGACAGCCCGGCGACTGCGGAGGCCACGGAGCGGGAAACCGGGCTTCAGAGAACATTAGGGGCAACGAAAAATCAGTGCAGGGCTTGAAGTTGGACGCTATTCGAAATTCGTTGGAGTTGTCTCGCTTCCTATTCTGTCTCCGCCTCATCGGCGCATCTGTTCAAGGCGCGTGTTCTATATGGATTTGATCAATAGCCGCCTTAAGCATTGCGAGGGTGGGGCCGCTGCCATAGCTGTCATGGACGCTTTTCTCGGAATGTCCCATGAGAGCTTTAGAGGCTACCTCGGGCACCCCAGCATGGGTCAGGCGATCAAGTGGACTGGCCACTGTCCAGCGAAAGTAGAAAACGCCATGCCTCGAACGGCTCAGGTAGGAGTCCAGCTTCATCCTTGTGTCCCACTTCGTGGCACACCTGATGCGCGCTAGCTCTAAGTCATTGATTTATAAGGCAATGGCGGGGCATGCGGGATAGCGATGGGCACGACTTTTACTCTATAGCCCTCCCAGGAGACGCTCCGGCTTCAGGCACAGCCTCGAAGAAGTAGGCGTCGGCGACCGCGCCAAAGGGTCGGTTACATATGCTACATCACCGAAGCTGGCATTGTTCTGCGCAACATGCGTCGTCATGACCGGCCGCCCGCATTAGCCTCTTCCTGCGCCAGCCAGCGCTCGAACTGGGCCCCATGCATACCCTGCTGCTAGGTAAGCTCGCGGTAAACGGCTAACTTGGGTACTAGGCCCGGCGGCTCTGTGCTTTATCTATTCCGATCTTGTGCTCGTCTGAGAACGGCGAGTTGTTCGATTACTAGGGTGGGGTCGAAGGCATCATTAAGGTAGTCCTGAAGACCCGCAATTGCTTCACGGGCTAGTGCGTCTCTATCACGCTTTGCGGAAAAATCCCGGTTATCGCGACGAGGAATCCGCTTTGCCCTAGTTTTTCGCGGATTTTTTGCCTCCTGACGATGGAGCCCATCTCCTGCGGACGCGCTCTCCAGCACTAGAAGCCTAGCAGACGCGTATTCCCAGAGCCGACATGCTCCGGGTGAGCGCGTCCTGATCTGGCCATGCGCAGCACGTGAGACAGTTGACTGACTCACCCCCGACTCTCTTGCGATAACAGCTTGGGGCGGCATGCCCGGTAAGGCGAGCCGCTCGGCCAAGACTTTGAGATCAATGTCTTCCAAGGTGTTCGACGACTCACTCATGGGGCTTGCATAACATATGAATTGCATTAATACTATGCATATGCATGATATCCAATTCATCGACATGTTTTGCGGAGCGGGCCTTTTCAGTGCCGCTGCACTCGCGGCTGGCATGGCGCCGGCCTTTGCGATCGATCTCAGCAGCGACGCGATCGCGACCTACAACGCGAACGTTCGCCAGGTCGGAGTCGTTGGCTCGGTGATGGATGAGCGGACGCTGCCTCGCGCTGATGTGCTGATCGCTGGGCCGCCATGCCAAGGTTTCTCCACGCTGGGACGGCAAGACCCGCTCGACGTTCGAAATCGATTGTCTATGGCCGTGCCTGAGTGGGCCCACAGATGCGGGGCGCGGGTCGTAGTGATTGAGAACGTCCCACCGTTCCTCCGCTCATCGCATTGGCAGGAGTTGTCTTCGGCATTGGGAGACCTAGGCTACGGAGTACAGACTTGGGAGCTAGAGGCGGCTGACTACGGAGCGCCCCAGTATCGTCGCCGCTCTTTCACCATCGGCTCGAAGATTGGTGATGTGCAGCTCCCAATGGCTCTGAATCGAAAAATTACCGCCGGTGAGGTGCTATCGCTTCCCATCGGTTCGGATGACCCAATGCACACTTGGCCGACCCCTGTGGGAATAGCAGCGCAGCGAATTCCGCTGGTGCCGCCGCTCGGTGACAAGCGCGACATTATGCGTGCAGCGCCCGAGCTGTGCCCTCCCTCATGGAAGAAGGTGGGTTGCCAGGCGACCGACGTGTGGGGTCGGGTTAACCCTGACGAGCCCTCGAACACCATCCGCTGCGCATTCCAGAATCCTTCGAAGGGGCGCTACCTCCACCCGACCGAGGATAGAGTGCTTTCACTTCGGGAGGGAGCTCGGCTTCAGGGAGTGCCCGATTCCTGGACGTTTGTTGGGCGTCCGTATCCTGTTGCCCGGCAGATCGGAAATGGTGTTCCTGTAGCGCTTGGGAGCGCCGTGATGCGCTCCGTGGTCGACGCGATCCGTCATGAAGCGGTCGCATCAACAAGTGTGGCTGCCTGAGCCCAACATTCAAGTTGCGACGAAGCCGCGGATGGCGTCTGATGTGAGGAAACTCATGCCATAGATAGTGCTTCATGACAGCGATTCCTGGGCCAGCAAGTCTTCCCACAGATTTTCCTCTCAGTGTTCAAGGTGGAATGCTGGAGGCGCTTGGAATCAATATGTACACGACCATCGGAAAGTGCCTGGTCGAATTCGTCGCCAATGCATTTGATGGGGACGCAAAGCATGTCAACATATCAATCCCAGTAGATGAAATTCAGAAAGCCCGCAGTGACCTCCGGGCGAATGCAAAGAAGGAGGTCAAAGAAGGCAGTCGAGACCCCTTCAAAGTCTTGCTGACGCCACTTCCAACGCACATTGCCGTCGTGATTGAGGATGATGGCCACGGGATGTCTCCTCAAGATATTGAGAAGAAGTTTCTTCCATTGAACAGGAAGAGACGGGACGATGGTTCGGGAAATGAGACAAATCTCAAAACAGAAGGCGGAGAGCGCCACGTCATGGGGCGCAAGGGACTTGGAAAACTTGCCGGGTTCGGCGCTGCAGTTACCGTCAGCATCCGAACAAAAAGAAAAGGCGAGGGCTTCGCGACAACCTTTGTTATGGACTACACTGAGATTGAGCGAGCAGATGACCTTGCAAATATTCGTATTCCTGCCACCTACGAAACCGGCTTGAACCAAGATGAGCACGGGACAAGAATAACCCTATCCGGCCTAAAAGCTGACGCAGTTAAGCACTCGATTGACACTATTACTCACACTATTTCCGAAGCCTTTTTCGGAATCGAACCAGAGCAGATGGAGATAACCATCAACGGATCGGTTGTTAAGTCTCCGGCTGTGGACTATGAGTTTATTTATCCGGATGGCGCATCGAAAGATAAGCTGGCTGAACGCATTCTAAATATTGACGGAATAATCGACGTTGCGGTCCAATACATGATTGCATTTAGGCCGCGTGGTGAGCACCTACCTGTGTCGCGCCGTGGAGCAAGAATTTACTGCAATGGTCGCCTTGCGGCTGGTCCGTCCCTTTTCGATCTGCCTACGGGGATGCATAACTTCCACAGCCAGAGCTACATGGAGTGCATTGTTCGCGCTGATGACGTAGATCGGCATGGAGTCGATCTTGTGAACACCAACCGAACTCAACTTCGACACGATAATGAGGTTGTGCGGACACTTATCACGTTCATCGAAGAGCAGATGAAGGCAGCATTGTCTCACCATGCAAAATGGCGGGAGGATGCTGCGGAGAGGGAGCTTGATACCGCAAGAGAGACGCAGCCCTATGTGAAAATCATTGATCGCCTTCCGGCAAAGACAAAAGCTTCTGCAAGAAAAATGCTTAAGACTCTTGGCACGTTACATGGCTATGAGAGCGAGGAGTTCAAAGAACTTGCTCCACTAATGGTAGATACAATGAACGCCGGGCAAGTTCTGATCCGGCTTACTGAGCTCGGCCATGATCCGAAGTCTCTTCAGGTGATTGCAGGGCAAATGGCTGAGTTGGCTGAAATCGAAAAGAATGACGCACTTAAACTGTATAGGGGCAGGAGAAGTGCTATCAGGGCACTTACTTCCTTGATTGATAGAGGCGAGTATGAATTGTGGAAGAAGAAAGGAGTAGAGAAGGACCTGCATAATATTCTGAAATCAGACCCATGGCTTATAAAGCCAGAATACTCTCGCTACCTGACAAGCGATGTGGACCTAACAAAAGTTTCGACAGCTCTTGCTAAGCATTTAGAGGTTGATGCCTTTGCTCCCCTTGAAGACGCGACGCGACCCGACTTGGTTTTCGTCATGGCGGATAGTTCTACTCCTCATGTGTTGAATGTCGTTGAGCTGAAGAGCCCAAGCATTCCGTTGGACAACGACCATTTAACGCAACTCGAAACATATATGGCTAAGATTACTCGATATGCTGAAACTGAGCTGGGTAGACCATTGACTGTACACGGATTTCTAATTGGAGCCATGCCAGACGCAAAGAACCCAAACGATAAACAGTTTCTCTTGTTAGAAAAAATTAAGAATGCCCCTCCCTCAACAAAGTGGGTAGTCTTGGGGGTCAGGTCCTTGCTTGAGAAAGCGATGGACACTCACCTTTCTGTAATCAAAGCGCTTGAATCCGATTTGGATGACGAGCTTGGCGATGGTAATGTGGCAACACCCGAAACTGCAGGCGCGGGAGCTGCTCCCTCGTGACCTGAGACCCTTTTCTTCTCCGGCTTAGGGGAGAGTCGGAGGGCTGATGCTCTGCCCCCCTAGGTTTGGAGCGCCACGATCTGGAGTTCCGTGGCTCTGATTGCGGGGGCAGAGCATGTCTTCATCGCTCCGAAGGTAGAAAAAACCAACCCATCGTCATAATTTCATCGGAGGCAGTAGTAGCGACGACTCATTCCGTCGCCTTGGCCTCAACATCGCCTCGCGCAGTGGAGCGCGGGGCGATGTTTCGACTAGAGAATATTAATTGGCCAAATGTCTTTTATATATGGCTGTGGCGATGGCGCCCTGCCTGAAGTCACCAGCAACGATTTATTCTGCCAAGAATCAAAACAGACCCTATATACGTGATCTATCCTATACTTCTAAGAAGTGCGGGTCTGTCTCTGTGCCTCTTCGGAAATAATTGCAAGAGATTCTTCATGCTGAACTGCAGAAGAGATCATTTTGACGATTTCGTCTCGGGAAACACGATCCATGCGCGACTTGGCGATACCAAAGCGCTCTGTTCCAACAGAGATCAGATCCGACTTTGTTAAGTCTGTCCGCGCCAATATCTCACGAACTTTCTCCAGTGAAAGTGATTGAAAATCTAACTCTTCCTCAAAATCAAACTTATTCTGCTCCATGAATTCATTGATAGCTTTAGCAGCAGGGACGGCTTTCGCCGCGATCAGTATCGAGGCTATCTCTTGCAGCGCATCGCTCATTGCAACGTTTCCAGTCAAGGGGTCGCGATGAAGTGCAGCTAAATGTTTCAGGTATCGACCTACATCAGCAGACGTGATCTGTTTTCGGCGAGATTTTGATGTAAGAATCTTGCTTTTCATAGCGCGTCAATCCTCAATTTGAGCGCATCGGTCAAGTTCTTATACATCGTATGAAATCCGCGGTTGCCGACGTTCTGATTATTTGCGCGATCATAAACTGGAACACCCTCCGCCAGCGCCTGCGAAACGCCTGTTCCGGCTTCGATATAAGGTTTTACGAGGCTTGTTTTCCAGTAGCGTTGAAGGGAAGCCAAGTGCTGCGTGTGATCGTCAGTATAGCCTGAAGCGGCGGGGCCATGTGTTTGAATTCGAGTGATCGCCACACCCGCTAATTTCGTATCGGGCACATGCATCGCGCGTGGGGTCCCCATCGCCGCTAACGCTTTCAGGCGCGTATCAATCCCAACTTTGACCATACTGTATAAATGGGGAGCGCCACGCTCCATAACAGCTTCAGGAATGACTGGTATAATATAGCCGTGGCTGGCGGCAATAGCATTTTGGGAGACGATCTTCGTCGCTGGCGGGCAATCGAAAATAATATAGTCGAACTCGCCATCGACACCAGATTCCTCAAGCCAGCGACACATAAGCGTCCGCTTGTTCCATTCAGATTGGATGGCATTACCGTGATGCGAAGCGGTAAGCTCGATCTCAATATCGTCGAGTTGCAGGCTGGCCGGAACGATTTTCAGATTCCCATAGTAGTGCGAATTAAGCTGCGTGTTCGATATAATCTCCTTGCCGGGCATCGTTTGCGACTGCCCTATGAACGGTTTAAACACCTCGTTGACCGTTCTATCGGCTGATACACGAGCGTTCCACGCTTGCGGCCCAAGGCACACGATAGAAAGGCTACTCTGGTGATCCATGTCCACGACAAGGACTTTGGCAGGAGCGTGGTAGCGGACAAGCCCAGCGGCAAGTTGGAATGCGAGCGTCGTTTTGCCAACGCCTCCTTTGAAGTTGATGATGCTTACTCGCTTTGCCACCCTCGATTCCTCTGCTGATGCCGTTGTTGTAGGCATGACTATACACATCGGCTGGCGGGAACCGAACAATGAAACCGAGAACTACACTTACAGTACCGACTTCAACCGATTCGTGATCCGGTTCTTCTGCCCGGCCTCCGCTTCGCTCTGGCTGGGCGGGTTGCTTGGGGGCGCTGCCCCCTGGCGCGGCACAAGGGCGGCCGGGCGGTATCCCCAGCCTTCCGCGCGGATGCGTGCTCTCGCACCTTCGTCATGACTTCGATCCGCTTCGTGCAGGCCGGGTGATCCCCCTCCGCCCGTCCGCCCTTGCGCCTTGCACCCCCCGGTCTCGGCGACGGCCAGGGTTGCAGCGCAGCGCTGCGCTCCAACCCAGACCCATAAGGATCAAGATCATGACGACCAATGCCACGACCACGACCGTTCCCGAACATGGCGAAACGGTTTTCATCCCGCTCAACAAGCTGAAAAAGCATCCGAAGAACGCCCGGAAGACCCCGCATAGCGAAGCGTCTATCGAGGGGAAGGCGGCGAGCATCGCCGCCAAGGGCATCCTGCAAAACCTTGTGGTGGAGCCGGAACTTGACGCGGACGGCCAGCCGACCGGCTCCTATCTCGTCAGCATCGGGGAAGGCCGCAGGCTGGCGCAGCTTCTGCGCGCCAAGCGCAAGGAGATCAAGAAGACCGAGCCGATCCGCTGCGTCATCGACACCGCGAACGACGCGGCGGAGATCAGCCTTGACGAGAACGTCAACCGCGAGAACCTGCACCCTGCCGACGAGTTCGAGCGCTTCCGCGAGCTTTCGGAAAATCGCGGATGGGGCGCGGAGGAAATCGCGGCCCGGTTCGGCAAGTCCGCCCATGTCGTGAAGCAGCGGCTTCGCCTTGGAGCCGTCAGCCCCAAGCTCATTCAGGTTTACCGCGATGGCGGGCTGACCATGGACCAGTTGCAGGCGTTCGCCATCACCGACGACCACGACCGGCAGGAGCAGGTTTATGAGAACCTTTCCCACAACAAGGAACCGTGGATCATCCGCCGCGACCTGACCGCGAGCAATGTCGCGGCTTCGGATCGGCGGGCGGTGTTCGTGGGCGCAGAAGCCTATATAGAGGCGGGCGGCAACATCATCCGTGACCTGTTCACGGAGGATCGCGGCGGCTTCTACGAGGACGCCGCTCTGCTGGACCGGCTTGCGCTGGACAAGCTGGAAAGGATCGCCGCCGACGTTCAGGAGGCAGAAGCGTGGAAGTGGGTTTCGGCCTATATCGACTGGCCCCACGCCCACGGCATGCGCCGCACCTATCCGCAGCCGGTGGAGCTTTCCGAGCAACAGGAAGCCGCCTACGACGCCGCGCAGGAGGAACTTGAGCGCCTGTCGGCGGAATGGCAGGACTCGGACGTGGACCTGCCGTCCGAAGTGGATACGCGGTTCGCGGAGCTTGAAGCCGAGATCGAGCGCATCGACGGGCTGCGCCATGCCTACGATCCCGACGAGATCGGACGCGGCGGCGTTTTTGTGGTTCTGAACCATGACGGGGAAGCCCGGATCGAGCGCGGTTTCATCCGCGCCGAGGACGAAGCCCCGGAGCCGGAGGAAGCCGAAAGCGCGGATGGCGGCACCGTCATCGACGGCGTTCGCGTCAACGCCGATGGCGAGATCATCGGGGAAGACGGCGAGTATGACGAGGACGGGAACCACGTTTCCGCGCTCGACACCGAGGACGAGGAAGCAGAAGAAGACGGCAAGCCGATTTCCGATCTTCTGATCCGCGACCTGACCGCCCACAGGACGATTGGCCTGCGTCTCGCCCTTGGCGAGCAGCCGGACATGGCCTTGATCGCCGTCACCCATGCGCTTGCCGCGCAGACCTTCTATCGCGGCGTGGACGCTCACGCCCTCGAAATCCGCCCGATCAGCGCCAGCCTTGGCGGGCATGCGGACGGCATCGAGGACATGGCAGCGGCGAAGGCGCTGGCTGATCGTCATGCCGGATGGGCGGCGGACATGCCGCGCGACGTGGCCGACCTTTGGGGTTTCATCGCCGGGCTGGACCATGCCAGCGTCATGGGGCTGTTCGCCCATTGCGCCGCGCAGACCGTCAACGCCCTCAAGCTGCCGTGGGAGCAGAACAAGCGCCATGCCCATGCAACGGCGGACAGGCTGGCGACGGCGGTTGCGCTCGACATGACGGCGCACTGGACACCGACCGTCCGGGCCTATCTCGGGCGCGTCACCAAGGCCCATATCCTCGACGCCGTGCGGGAGGCCGTTAGCGACGAGGCAGCGGAGCAGATGGCGGGTAAGAAGAAGCCGGAGATGGCCGAAGCCGCCGAGCAGAAGCTGGCCGGAACCGGCTGGCTTCCGCCCGTGCTGCGCACCGAGCCGTCCGCATGGCTGGCCGATGAGCAGTCGCAGCCTCTCGCCGTCGAGGCCGTGCCGGAACCGCAGAACGATGACCAGTTCACCGTCGCGGCGGAATGAACGGCAGGCCGGGACCGCGCAAGCGGTCCCGGCCTGCCACCCGGAAAAAACGCGGCCGCGCGGCTTCCCCGCGCGGCCGGATGACCTCGACAGGATGGAAAAGCATCGGCACCATACCAGACATGCAGCCACTGACAGGCAACTGCATGAAAGGCGGTGCGGCAACTCAAAGGTGAAAGATCATGGTCGCTGTCATGTTCATGAGCGTTGCGCTGGTCGCGCTTCTCTGCGTCCTCGCCTATACGCTCGCAATCTACGCGCTGCCCTTCTTCGTCGGGTTGACCGCTGCGCAGTTCGCCTATCAGACCGGCTCGGGCCTGATAGGCGCGGGTCTGGTCGGCCTGTTCTCCGCTGGCGTTGCGTTCGGCATCCTGGCCGGGCTGTTCGAGACGATCCGTTCACCCGTTATCCGTCTGATCGTCGCCCTGATCTTCGCCGCGCCCGCCGCCGTTGCGGGCTATGCGCTGGTCTATGGCATCACGCGCGAGGCCGTGCCCTCCGAAATCTGGCGGCAAATCTTCTGCATCGTTGGGGGTGGATTCGTCGGCATCGCCGCCATGATGCGGCTGGCGAGCGGCGTTGCCCAGCCCGCCAGATAGACGGCGGCGCTACGCGCCCCTAGCCGAACCCCGCGACCACCGTTTCGATGGGCAGGAACAGCGTCCGGCTATCCTCGGGATATTCGATGAACTCTGCGCAGCGCAGATAAAAGCGCTTCGCCGCATCGTCCTTGGCCTGAACCAGAACCGCGCCGATGCCGATGCTTTGCGAGGCCAGCGCGATCCGGCGCAGCGCGTCCGACAGCAGGTCCGCGCCGAGGCCCTTGCCCGCATGGTCGAGGCTGATGGCCAGCCGCCCGATAACCGAAACCGGAATCGTGTCGGGCGCATTGCGCCGCACCTTGCCCGGCGCGGCTGCGCGGTCAACCGACCCTGCCGATATGCAGAAATAGCCGACAACCCGATTTCCTGCGCAGACGACATAGGTGCGCGAGAACCGACTTTCGTTCTTCAAGGCCCGATGCCGCAGCCAGTCGTTCAGCACCGGCTCACCGCAATCGAACGCCGATAGATCATGCTCGACGGTCAGGGGAACGGGGGCCGACAGTCGCGGTGCGGGCTGGTCCAGCGCGTCGTCTATTTCTGCCATGCCGGGGTCCGGCGCAGCAGGGCCTTGAGCTTCGGTCCCGGCGCGGGCGGATTGTCGAGCGCCTGCATGAAAGCGTCGTAGCGCTCGGGATCGAGCGTGAACAGGCGCTGGTCGAGCAGCACATCGACGGCTTGCCGACGCGCGCTTTCCACCATGAACTCGGTGCGCGTCTTGCCGAGCACCGCCGCCGCATCGTCGATGAGCTGGCGGGTGACGGTCTCGATCCGCAGGTTGATGCTGCCCTTGGCGTCGGACGCAGAAGCGCGCGCCGCGACAGCAGCGGAACGGACGGGTTCGGAAGGAGTTACACGAGTTTTTGCCATAGCCGAAATATGGATTGTTGTATCCACAATGTCAATACGCTCGCACTTCCCGTAGGATCGGGCAACACCTGATTCCGAGAAGAAGGATATTCGCATGCTCAAGGTCATCGCCAAGGATTTCATCAAGCCGGAAGCGGTGGAGATCGTTCTGCCGCTTTACCGCGAACTGGTCGAAAAGACCCGGCAGGAAGACCTCTGCATCGCCTATGACCTGTTCATCGACCAGAAAGACCCCGGACATTTCGTCTTCATCGAGGAATGGCCGGATCGGGCAGCCTTGGACGCCCATTGCGGCACCGAGCATTTCACGCGGCTGGTCCCGCTCATCAACGCCCATCAGCGGTAGGAGGCGACCTTCATCCTGATGGATGCGTTTCCATCTTGAGGCGATCAGCGCTGTAGGTTTCAGCAGAAGGGTTTGGGCGTTGCCCTTCTCTAATCGGCGTGGTGAGGTCAAGCACTTTCGAGCTTTCAGCTTGCGCGGCGTTTAACGCATTGGTTAGACTTCACATTTTTCTTTTTGGAGTCGTGCAGGAAGACTGACGTGGTTCAATCT
>NZ_JBEFZE010000012.1:0-99862 GCF_042762395.1 Pseudogemmobacter sonorensis
CCCCGCTCGGTGATCTGAGCGACCGCGTCACGCTTGAAGTCGTCGCTGAAAAAGCCTGTGCCCATCATGGCCTCCTTGCCTCAAAATTAGCAAAAAAGGCGGCCAAAAAACATGGGGCTATTAAAACTAGGCGGCCGGTTTGCCGGGCCAGTCGAAATGTTCAATCGCCCAATGAACGAAGTCGCGTTTGAAGGCTTTGGTCGTGGTGAGGCCGATACTGCCGTGTTCAAGGCCTTAATCGAGCGTCGACTTCGCCGCCCGCAGCAGGGGCGACAAGGCGAGGCCGGGATGATCATCGGGCAGGATGCGGAACTCTATCATGGCCCCGAATGTAAGCTGGAACTCAACATCCGTGCCAGAGAGGAGTCAGGCTCCCAAAGGGGTTCAGAGCGGCGAAACGAACACTTGGCGAAACCTTTGCCCCAGTTCCGGCGAAACCAGTCCGGAGCCGACGATAACTATGCCCGATTTACAACTGAAAATCCGGATCAAGTTAGGGCGAACATGCTGATAAACTAAAGCGATATCAGTGGGTTGAAAACACCCATTTTGAACGCGGGATCAAGATCCAGCGAAATCCGGCACAAGATGCGGCGGAACTGGGGACCGGGCAAAGGAAAAGCCCGCCGAGGCGGGCTGGATCAGGATGGTCTTTGTGCAGGATCAGGCCGGGAGAGGGCCGCCCAGAACATCGTCAAGTCGGACGATCAAAGCCTCGATTCCGCGCTTTCCGGGATCGCGGTGGCACGGAATATCGCCTGACATGATCTTGGGAAAAACGGTCTCGAACGGTCCCGCGCCGCGTTGGCAGGCATGGGGGGCTGAGTGATATTTGTCCCGATCGGCGTCGAGGACGGTGGGAAGGGCGGCAATCTTCGCGAGCAACTCATCAAGATGATCACGCGCGAACACGACGTTGCGGACGGCCCCGGCTGAGACCATGGGCACCAGAGGTCTTAGCAGGCCTGCCCTGTAAAGCGTCTCGATCTGCCGCCTGCTCGCTCCGAGGTATTCGGGTAGGTCATGAAGGCGGATCGCGGATTGAAAAGCCTCGATCAGCGGGAGCGTCTCGGCCGCATCGAAGATCAGGTTGCCACTCTCTCGGTCCGTCGCCCCCGAGGGAACCTTTCCGATCTTCTGCAGCAACCGCGACAGCCGTCTGCGATCCATGCGGAGTTCGTCGCTCAGGCTCTGCAGGGTATAGGACGTCCGGACGGTGACCTCCTCCCCCAGGACTTTTGTGCCTGGCTCGATGGCGAAATGCTTCACAATATGAGCGCGCAGGATGTCCCGGATCGGACCGGGATCGATGGCGTTGCTTCGACGATCCAGCCAGTCGAACAGGCGACCATAATAGGCCAGCGGACCTGCCTGCACCGCAGCAGCCTTCGAGGCGCCATGGATGGTGTCGAGAGCTTCGGTCACCGCCTCCGGCCCCTCGCGATAGATGGAAAAGCCGATGTCGGTCGCCTGCTCGTCGGTCGTGGGCGGCAACTTCGTTACCCGCACATCGTGGCCATGCTCGAGAATAGCCCCCAGCATTTCCGAGGCGTTGAGCACCTGCTCCAGGGTCTGGCCTTTCAGCCAGTCGTCATCGGGCAACGGCTCGCCCTCGAGACGCGCCCTGAGCCAGCTCAGGTATTCGGGATGCGGGTCACCGACCTCGGCGTGCTGCGCGATCCCCTCTGGCGCCAGAACTGCATGCAAGCTCGTTGCCGATGCATCCGCGGTGGGGGTCAACCAGAGAGCATGACGGTCGCACCGATGGACATGTCGGAAACCCCAGATCAGGCGGTGGCGCCAAGATCCCACGTCGCCGTCCTCGGCAAGGCAGGCGCGACAATAGCGCGCGGCACGCGGGGAGAGGAACGCCTTGGCCAGGCGCTCGCCCCGGAACCAGCTGTGTGTCTGCCTGACGTCGATGCGGTTCGCGAGCAGCCCATCCGGCGGGATGGCCGCAGCGGCGGCCAGGGCAGCGGTTTCGGCCGAGCGCCCGGAAACCAGGCCTGGCATGTCAATCTTGAGATCGCGGAGCAGCCGCTGCATTCCGCGCCCCGTGTGCAGGACCGCAAGCCGGCTGGCAAAGGAAAGCGTGGTTTCCTCCGGGTCGAAGGGAAGATGGGGCTGCAGGACGATCATCGTGCCCACCCCATTGCGGTCAACTCGGCTTTCACCGTGCTCCAGTCCCCGGGGTGGAACGGGGTCATCGGCTTGAACCCGGTGTTCTTCAGGAAGAGACGCTCGGCATCCGCCAGGCTCAAGTGGGACCGCTTCTGCACCAGGGCTTGGCGGAGGGTATCTTTGGCCAGTTTCACGGCGCGACCGGCCTCTCCCTGATCGGCGAACAGGAAACGCTCCGCAAAGGCCTCATCCGGATCCATCTCGACACCGATGGCCCGGGCCGAGGATGCCAGGCAGCGCGCAAACACCTCTGCCTCGTGGGAACCGGCAGCGATCCGCGGCAGGTAGAATTCATCGAACCGCCGGTAGGTTTCGCCCGACTTTTCCTTCAGTATGGCGTCCCGCAGGTCGGGTACGCCGATGATGATCAGGGCCACGGCATGGTCGGACTGAAGCATGTGCTTGAGGGCCTGAATGGCGCCAGGGATATCCCGCCCGGGGCCAGGCCGGAAAATGTGATGGCACTCGTCGATGATCAGGGTCTTGATGCCCTTCAGGACGAGACGATGGCGGGCGATTTCCCAACGCTCGGCGGCGCCGGCGCGACTGTCGAACTTGGGATAGCCGGTGGCGGTGGCGATCTCCTCGGCAAGGCTCTTGATCGTTGCCTCGGGGGGCACCTCGATGAACAGCGTGTTGCCGCCTTCGATCTCGCGGGCATCGGTAAGCGCAGGCAGCATGCGGAGAGCACGCCGCATGGCGGCGGATTTGCCACTGCCGGAATCGGCTAGAAGCATCAGCCCGCGGGTCTCGCCGGTAAGGCTGTCGCGACGGGGGCAACCCGTCATTTGTCCATCGTCGTCGACCTCATACAGGTCTGCCAGCGCCTCCTCGAAGCGTGTATCATGGCCGAATTTCCAATACCGGCCCTCAAGCCATTCGAGCTTCTCGGTCAAGGTGGTCAGGGTCGTTCTGGTCATGGTCACTCCATCAGATCATCGTCCGAGACCGTGGGCGCGGTCTTCGGTTGGGCCGGGTTGGGCTGAGACAGCGCGAGCGCCTCGTCCGCCGCATCGACGTCAGCCAGAATGTCGCGGTACTCTCCGAAGCTGCGCCGGCGCTCGGCCGTATCGGTGTGGCGCGAGAAGCGAACGACGTCGCGCTCGAGTTCCTCCTCCGTGCGCGGCAGGGAGATCAGGCCCGCGAGCTTCTTGAGCCGATAAGCCTCGGTATTGGCATCGATGACGAAATCCCTGCGCGCCCGGGCTTCTTCCGCGTCCTCGATCTGGCGGTGGGCCAGCCAGATATCGAGATCGACATCGGTCTTGCCGATCCACCGGGGATCTGTCGCCGTCACGTTGATCCAGGGGCCATCACCTGCACGAAGCCCGATCGTGCCGATGTCCCCATGCCAGCGCAGAACTTCGACATCCTTGACGCCTGGCAGGTTTTTCAGGGCGATGGCGGCATCGTTCTGATAGTCGATATGCTTTACCCGAACGCCATGGACGCCGATCCTCCTCCCGGTCCGCACCCCGAATGCCTCGCGCATTTCGGCGCTGGTCAGCGATCGCGGGCGGCATTCGCTGATGGCCTTCTTCCATGCCTGGTTTGGCGACATGCCGAGGGCGCTGTGGTGCTTGTTGTGATAGGCATCCACTGTCCAGCGCACGAGCCAGGTGAGAAAGGCCTCCAGTGTCAGCGTGGCGCGTTGCTCCGGATCGTTGTCGCCCTTCTTTTCAACGCTGCCGAAGGTGCGACCGGAGAACCGCAGGAGAAGATCTTCGTGAATTATGCGAAAGACGCGCTCGATGAATGGCTTGAGCCATGGCTTGCCGGCCGGCGCCCCCATGTTCGTGATGCCCAGCGATGCGAGCACCGCATAGGCCTCATCCGTGATGTATTTGCTCCCGCGATCAAGAACGATCATCTCGGGGGCACCGCCCTGCTCCCAGGCAAAACGACATCTGGCGGCGTCCGAGATCGGCACCTTGTTCATATAGATCATCTCGATCGTGTCGCGCAGCGGGCTCGTATGCGCCTGAGGAACGATCTGAAGCGCCAGAAGGCATCGCGTATGAACATCGATGGCCGCCGAAAGCGTAACCCGGCAGGGCTTTCCGTCGAGGCCGATAAAGGCCTTCACCGACGGCGGGAGATGATCGAACAAACCCGTGTCACGCATCAGGACCATCAGGTCAACGGTGTACTCATCGACCTCGACGCGCTCGAGCGCCCGAGACGTTTCCACGCCGAGACCGAGGGAGTGCAGGTCCTTGTAAGCGTTGTCCCAGCCTTTCTTGCGAATGGCATGGTCGATCGGAGCCCGCTCCATGACGAGCTTGCGTACGTAGTCGTAGCCAACCAGCGGGAGCTTCTCTTCCGGAATTGGCAGCCGTTCCCGGCGCTCGTTCTCCGCGCTGATAATGCTGCTCACCGACTCGTGGTAGGCCTTGAGCGTCGGGCGCTCTTCATCAAGCAGTTTATCGATGATGGCGCCGACATAGGCCTCAACCTGGTCTGAATACCGTGAATGACCGCCGCATTTGCGGTAATCATCGAGCAGACCGTCTTCGCCATAAGCACGCCACTGTTCGTACCATTTCCAGAAGGTGCGGCCGTTTCGGACACCCTGACTGAACTCGAACTCGCTGTTGCGCTCGACCGTGGTTTTCCTGATCCTGGCCCCTGCGCGCTTTGGGGCACGAATAGCCTTTGCGGCGAGGAATTCTTCATATCGTGCCTTGCCCCGAGCAAGGATCTTGACGACCCTGGCTTCGAAATCTTCACGAACAAGCTTGAGATCACCGGCATCGAGCATACCTTGGATCGCGAGTACGTATTGCTTGCGGAACTGCGCTCGGGCGATTTCGACAGCCACCCGTTCGGAGCGGCGAATTCGGTCGCGCTGGCATGGCTTGGCTAGCGGACGATGCAGGACTACGAGCTTGCCGTGGTTGTTCTCGGTCAGAACCGCACTGAACGAGATGACTCCCGCAGTGCTTTCGTGGTATTCGCCGGTCTGTTCATCGGTCCAGGGCTCCCAGAAGGCGAAGTATCCCTCGGCACGAAGCTCGAGCACCTTTCCCTTGCGGACGCCGATCTGGAACTCGCAATCCTTTTCCAACAGGATTGGTACGGTTTTGTTCAGCCGGACCGCCATTTACGCAGCCTTCGCCGTGATCAGGGTGTTGGACGTGATCTTCTCCAGCCCCAACAGCACGGCGTGACCGAACCGGATCGCCCGGGCCATGCCGAAGAAGCCTGCACCGCCGAGACCGATGCCGGCGAGGAATTCGCAGATCGGGGTCGGCCCTGTGCAATCACGAAGCCCTCTCTCGATCAGCGCGTCGATTTCGGGCTGGGGATCCCGCGCGGCATGGAAGAGCTTGGCGTTGTGCAAGACGACAGGATCTCGGTGGCGCTCCGTGACGGTGATCGCCGCATCGCAAATGTTGCCGATCGCCGCGCGCTTCACGCATTCGAACATTGCCCGATAATCGGCCCTTTCGGCGATCCGCTCCGGCTTGACCGAGATGCAGATGCGGCGGCCGCTCGTCTGCGTCAGGCGAAAATCGAAGAAATGGTGGCTCGGTTTCCCGTTGGGCCTGCTAAAGGTGAGCGCGGCCAGTTGCTCCTCGAGATCCGCGAAGTCGGGCCGATAGATCAGGCAGAGTGCCGTATCGTGCTCGCCCTTGCTGCCGAAGCCCAACCGCTGCGGCTGGTTGCCACGATTGAAGACGAGTTCGCCGACGAAATGTCCCTTGGACGATTTCGGGATGCGGCGGACCGCGCGGCTCGTGGCGGGCGTTTTCCGCAGACGGGGCCTTCCTCCGTCAAGGGTGATGCGGTCGGTTGTCGGGTATTGAGGTGACCTTGATGGTTGGATCGGGGGGACCGGATCGCCGCCTTTTTGCGCGGCTTTCGTGCCGTGGGTTTCAAACATGACTTCTCCATTCGCTGGATTCCAGGAATCCCGCGGTCATTGGCCCGGGCCGGCTCTTGCGGCGTCAGGTTGTGTTTCGATTGAGGGCTAATGCCCTGATTTTCTGAACATCTGCGCGGGATGCTCGACTAGTCTCACCGCTGGTGTCCACGTTCGCTGGCTCAGCGTGAACGGGAGATGTCTCCAGGCTCGCCAAATACCAAGGGCAGCACAGCAACATGCATGTGTACAGAATAGGACTGATTTTCAGCAGCGCCGCGAAACCGCGTGAGCCGCGGCTTCTGCCAACAGCCATGCCTTGAACTCGACGGTGCCCGGCGGCGCGGCATCCGGCCATTGCGGCAGCCGTGTCAGAACCAGACCTGCGAGAAAGCAATGCCCTCCGTCCCGGCGCAGGTCATTGAAGACCTTCCTCCGCAGCCGGCCTGCGGCCTTCCGCTCCAGCTTGGTCAGCACCACGAATTCGCTTACCGATGGCATGAGATCGTGTACGAAAACAGGCGTATGCCGGATCATGTGCTCGGTCGCCAGGAACCATGGCCGGAGTTCCAGGTTCGTGCTCTTCAGCACTGTTTCCGACGTGTAGGAGAATTGCCGACGGCACTCTCGGCATTGCCACACTTTGTGCACCCTCAGCCAGAGCAGATTCTGGCAGAGACATCGCGGACAAGTCACGCCTGCCGCCCACCGGACTGTGATCATGCGGGACAGGCAGCTTTCCTCGTTAGGAAATGCCTTGGCCACCTCAACCTCAGGCAGGTGCGACCTGAGCCAGTCCCAATAAGCACGTTCCCGCTCGAAGTCGATTTTATCCGTCGCCCAGGTTTTCCGTGGCATGTCCCGGCCCCCATTTCGGGTACGGAACCACGTGAACACGGGCTTGTGAAGCCGCAGGCAGGGTCGAAACCTCGCCAAAATCGGGAAAAGAACACTCATTGCCGGATCGGCTCCGCTTCGAGGCGCTCGGCGAGATCGAGCATCCGGATCACCGACCGCAGACTCAGTCGGTGCACGTGGCGCGACATCTGAAGCAGCGCCTCGGCCACCGCCTCGACCGAAGGCGCCGACAAGCCGCGTTTCTGCCCTTCGCGCCGGGCAAAGTCGATCAGTTGCTCCAGGGTCGGATCAGGCAAGCGGATCGGGGGGCAACGGCTGATGAGCGGGTCGGGTAGCTTGCGCCAGTCGTTCGATGTCAGCACCCAGCAGATCCAGCCCATGTCGAAGCCGATCTCGTAAAACGGGCAGGTCCAGTGCCCGGCCGTTGCCGGCTCCAGCAACGGCAGGAGCGATGAGGCGAGATCAAAGCTGCGGCCCTTGTTCGACTCGGCCGTGCCGGCCTTTTCGACCTCGTCGACGATAACGACCGGGTTCCCGACCCTTTCCTGCAAGATGGTCTGCAGCAGACGACCCGGTGCCGCATTGCTCCAGCCGCGCTGTGAGCCAACCAGACCGAAGCTCGCATTCTCGCTGGTGGCCTCGAAGACCATCGACGCCGTCCCGATCAACCCGCCGAGCCGCCTGGCCCAAACGGATTTGCCGATGCCAGGATTACCATCGAGGAGCAGGGGTGGCAGCCGCAGGCCGGGCCAGCCCTCGCGCACAGAGCGGCGCATCGCATGCCAGACCACCTCTGTCGCCGCGCCAAGCCATCGGAACTCGTCGTGCAGCTCCGCCGCCAACTCGTCGGCCCGATGCTCCGACGGGATCACCGCGAGCCGGACGCCGTCCTTCAGCACCTCCAACCGCTCTCGATCCTCCTTCTTCAAATGACTGAGGCCTGTCGCGGCCATTCGCGCCTTATGCAGACGTGCCGCGCGGCGGTTGATCCGCTGGCTGTCCCGGCTCGTCAGCTCGGCCCGGGCGCGCAGATCTATCTTGAGGTCGAAAGCGTCCATATCGGAATCGGTGTCCGGATCGTCCTCCGCTTCGCCTGCCTCCTCCGGCGCCTCCTCGGCCGGACGCGCGGCCTCCTGCTGACGCAGCGCCTCGACGCGCAGGTTACGGAGATGGTCGCGCAGGCGGTGGACGAGCGCGCTCTCGGTCTCGGACGGAGCCGGGAAGCGGGCGTGGATGAACGGGATGCGGGACATCGGTTTCCTTCAAGCATGGCTCCGCCATTCGAAGAAACAGGGTTTCTCCGTCGGCGGTTTGTTTCGATTTCATCTGTGCCAGGGCGGGACGATCATCGCCGCCGGTCCTGACGACCTGAGCCATTCATTTTCGGTTGAGGGTGGTCAACAGCGCAGTTTCCGGCCATCTGTAACGCCCAGACGGGAAAAACAAAGGACTCCTGTTTTTTCCCGTCGCGGCCCTCGTCGATTACTCCACGCAGGAAGGCGGAGCGCCGTATTCCCAATTTTTCACATAACTACCAATTTCATGCAAAAATGATCCAGGTCAACTATTCTGCTCAACACTGTTTTTCCTGTACCGAGGAAATCAGTTCAAATTTCGCGCTGGATAGGGGAATAAGGTCGTGGAGATGCCCCAACTAGTGCATGTGCATTTCCGAATCGCTCCTCATTGACGATCTTCAGATTGAAGATCCGAAGGTTGACAGGAGCGGGTGGTAAACCGTCTTTCGGCACCATCAGACAGGACCAGGGGGACCCTTCGTTTGTGATCTCCCGCGATCTCCATTGGGAAAATGGATCAACGGTTTGTTTTTCCCGCTGGCCACCTGTAGCTTCCGATCTTGGCCGGCATCAGCGCTGTATCAGTAAAATTGGCACCCGCTCATGACACGGGTGCATTCTCATAGAAATCATGAACGGTCACTCATTTTTTCTGTCGAATCAAGGCGCCTATACTTGGCAATTATTTCGTTTCTCCCGCCGGGCTTCTCGAACCAGCAGCGCCGAGCTGACGCGATCACGCATTTTCGCTCAAGGTCCCGCTCCGCACCTTTCCTCTGGACGTCTTTACTGCCGCTGCTAGAAAAGACCCATGGCAGAACCATCCTACTCCGCGCATCAGTCCAAATACTTCGCCCATTTTCTGACCCGTGAAGGCATCAGCGAAAACGACGCTCTGACTCAGTCCTTGTCGTCTGCCCGCGTCGACCTCAACCCGCATCAGGTCGATGCGGCGATGTTCGCCCTGCGTTCACCGCTCTCGAAAGGCGTGTTGCTGGCAGACGAGGTTGGTCTGGGCAAGACGATCGAGGCCGCGCTGATCCTGAGCCAGCGGTGGTGGGAGCAACAGCGCAATCTGCTCCTCATCGTTCCCGCTTCGCTCAGGAAGCAATGGGCGACCGAGCTCCGCGAGAAGTTTTCGCTGTCCTCCGTCATCCTGGACGCCAAGAAGCTCAAGGATATTGTGGCGGCAGGTCAATCCAACCCGATCGGCAGGCGGGAAGGCATCATCATCCTGTCCTATGAGTTTGCTGCGCGTATCGCCGATACGCTACGCGCCGTGCGTTGGGACCTCGTCGTGTTCGACGAAGCGCATAAGCTGCGGAATGTCTACAAGGCGGCGGAAAACTCCCGCGCTGCCGTCCTGCGCGACGCCTTGGCCGGGCGCCAGAAACTGCTGCTGACCGCCACGCCGCTCCAGAACAACCTGATGGAACTCTACGGCCTCGTCACCATCATCGACCAGACCTACTTCGGATCGGAACAGGCTTTTCGGGCAGAGTTCGGCGGGCGCGAGGATGTAGCTGCGCGTGCCTTGCTGGCCCGGCGTCTCGATCCGATCTGCAAGCGGACCCTGCGGCGGCAGGTGCAGAAGGCTGGCCTGATCAACTACACCAACCGCCTGCCGAAGACCTTCGATTTCACTCCAGACCGGCTGGAGGTCGATCTCTACAACTCGGTTTCCGCCTACCTGCAGAACCCCGACACCATCGCCCTGGGTCAGAACGGGCGGCATCTCGTCACCCTGATGCTGCGCAAGATCCTGGGATCCTCATCCTTCGCCATCGCGCAGACGCTCGACAAGATGGTCCATCGCCTTGAGGGAAAGCTAATCGTCGACGACGAGACGCTTGATGACATCGATGGCTTCGCGGAAGAGGCCGAAGAATGGCGGGATTCAGGGACCGGAGCGGGTGCCGAGGCCGACGCCGTCGAGGATCATTCCGACGACGCCATCGAACAGATCGATCCCAGGAAACTGCGGGCCGAGATCGAAGAGTTGACGCGATATCGCGATCTGGCCCGATCGATCGGTGACAATGCCAAGGGCAAGGCGCTTCTCGACTGCCTCCCCGTCGTCTTGACCGAGATCGAGGGCAAGGGTGGCCAGCGCAAGGCGGTGGTCTTCACCGAATCCGTGCGCACCCAAACCTACCTGCGCGATCTGCTGGAGGCGAACGGCTTCGCTGGGCAGACCGTCATCCTGAACGGATCCAATTCGGACAAGGACAGCGCCGCGCTCTACAAGGACTGGATCGCGAAACATCGCGGCACCGAGGCCGTGTCCGGCTCCAAGACCGCCGACATGAAGGCCGCCATCGTCGATGCCTTCCGCAACGACCGCAGCATCCTCATCGCCACCGAATCCGGCGCCGAGGGCATCAACCTTCAGTTCTGTTCGCTACTCATCAACTACGACCTGCCGTGGAACCCGCAGCGGGTCGAGCAGCGGATCGGCCGCTGCCACCGCTACGGCCAGAAGATCGATGTCACCGTCATCAACTTCCTGAATCGCAAGAACCAGGCCGAGGAGCGCATCCACCAGTTGCTCGAACAGAAGTTCAAGCTGTTCGACGGGGTCTTCGGCTCGTCCGACGAGGTTCTGGGCGCCATCGAATCCGGCGTCGACATCGAGCGCCGCATCCTGGAGATCGTCCAGCAAAGCCGCAGCGATGCCGAGATCAACGCCGCCTTCGACCGCCTGCAGGAGGAATTCAGCGTCGAAATCGACGAGGCCAAGCAGGATGCCCGCAACAAGCTTCTGGCCGAGATGGACGACAAGGTCATCGAACGCCTGCTGGGCCGCAAGGAAAGCGTGAACTCCGCCATCGGCGAGTTCAAACGCGCGCTCCTCGGTCTGGCACGGGCCGAACTGCCCGCGGCGCGGTTCCATGAAGACCACGCCCAACGGTTCGATCACGCGGGCGAAACCTGGTCCACCGAATGGCCCGAGGCCGACGAGCGGGGCTGGCGGTTCTTCCGGTTGGCCGATGACGGGCTGGCGGATCGGCTTGTCGAACAGGCCAAGGCGCGCCACCTGCCCCCCGCCGCGCTCGAATTCGACTATCCCGCCTATGACGGCAACCTTGGCGATGTCGCCCTGCTTCGGGGGCGGTCGGGCTGGATGCGTGTCGCGCGGCTGACGCTGGAAACCCCGGCGCGCACCTGGGATGAGATCATCTGCGCGGCCTTCACCGATGACGGCGCGCCGGTCGATCCTGGAACGGCGGAACGGATGTTGCAGGTGCCGGCGCGGGTGGCCGGCGCCATCACCGGCCTGCCCGACGCCGATCTGGCGGTGATCGTCTCGGAACGGCAGACCGCGCTTGTCGGCATCGCGCAGGAGCGGCTGGGGGAATTCCTCAACGAGGAGGAAGACCGGCTCGACGCCTGGCGCAACGATGCGCGGGTGGCCTATGACCAGCAGATGAAGGCGCTGAACAAGGAAGCCGCCGAGAAGAACAAGCTGGCCCGCGCCACGGTCAATCTGCAAACCAAACTCGAGTTGCAGCGCGAGGCCAAGGCGCTGAAGCGGCAGGTCGACGATCTGCAACACCAGCTCTATACCCGGCTGCGCGAGATCGACGAGGAGCGCGAGCGGATGCTCGACGCCATCGCCGAGCAGTTGAATTTGACACCACAGGTCGAAGACCTGTTCACGATACGATGGAGCCTGATCTGATGGCCGGAAAGACCAAGCTGGAACTGACCTGGATCGGCAAGGACATCCGCCCCCGGCTGGAACCGCGCATCCTGATCGAAGACCCGGAGTTTTCGCATCACGCCGAGACCCGGCGCGAGGGGGACATCTTCGACAACGTGCTGATCCATGGCGACAACCTGCTGGCGCTGAAGGCGCTGGAGACCGACCCGAATGTGCGGGGCAAGGTGAAATGCGTGTTCATCGATCCACCGTATAATACGGGATCGGCTTTCGAACATTACGACGACGGGCTTGAGCATTCTCTTTGGCTGGGGATGATGCGAGATCGGCTGGAAATTTTGCGGAATTTGTTGTCGGAAGATGGGTCGATCTGGATTACCGTCGACGACAATGAATCCCACTATTTGAAGGTTGTGTGTGATGGCGTTTTTGGGCGAACGAATTTCGTTGCAAACGCCGTCTGGCAGAAAAAGTATACCGTCGCAAATGACGCTAAATGGCTGTCTGATAATCATGATCATGTTTTAATATACGCACTTGACAAGCCGTCATGGCGCCCAAATAGACTGGATCGAAGCGCGGAAATGGACGCGCGCTATAGAAATCCCGACAATCACCCCAAGGGGCCTTGGAAGGCAACGCCGCTGCATGCAAAAAGTGGATCGGCCAAAGCAGAGAAGTTCACCTACACCTTCAAGAACGGAAGAACTTGGTCCCCGCCACCAGGAACCTATCCAAGGTTTTCCCCCGAGACATTAGAAAGACTCGACCAAGATGACGCTATCTGGTTTGGAGTGAATGGCGATGCTGCGCCGTCAAGGAAGACATTCCTGTCCGAATTGACCACGTCTGGCCCTCCGTCGCCAACTGTCTGGCTTCATTCAGATGCAGGAAACAATCATGAGGCGCGTGAAGAGGTTAAGAAATTCAACCCGGCTGACCCATTTGCAACCCCAAAACCTGAACGGTTAATTTCTCGCATTATTGACCTCGCCACCAACCCCGGCGATCTCGTCCTCGACTCCTTCGCCGGCTCCGGCACCACCGGCGCCGTGGCCCACAAGATGGGCCGCCGCTGGATCATGGTGGAACTGGGCGAGCACGCCAAAACCCATATCGTGCCCCGGATGACCAAGGTCATCGATGGGCAGGACAAGGGCGGCGTGACCGAAGCGGCAGGCTGGAAGGGCGGCGGCGGCTATCGCTTCTTCCGCCTGGCGCCCTCGCTGCTGGAAAAGGACCAATGGGACAACTGGGTCATCCGCAAGGAATACAACCCCGCCATGCTGGCCGAGGCGATGTGCAAGCATTTCGGCTACATCTACGCCCCCTCGGCCGAGCATTACTGGATGCACGGCCAGTCCTCGGAAACCTCGTTCATCTATGTCACCACCAACAGCCTGACCTTCGACCAGCTTCGCGCGATTTCCGACGAGGTGGGCGAGACCCGCAGCCTGCTGATCTGCTGCACGGCTTACGAATCCGGCGCCGACCGTCTGGCCAACCTGACCGTCCGCAAGATCCCGCAGGCGGTGCTGGCGGCCTGCGAATGGGGCAAGGACGACTATTCGCTGAAGATCGAATCCCTGCCGATGATGGCGGAGGATGAGGAAGACGACCTTCCCGCGACGAAAGCCTCGGGCAAGGCTCGGCGGGACGATGCCACCCCCGACCTCTTCGCCCCCGATCCCTCTGATGACGACGGGGAGGCGCAGGAATGAAGGCCTTCGATCCGAAACGCGCCGTCACCCAGATCACGCAACGCCTTTCTCTGCGCAAACCCCAGGCCGAGGCTCTGCGGCGGCTCGACGACATCGTGGACCTGATCGCCCCGACCAAGGATACCGATGTCGAGGCTGCACGCGATGCTGTGCGCGCGGCCTATGGCAATCTGCCCGACGCGGCCTTCGAGGATTTCGAACGCGATTTCCCCTCGGTCTGCTTCGCGCTGGCCACCGGCGTCGGCAAGACCCGGCTGATGGGGGCCTTCATCAGCTACCTCTACATGATCGGCAAAAGCCGGAACTTCTTTGTCCTGGCGCCGAACCTGACGATCTATGAAAAGCTGCTGTCCGATTTCCAGCCGAACAGCCCGAAATACGTCTTCCGGGGCATCGAGGCCTTTGCCCATAACGCGCCGCTGATCGTCAATGCCGAGAACTATGAAGAAGGGCGCGGTGTGCGCGGAACCGATTTCTTCGGCCGCGAAGGCGCGATCGTCAACATCTTCAACATCTCGAAGATCAATTCCGAGGTGCGAGGCGGGAAGTCTCCCCGGATCAAACGGTTGCAGGAATATATCGGCGACAGCTACTTCACCTATCTGTCGGAACTGGATGATCTGGTCCTGCTGATGGACGAGGCGCACCGCTATCGCGGTTCCGCCGGCGCGAAGGCGATTGCCGAACTGAAGCCGATCCTGGGGCTGGAGGTCACGGCCACCCCGAAGACCGTCGGCGCGCGGTCGCAGGAGTTCAGGAACGTCGTCTACCGCTACGACCTGCCTGATGCGATGGAAGACGGCTACGTCAAGGAACCCGCCGTCGGCACGAGGGCCAACTTCAACCCGAAGTCGGTGGATGAGGCCGCGCTTGAACGGATCAAGCTGGAAGACGGCATCAACTACCACGAGCATGTGAAGGTCGCGCTGGAAACCTATGCCCGGCAGCACGATGTACGGGTTGTGCGGCCCTTCATGCTGGTGGTGACCCAGGACACCACCCATGCCCGGCAGGTGCGGGATTTCATCGAATCCGAGGCGTTCTTCGACGGCCGTTACAAGGGCCGCGTGATTGAGATCCACTCGAGGCTGACCGGCGAGGAAAGCGACGAGAACGCACAACGCCTGCTGAATATTGAAAAGGGCGGCGACACGGATATCGTCATCCACGTCAACAAGCTGAAAGAGGGTTGGGACGTTTCCAACCTGTTCACCATCGTGCCGCTACGCGCCTCGGCCTCGGACATCCTGACCGAGCAGACCCTCGGACGCGGTCTGCGGCTACCCTATGGCAAGCGCACCGGCGTTGCGGTGGTGGATCAGTTGACCGTCATCGCTCACGACCGCTTCAACGATCTGATCGAGCGGGCGAAAGAGGACAACGGGGTCACCCGCAAGCTGAAGACGGTCATGATAGGCGATGGTGGCGATATTCCGGCCTCGAAGCCTGTGGTCGTGGTCGCTCCTTCCGTGATTGAGCAAATGATCCTTCAGGCCGAGGCTCAGGCGGGCGTCGCGCCAGCGGCGGATACCCCTGCGGGAGGCTATGAACAGCCTGCTGCGGCCACCGGCGCAGGGTTCGCGGCTCCGGCCGCCCCGCCATTTCGCTTCAACAAGCCCGAAGAGGTCAATCTGGCCAAGACCGTGTTGAGCGTCGTGATGCCGGAGGTGAGCAGGCAGGTCTCGTCGATCAGGGATCTGCAGGACCCCAAGGTCGTGCAGCGCATCACGGAAACTGCCCTTGCCGCCCAGAAGATGCAGGATGGGCTCTTCCCTTCGGTGACGCCGGAACAGGCGGTCGCGGTCGTGGAAGAGGTCTGCAAGCAGATCGCCGAGCGGACCATCGCCATTCCCACCCTGACTATTACGCCCAGGGATCAGGTGTCGTTCGGCTTCAGGGCGTTCCAGCTTGACCTGAAGACCTGGAACTATCAGCCCCTGTCCCGCGAGTTGCTGATCCAGGTCCTGCGCACGGAGAAGCGGGACATCATCTCCGGCGAATCCGATCACGAAATGCCCGCGCGGCTGGAAGACTACCTCGTCGCCAAGTTGATGGACTTTCCGGAGGTCGATTACGACGCCCATGCCGCGACCCTCTATGACCTGGCCGGCCAGGTCGTGACCCACTTCCAGGAAAAATACCCGGACGAGGAAAAGTTGCGCGCGGTCATCCAGGGCCATGCGCGTGCGATGGCCGATGCGATCTTTGCCCAGATGAAGCAGAACATGTGGCGCGGACAAACCAGCTACCGCGTCACGGTCAACTCCGCGTTCGACCCGCTGCGGCCGCAGACCTTCGACGGCAGCAACAAAGGCGCCATACGGGATTACCGCAATCCGCCCGATCAGCTGAACCAAATCAGGCGCTTCATCTTCACAGGATTCCAGAAGGGCTGTTACCAGCTGGCGAAGTTCGATTCTGACACCGAACGGAAGATGGCCGTTCTCCTTGAGCGGGATCCGACGGTCCGCCTATGGATGAAGCCCGGTCCCAACCAGTTCAAGATCTTCGACACTGACGGCAATCCTTACCAGCCGGACTTTGTGGTGGAGACCGCAACCGAGAAGCTGATCGTCGAAACCAAGCGCGCGAGCGACATGAGCGATCCGGTCGTCCTACGAAAGGCCGAGGCCGCCGCTCTCTGGGCGTTCATCGCCACCCAAGCGCAGGCTAACCAGCTGGGCGAGAAGCCTTGGTCGTACCTTCTGGTCCCCGAAACCGCAGTCATCGAAAACGCGACGGTCGTCGGCTTGGCGTCAGCGCATGCACGTATCGCGGACACGGATCTGCGGGGGAGATACGAACTGGGGAAGGCGTAGGGGCGGAGAGCGGACGCTCGCTTCACCCGCCGGGTGTGACGGCCCAAGACTAAAGCGGACACTGAAGGTGTTGCAAACGCAGAGCTTACCACTCATCGTGAGGTCGGGACGAGTAGCGGGGGATGCTTCGTATGCGACCAAAGCCTACGTAGGCGTATGGAGCAAGGCAGAGATATGATTATTGATCCTAGCATGTTGTTGAACGAAAGTGATGTCGAGCAAAAGCTCCTAATGCCTCTTATGACTGCCAACACGCCCTACGGGCTCATGCTACCGCCAAGCAATATTTACACAAAGCAAAGCATCCGCTCGGTGACGATAGATAAGGGCGGTAGCAAGAAGAACTATTATCCTGACTACCTCTACGTGCATCGCGGTATACCAATTATGGCGGTTGAGGCCAAGACGCCGGGGGAAGACCTCGTGGAGGCGCTGCGCGAAGCCCGGTTGTACGCGTCGGAAATTAATTCCAAGCACTCAGGGGATGTCGATCCAGTCAAGTTCGTGGTGGCCTGTGATGGCACACGACTCCTGGCGGGATACAACAACGATGAAACCCCTCTTTTTGATATTCTAGCAGAGAACTTCAGTAGCGAGAACGTAGATTTCTCCAAGTTCATTACTCAGTTTGGCTTTGCTTCCTTGGATCGTTGGGGGGAGAAGATAGTCAAAAAACTGCGTCCAATCCGGTATTTCAAACCACGAAAGATGGTGGGCGGTGGCGCTGCGCAGAGCGAAGAAATAGGGCTCAATTCCTTCGGATCGACTATAAAGACGGACTTCAGGGGCCTGTTTGATCCAGGGAATATCGCAGAACGCGACGTTATCGCTGCCGAGTGCTATATTCCATCGAAACGCCGGAATAGATACGTAGATTCGATTGACAGAACCTTTGCGGCAATCATTTCACCATCAGAGAAGATTGCATCGCAGCTTGATGACAGTAGTAATCCACTCCCCATCATCAAGAAACTTAGACAGGGTCAAACCCTCGCCAACCAGGTGATGCTTCTGATTGGCTCCGCCGGTGCCGGGAAGACGACCTTCGTTGACCATCTAAGAGTTTCGGCGCTGCCGACTGACGTTCGCCGCAGTACTCGGTGGCTGCACATCAATTTAAATGTAGCGCCTGTCTCGCGCGATGAAATATATAAGTGGCTCAGGAAGGAAATTATAGCTGGTGTCAAGGCGCAACTCCCCAAAGTTGACTTCGAAGAGCTGGAGACAATTAAGCAAATTTTCCGCGCGGACGTTGAAAGCTATAGGAAGGGAACCGGCAGGCTGCATGAGGGCAACAAAGACAAGTGGAACGAAAAACTTGCGGATAAGTTGGACGAGAGCCTCGCAAACGAGCACAAAGTCGCAACCTGCTACTGCAAGTACCTGTCGAGCCGCGAGTCTGCACTTATCGTAATTGTGCTGGACAACTGCGACAAGAGGGAGCTAACTGAGCAACTCCTAATGTTCGAAGCTGCTCAGTGGTTGCGAACCGAATTTGATGCCATGATCTTCCTCCCTATACGGGAAGAGACATACGATAAGAACCATGATCGTCCGCCACTTGACACTGCGCTTAAAGACTTGGCGTTTCGGATAGAGCCACCAAGGTTTGACCTCATTCTCAAGAAACGCGTTGATGTGGCCGTCGCGCGGCTCAAGGAGAACCCAACTCAGCGTTTTTCCTATGACCTTCCGAACTCAATGAAGGCAACCTATACGGCCTCTGACAAGGTTTCCTATCTTACGTCTATTCTGCGTTCGGTGTTTGACAGCGAGGAACATATTCGTCGACTATTGATTGGGCTAGCCGGGAGAAATATGCGACGTGCGATGGAGATTTTTCTGGAGTTTTGCTCTAGTGGACACATTTCAGAAGATCACATCCTCAAAATGGTTTCTTCGGGAGGCAGCTATGCGTTGCCGTTGGAACTTGTCAGTAGGGTCATCCTTCGCCCCAAACGTCGGTACTATGACAGCGATCACTCATACGTTGTCAATCTCATGGCAGCGGACATCGCCGACAAGAAGCCGTCGTTTTTTTGTCGCGTGGCTATCCTTCGGTCACTTGCTGGTATCGCACATGACGGGCAGAGCGCGCGGAAGGATGGCTACATGCGTGGTGAGGACATGCTCCCACAGCTCGAGAAATTTGGCATAACTCAGGACATCCTGCTTCGAGAAATCAACTATCTCGTGGGGAAGCACTGTGTAGTTAGCGAAGACTTCAGCTTGTCTGGGATTGAGCTGAACACACTTATCGCGATTTCACCAGCAGGACGGACGCATCTGTTCCTACTCAATAATCCGCACTATGTTTCTGCGATGGCTGAGGATACGTGGTTTCGTCAAGAGGCAGTCGCAAATGCGATTAAAGAGCGCATCAAGAATCCGGCCATTCACTTTGAAAACCGTTCCGCGTTGATGAACGCGAAGAATTTAGTCAGCTTCCTGGAGCGCGAGCGCGCTTTGGCGCTAGAGGACTACAACATGGTCTTCCCTGACAGCGATGGTCCCGAGCTAATCTCGGTGAGCTCACTTCGCAAGACGGTCGATCTTCGTGAAAAGCAGATGGTAGGAAACTGGGCGGGCGTCGATGAGGTGTTCCCTGTTGGTAAGAAAGTCTCTGGTATCGTCTCTGCGGTGAAAGGTTTCGGCATCTTTGTAAAGTTTGAAAATGAAGTGTCAGGACTACTTCATGCAAATCAAGCGAGCGCCGCTGATCTGACCAAGAAGAGTGGCGATGCTATCGAGGTGATAGTGACTAATGTTGATCAATACAACGAGAAGCTAGGGCTGAAGAGTATTCCCACATAGTGAAGTGACGCTGCTCGCCATCCTCGGTGAAGCTACAACGCTGCACCACTCCCTGCGATGAAAGTCCGCTTTGGGGCGAAAAAGCCTTGTCGATGTCCGCCCCATTGCTTCGGAGACCGAGTTAATATGCAAACGAGACAAAGGGATTCTCTGGTTCGGTCCGAGTTTGTGTCGGTCCCTTACTTCTTCGGTTTCATCTGCGACCGATTGGTCTCTGCCTTCTCCTTGTCGCTCTTGAAGTCAGCGATCAACGTCTCGAGCTCGGCAAGATGGGTAGCGAATGCCGTGGGCGTAGGCACCGGCACAGTACCAGCAGCCGGATTGTCGTGGCTACCGGAGAGCCAGCCGCACAACTATGGCTGCGAATTGATTCGTTCTTGTCAGCAAGCAGCAGCGTCTCATGATGTGCCACGATGAAGCAGGAGCCACCAAGCCCCCGAAAAATCAATTTTTATGAGCCGGTTATCGACTATACCGTCGAATATCCGGATCTTCAAGCATGCGCTCGTCACAAAATGCCAACAGAGTCAGAGTCTCGTTGGGGCCGGTCCGAATGGTCTGCTCCTGAATCTCAAAGTGGTCTGCGCCTGCACGGTCGAACCAGGCATCCGCCCCAATTTTCCGAAGGAGCGGGCCATCCGGCTCGGCACCAAACTGGATACCAAAGGCGTAGCTCTCCGCGTCTAGATTATCCTGCGGGAACCACCGATCAGGCACGCTGCGGGATCGAACGAACCATTTCCGACCTTGCGGCTCATGGCAAACCAGCATCGCCGGGGCGAAGTCGGCTTCGACCAAGCGGATGGCTGTTGCCGTCTGGCTAGCATTGAAAGCGTCGGCAAGAGCCTTGATCGAAGCAAAGTTCAGATTCTTCTGTGCCTTGGCCAACGGGCGGAACAGATAGTTCGGCAAGAGAAGATCGGCCGCGTACCCGTCAGCGGTTCGTTCGGGAGAAACCGCAGATCGCGGGCGATACTCATCTACCCGGCAGGCAAGGCAACGTCCCCTATGGTGGTGCCAGTGACCCAGTTCATGCGCGATCGAGAATCGTTTTCGGCGCCACTGACTGTTAGAGTTTACGGTGATGATGGCGCGATCCGCCGTCCCGACGATCCGGGCCTCACAACCATCGAGAGGCCGGTATCGGACATGTGCATGCACATGATAGGCGATTGCCTCAAGGTCGATCTCGGCCGGGTCAGTTACACCCAGTTCCTGAAGGAGTAATTCGGCAGGAGACAGCCGCATTAGGATTTTCCGGCATCATCGTTGTCTTCCAGCAGGCCCAGTTCGGCCAGCTCTTCCAGCATCCCCAGAACATCAGCATCCGAAAGCTCGTTCTCCTTGCGCGCTGCCAAAGTCAGGCCAGGAATAGTATCAGCGCGTGCTAAAACGGCTCGAAGGCGCGTTCGCGCATCTGCAATATTCACGACGTTTGCGGTCTGCTCCTTTGGAACGTGACGGCTTGTGGCAGCCCCAGCCTTCGCAGATGCCATCCGGGCTTTATTCACCGTAAGCAGGCTCTTCTCGAACAACGCCCGCATCTCCACCGCATTCTGATCTGGGTCTCCACCGTCCTCTCGGAACTCGGCAAGAATCTGCTCGTCAGACACGTTGAAAATGTCCTCGGCGAGAGAATCTGCCAGCCGACCGAGCGGCCGGGCGGCCTTGTCGTTCTTACCGGTCATGGCTGCCATCCTTCAGGGTATCTCTTGTCGATCCGGCGGCGGATCAGTTTCCGTTTGGAATCGTAGGTGGTCCTGTCGAGACCAGTCAGCTCTCGCAGTTCCTCCGCCGTCATGCCCTCCATAGTGCCTTCCACAATGTCCTTCGCGGCCGGATCGTCTGCGAAAAGCGCGAGCACATCTGCGCGCATTCGCGCGTCCTGCTCCGCATGCACGATCCGGTCCTCCACGCCCGGCTCGGGGTCCGGGCAATTCATGGCCGCCGCGCCGCTGCTTCCGCCCTCGATGGAAACGAGGGCCGGGCGGCGCGAGGCCTTTTCCCGTTCGCCGTCGGAAATGCTGCGCACGGCCTCTGCCAGAAACCGCACCGCATCCACATGGGCCGGGCAGACCCGGCTGCCATCGAGCGCGCGGGCGAACGCCTCCTGCAGCAGGTCTTGGGCCGGAACGGCGGGGCGCGCATAGTAGGCGGCGACCTTTTTCAGCCGCACCCAATCGGCGACCGAAAGGCCTCGGATCGCCTCGACGATCTCGGCTCTGCTCTTGGCGGTCGCGGCTTCCTGCAAACTCACACCTTCCGTTCCCCTTCGCTCTCCTATGCGGGAGAGCGGCCCCTGCGCGGACATGAGACGGTGGATGTCCGAGACGCCCCTCGATGTCCGCATAGGGAGTCGAGGCGCATCAGGGCCGGTTTCCGGTCCGCGTCGCGACACAGACAGGAGAACAAAAATGATCTACGCGATCAACTACGACCTGAAGCGGCCGGGTCAGAATTACGACGAGCTGCACAAGGCCATCAAGAACCTCGGGGACTGGTGGCACTACCTCGGATCGACCTGGCTGGTCGATACCAATCTGAACGCCAAGGGCGTCTGGGACCGGCTGGCCCCCCACGTCGACAAGAACGACCGCGTCCTCGTGATCGGCGTTACCCGCGACTATTCGGGCTGGCTGACCCACGAGGCCTGGGAATGGATCAACAGCCGCCTCAACAGGCTGGCGGCCTGAGAGAAGGAGCGAGGCAGATGCGTGTGCAAGGTGCGGTGATCCGCGAGCAGGGTCAGACCTTCGCCGTCGTGGTGGTGAAACCCCATGTGGTGCAGAACAGCGGGGCGGCCGCCGACGCGATCCGGGGCTTCGCCCCGGTCTTCGGCGTGCCAGTCGTGCTGATGGCGCAGGACGGGCGCGGCCGGCCGACCTATTACGGCCGGCCGGACATCGCCCGCTTCATGTCGCGGGTGCCGCTGCGGTCGATCCCCTGGCGGGAGTATACGATCAACTGAGAAGTGCCCTGCACTGTCGGCAAACAAGCGTGCGGATGTTTGTTCGTCGTACTCGTAGTGAACAGGCTCGTGGCAGAGCGGAGAGGCTCCCCTGCCGTCACCACGAAGTCGAGAAGATAGAATGGATCAAATCAAGAACAAAAAACAAGGCATGGTGTTGATCGATGATATCGATGCCTATATATTGACGTACGGCGCGGCGATTGAGGGAGGCAGTCGAACGAGCTCGGCAACAGGAGGAGTTCTCGATGCCCCTTGATACAACCGCACCCGGACTGGACGCCCTGCTTCTTGCCACGGTTCTCGAAATGGAGCTTAGCCCACGCGACCATCAAGTCGCGGGCAAACGCTACCAGTTGATCCCCGAGTTTCTACAGAGGCCCACGGGCCGGATGCGCTTCCACCTCGAAACTGCCTTGGTCTACCCCCAAGGATCTCGAGCGATTGGCGCTACCATCGTCCATGGTGCGGAGGACGACCGGTTCGATCTCGATGCCATTCTGGAATTCGGCACACCGTTTGGGTGGACGCCCCGGAAGGTCCTAGATGAGCTTCACGAAGCGTTCCAAGGCTTTCCAGACGTCCGCAAGATCGAACGTTGCACCCGCTGCATCCAACTTCAGTTTGCGTTCATGCACCTTGATGTGACCCCGATGGACCCGGCGAAGGCCCCTCGCGCCGAGCGCGTCGGCGACATCTATCACAGCCCTGATGATGGACCAGATGCAAGATTTGCCGTGAACCCCTACGGTTTTGGAGGCTGGTTCCGGAGGCGGGTCTCGATGCCGACGATTGTATTCCGGAATCAGGTCAGTGATCTGCGCGCTCGTCTACAGATCAAGGATCGATTGGTGTCGGGTACCGTCATGATGGCCGCAGAAATAGACGAGCTGCCCGAGCCCATTGATCCGATCCGCGATGCACCGCAGGTTATCGCGCTCAAGCTGATGAAGCGCTACTTGAACCTGCGATACGCCAATCGGGATATGAGGCGTCCGGTCTCGATTTATCTCTCCAAGATTGCCGTCGAAGTGCCCCCGAGCGCTTTTGGAGTTTGCGCTCAGCTAGAGGCGTTTGCTCAAGAGCTTGATCGCCGGATGGCTATTGCCTTGGAAACTGGCCGCAGACCCGAAGAGCGTAACCCGGTATTCTTGGAAGAGAACTTCAACGATCGCTGGCCCAAATCTGATCACGAAATGAGGGTATTCCGCACTGATCTCCAGCATCTTCTGGCAGAGTTGGCAAAAGCCAGGAGTTCCGAACTTGCCGATATTCGGAAAATCTTTGACGGGCTGTTCGGCGAAAAGGTAAGCGAACAGGCAGTTCGCTCCTACATCGATAGTTTGCCGACCATTGCTGCCCCAGGCGCATATGAACGCGGCAAGGGGTTCGTCGCCACACCTGCTCTTCTGGCACCGACTGCAACGAAGGCCGCAGAGGTATCGAGAGCGCCAGCTCACCATTTTCACCCGGGCCGGTTGAAGCGATGATCAAGCGCACGAAGCCTAGGTCAGTCCAATCTCAGCTTGGACGGATGGAGAAACGGTGGCCTGAACTCAGGCCACGTCTCGCCCATAGCAATCAGCTCCTTGCCTGGGTTGGGCCGCTTCGTGGTTTCCAGATGAGCTACACAGTACAGATCCAGTGGGAATGGCAGAATTCCAAGGCTGTTCCCCTCGCCTTCATCTGTGAGCCGAAGCTGCGGCCGCGCGAAGGGGAGGACTTCATCGACCTCCCGCATCTTCGCTACAATAGCGACAAGCCTGAGGACTCCGCGCTCTGCCTGTACGACCCTGATACCGGGGAATGGAAAAACACCATGCTGATCGCTGATACCACAGTCCCATGGGTCTCAGAATGGCTCCATCACTACGAAATCTGGCACTTGGACGGAACTTGGCATGGAGCTAATGCACCAGGCCCTATTTCTATTCGCGAAATGATGGCACTTGAACTGGACGAGACTGATGACGCGAGGACGTAGCCCTTCACCGGTCACACGGATGGTTGTTTGGGGGCGCGCTGCTGGTAGGTGCCAGTATCCCGGCTGTGGAAAACGCCTCGACGGTGATCTGATTACGGGGGATCTCAACAAGAACCACGCTTACCTCGCGCACATTATTGCATCCGACCCGGCGTTTTTGCGGGGGGATCCGGTTCTTTCCCATCAGTTTTCAGACGATCCTGACAATCTGATGCTGATATGTGATACTCACCACAAAGAGATCGATGACCCCAGAAAAATCCACCGATACACGGTCGCAGCCTTGCGTGAGATGAAGCGGGCTCATGAAGAACATGTTCATCGCCTTATGTCGAATCCAACGGCTTCGGCCGCACACATACTTCGCATCAGCGCTGCGATTGGTGACAACGAGACTGCTGTACCTCTCAAGGCTTGCATTGAAGCAATAACGCCTGACTTTGTGTTGGCAGATCGGCACCCGATCGACATCAAGATCAGGGGGATGGATCACAAGGATAGTGACCCAGCATACTACCCAACCGAGATCAATAACCTCAGGACAAGATTTGAACGTGAAATCCGAGGCCGTTATCGGGAGGGTGATCTTGAGCATCTCGCAATTTTTGGGTTCGCACCGATCCCGATCCTGATGGAGTTAGGTCGCCTGCTTTCAGACCTTTCGGAGGCCACTGTCTACGGGCGGCATCGTGAACCAAAGCCTGGCTGGGCCTGGCCAAACGATGTCAAACAGCTCAGCTTTGACCGGACCGCTGGACGATCAGGTCCGAAGAAGGTGGCGCTCAAGTTGTCTGTTACCGCCAAAATTTCTGATGACCGTGTTCTCGCAGCATTTCCTGGACAGGACGTATCGATCTGGGAGATTCATAGTAGCCGTTTTGGTGCGAATGAACTGCGGAATCAGGCCGATTTGACAGGATATCGGATACTGTTAGGAAGGGTATTTGATGAAATACAGATCCAGCATGGATCAGATGTCGACCTTGCTATTTTTCCGGCGGTACCGACGACTTGCGCCATTGAGTTCGGTCGTGTCTGGCAACCCAAAGCGCATCCAGCCTTCGATATCTATGATCAGACCCAGGCTCAAGGCTTTGTTCTCCGGCACAGAGTAGGGATGGAACGGGAAGCTCTCACAATAACATGATTGCCAGAAACTAACCGATTGAGGCGCGTTTCAAGCGAAGTAATCGAATACCCTATATATATTATTGCTGCGCACAAGTTGAACGGCGGCTTTGGAGCGGGCTGCCTCGCAGCATCGACCGTCCGGTAAGGGCCGAGGCTGTGTGGAAACTCTGCTCTATGGTAGAGTTTGTCATAGCTGCGGGGGATCGAGATGTCGGGTTTCATCGAAGGCGTTGCGCGCGGGCAGACGGTCCTGTTTCCCGATCGCCTTGAGGACTGGATCCATGAGGATCATCTGGTTCGGGTGGTCGATCTCTTTGTAGATGAGCTGGATCTGGCGGGCCTTGGTTTCGTGCGCTCGGCAGCGGCACGCACGGGCCGCCCCGGCTATCATCCTGCTGTTATGCTCAAGCTGTTCATCTACGGCTATTTGAACCGCATTCCGTCGAGCCGCAGGTTGGAACGGGAGGCTGGACGAAATGTCGAACTGATGTGGCTGACCGGCCGCCTCGTTCCCGATCACAAGACCATCGCCGACTTCCGCCGCGACAATGGGCCCGGCATCCACCGCACCTGCGCCCAGTTTGTGGAACTGTGCCGCCGCATCGGTGTTCTGAAGGGCACATGCGTAGCGATCGACGGCAGCAAATTTCGGGCGGTGAACTCCCGTGACCGAAACTTCACCAAGGGCAAGATCGCGAACCGCATCGCCCATCTGGAGGCAGACGTCGAGCGCTACATCGCCGAGATGGTCCGCGTCGATCGGCAGGAGGACGGCGAGGTTCGGGCCGAGAAGGTTGCGCACCTGGCCAAGCGTTACGGGCTGGTCCGGCAGCACATCCAGTATCTGCAAGCGATGGATCGGGCGCTGGCCGATGCGCCGGACGGACAGATCTCCCTGACCGATCCCGATGCTCGCGCTATGGCGACCAGCGCCCGCAACAGCGGCATGGTCGGCTACAACGTCCAGACTGTCGTCGATACCGAAACGCATCTGATCGTCGCGCATGATGTCACCAATCAGAGCCATGACCGCGATCTGCTGGTGCCGATGGCTCTGGCTGCGCAGGAAGCGCTTCATCGTGACACGATGCACGTGCTGGCCGACAAAGGCTACTTCAGCGGGCGGCAGATCCTGACCTGCGACGCGGCGGGCATCACCACCACGATCCCGCGCCCCGAGACATCAGGCAACCGGATCAAGGGCATGTATGTGAAGCCCGACTTCGCCTTTGAGGCCGAAGCGGACATCTACCGCTGCCCGACCGGGGAGGCGTTGACCTACCGCTACACCACCGAGGAAGACGGGCTGGAACTACGCCGCTACTGGACCGGGGAATGCGGCGGATGCCCCATGAAGGCCCGCTGCACAACCGGCAAGGAACGCCGGATCACCCGGTGGGCGCACGAGCATCTGATCGAGGCGGCGCGGGCCAGGCTGATCGGACCAGCTGAGCCGATGACGATCCGCCGCGGCACGGTCGAACATCCCTTCGGCACCATCAAGGCCTGGATGGGCACGACCCACTTCCTGACCCGCAGGCTGAGGAACGTGAGGACCGAGATTGCGCTGAACGTCCTCGCCTACAACATCAAGCGGATGGTGGCGCTGATCGGGATCCGCGGCATGATGGAGGCAGTGAGGGCCTGAAAGAGAGCGTCGAACCACGTCCTGTCGAAATCCGCCCCGCAGCGGGTCATCCACATCCTCGACGCAGTGTGAAAGGTCATCGACGATGAGTTTCCACACAGCCTCGGCCGAGTTCGACGATGGCGCCCCTTTGTGGTTGCCGCTCCCGGCTGCCTCATGGCTGCGGGAGGCGGCCATAGGTCCTAAGAGGCGAAACGCGGCAAATTGGTTTTGGTGTCTGGCACATATCCCGGCGCCGAGGTCAGGAATGTTTTGAGTTGCCTGACTTCGCTGCGGTCGCTGGCAGGCTCGGCGAGCACCACGGCGGCGCAAATCAAAATGTAGAGATGGCGCCCGATCAAAGCCCTACACGTTGATCCTTGGAAGGGCTTCGCCGGATCTTGACTCCGATTCCGCCCTAACTTGATCCCGATTTACAACAACGGCCTAATGCGTCCAGGCCCCCCTGCGGCCATTGGCGAAATTCTCGCCATAGCCGCCGGGGCGGATGTTGGGCTTGCGGGCCTGCGGTTCGACCACGGTGAAGTCGATGCCCCTGGCCTTCGCATAGGCCTCGGCCTCTTCGCGGGTCTCGAAGCGCAACCGCACCTGGGTCTGCGTCTCGCCGGTCGAGGTCCAGCCCATCAGCGGATCGACCTCGCGCGCCGAGGTCTGGGGAAATTCCAGCACCCAATGGTGGGTCTTGGCGGTTCCCGATTGCATCGCGGTCTTGGCGGGCTGATAGATGCGGGCGGGCATGGCGTTCTCCGGGAAGCTTGCCTTTTCCATATCGGACAATCCGCCCGGCGTTGCAAGCGCGGGAATGCCGCGCCGGCCCCCGCCGCACAGCCCCCCTTGAACCGGAACAAAAAAGGATCAAATCTGCCCCTGCCGCAGGAGAGCCTTCATGCACAACAACGCGCCCGACCAACTGCCCGACATCTCGCATATCCAGCGCGCGCGCCGCGAAAAGCTGGAGGGCGGGCGGCGTTTCGTCATGCAGACGCCGTTCACGGCGGCGGGCGACCAGCCCACCGCCATCGCCGAGCTGACGCAGGGCGTGCTGGCGGGCGAGCACGACCAGGTGCTTCTGGGCGCCACCGGCACCGGCAAGACCTTCACCATGGCCAAGGTGATCGAAGAGACGCAGCGCCCCGCGATCATCCTTGCCCCCAACAAGACCCTGGCCGCGCAGCTTTACGGCGAGTTCAAGGGCTTCTTCCCGGAAAACGCCGTCGAATATTTCGTAAGCTATTACGATTACTACCAGCCCGAGGCCTATGTGCCGCGCTCGGACACCTATATTGAGAAGGAAAGCCAGATCAACGAGGCCATCGACCGCATGCGCCACTCGGCCACGCGCGCGCTTCTGGAGCGCGACGACGTAATCATCGTGGCCTCGGTCTCCTGCATCTACGGCATCGGCTCGGTCGAGACCTATTCGGCGATGACCCAGGATCTGGTCACCGGCCAGCTTTACGACCAGCGCAAGGTGATCAACGAATTGGTCGCCCAGCAATACCGCCGCATGGAGGCGAGCTTCCAGCGCGGCTCGTTCCGGGTGAAGGGCGATGTGGTCGATGTCTGGCCCGCCCACCTGGAAGACCGGGCCTGGCGGTTTTCCTTCTTCGGGGAAGAGCTTGAAAGCATCATCGAATTCGATCCGCTGACCGGCGCCAGGACCGACACGTTCAAGCAGATCCGCATCTATGCCAACAGCCATTACGTCACGCCGCGCCCGACCATGGCCCAGGCCATCAAGGGCATCCGCGAGGAATTGTTCCAGCGCCTCAAGCAGTTCAACGCCGAGGGCAAGCTTCTGGAGGCGCAGCGGCTGGAGCAGCGCACCAATTTCGACCTTGAGATGCTGGAGGCGACCGGCGTCTGCAACGGGATCGAGAATTACTCGCGCTATCTGACCGGCCGCGCCCCGGGCGAGCCGCCGCCGACGCTTTTCGAATTCATCCCCGACAATGCCATCGTCTTCGCCGATGAATCCCATGTCTCGGTGCCGCAGATCGGCGGCATGTATCGCGGCGACTTCCGGCGCAAGTCCGTGCTGGCCGAACACGGCTTCCGGCTGCCCTCATGCATGGACAACCGGCCGCTGAAGTTCGAGGAATGGGACGCGATGCGGCCGCAATCCGTCTTCGTCTCGGCGACCCCCGCGGCCTGGGAGATGGAACAGGCGGGCGGCGTCTTCGCCGAACAGGTCATCCGCCCCACCGGCCTTCTGGACCCCGTGATCGAGATCCGCCCGGTCGAGATGCAGGTCGACGACCTTCTCGACGAGGTGCGCCGCGTGGCGGCGGCGGGGCTGCGGGTGCTGGTCACCACGCTGACCAAGCGCATGGCCGAGGATCTGACCGAATATCTGCACGAGCAGGGCATCCGCATCCGTTACATGCATTCCGACATCGACACGATCGAACGGATCGAGATCCTGCGCGACCTGCGGCTTGGCGCCTTCGACGTGCTGGTGGGCATCAACCTCTTGCGCGAGGGGCTGGACATTCCCGAATGCGGGCTGGTCGCGATCCTGGACGCCGACAAGGAGGGGTTCCTGCGCTCGGAAACCTCGCTGATCCAGACCATCGGGCGGGCGGCCCGCAATGCCGACGGCCGGGTGATCATGTATGCCGACCGCATCACCGGCAGCATGGCCCGCGCCATGGCCGAGACCGAGCGGCGGCGCGAGAAACAGATCGCCTACAACCGCGAACACGGCATCACGCCCCAGACGGTCAGGAAGAATGTCGAGGATGTGCTGGCGGGCCTGTGGCAGGGCGACACCGACCAGAGCCGCGTCATGGCCAAGGTCGAAAAGGCCAATGTCGGCCAGAACCTTGCCGCCCATCTTGAGGCCCTGCGCGCGCAGATGCGCAAGGCGGCGGAGAACCTGGAATTCGAAGAGGCCGCGCGGCTGCGCGACGAGGTGAAGCGGCTTGAGGCCGTGGAGCTCGCGGTTTCCGACGATCCCCTCGCGCGTCAGGCCGCCGTCGAGGAGGCGGTCGAGGATGCGGTCAAGGCCTCGGGCCGTTCGACCGCCGGGCGCGCGGGCCAGCGCGGCGGCAACAAGAAAAGCAAGCGCCGCAGATAGGCCGGGCCTGCGGGGGGCGAACGGGGTTTGTGACCTTCGGGCGTATCCGACCCTCCGTGTTCCATGCCTCCTGAGAGGCGCGAGGGCGAACCAATTCGAAGGTCCGCTGGACGAGCTGCCAGGGTCAGGACCCATTGATTGCGTTTCGTTGTGGTGATTCAGGACGGGCACGGAGACCCTTCTGATGAGCGATCCTTTCTGGCTGACAGATGCGCAGATGGAGCGGCTCCAGCCCGATTTTCCCAAGACCCATGCCGATGCGCAAGGCCGCCCGATCACCCTGTTCGTCACTGCGGGCCCTGTCCGCGATTGCAGCGAAGCCGCCGCCCTCTTGCGCGGCCTTCGAAGGGCAGGCCGGGTGCTGGCGGATCGGGATGGGACGCCGACTGGTTCAGGGATGCGTTGAAAGACAATAGGATAAAGGCCTGCGTCCCCGGTCGGAAGAGCCGCAGGAAAGCTGTCAGGCATGACAAGCGGCAACCGCATCGAGATCATTTTCGGCAGGTTCAAGGACTGGCGGCGCGTTGCTGCCCGATCCGACAGGCACCCTAGGTCTTCCTCTCGGCAACCGCCCTCTTCCGGCTTTGAAGGTTAATGAGGCTGGAGCCCGGTGCGCCAACGCCATTTCGTCTTGCCAACCCTGGCCAGCTATGGAACACTGATTGCATGCCAATCGTGTGCATATTGTGTTTATCATATGCGCCAAACCACTACCGAGGCCCGGATGCTCTATGATCTGACTGTACTTGCACTCTTGCCCGGCACGCTGGGGCAGGTGCTGCCCCTGCTGCCCGCCACCTATGCGAACTACACGCGAAATGGCCGCGTCCTTGGCGCGTTCTCTTGCGAATTCGGCGCGTTGAACCGCTTTGCCTTCCTGTCGGCCTATGACGATGCCAGGGCGCTCGCCGCCGAACGCGCCCGCCTGATGGATACCGAAGACCCCTATGGGATCGGCAAGTATCTGGCTTCGGTCACCTCGACCGCCGCCAAGCCGTTGAACTTCACCAAGCCGATCGAGCCCGGCGAATACGGCCCGTTCTACGAGATCCGCACCTATTCGATGTCGCCCTTCGGCCTGCCGGAAACGGAAGAGGCCTGGGGCAGGGTCGTGCCGCGCCGCTCGGAAATCTCTCCGATCCTGACGGTGATGGCGACAGTGGAAGAAGGCCCGCAGAAGCTGATCCACATCTATCCCTACCATTCGATCGAACAGCGCCAGAAGGCGCGTGCCCAGGCCGGCAAGGAAGGCATCTGGCCGCCGCCGGGGGGGTCGAACCACCTGACAGGCCTTGCCAATGAACTTTGGGTTGCCCAGCCTTATTCCGACCTGAAGTGAAATTTCTTTCGGTCTGAGGGCCCGCTTCGGCGGGCCCTTTTGCATAGCGGCCCTGCCTGCCGGCAAGAACCATGACGGCCCGGGCGGGACGGGGCGCGAACAGGGAGGGCCCGTGATGACGGATTTCGCGGTTATAATTGACTGGCTGTCGCTGGTCGCGCGCTGGTCGCATATTGCGGCGGCGATGGCCTGGTTCGGGGCGGCCTTCTTCTTCCGTTCAAGAGAGTTGCGCCTGCGTCCGGCGCCGGATCTGCCCGCGGATGCGATCGGTTCCAGTTGGATGTTCCATGGCGGCGGCTATATCCGGTCGGTCAAATATCATGGTCAGCCCGAATATGCGCCGACGGACGCGCCGTTGTTCAAATGGGAAAGCTATTTCACCTGGCTGACCGGGTTTCTGTTGCTGGCGCTGATCTACTACACCCAGGCACGGCTGTTCCTGATCGACGAGGACAAGGCCGCGCTAAGCCCGGGGGCAGCCATCGCCATCTCTGTCGGCTCTTTGATCGGGGGGTGGATCCTTTACGACCTGATCTGCAAGGTGGCGATCAACTGGCGCGGACCCTGGCTGGATCTGCTGGTCTTTGCGCTTATGATGCTGGCCTCCTGGGGGTATCACCAACTCTTCACCGGGCGCGCGGCGACGCTGCATCTGGGGGCGCTGCTGGCCACGATCATGGTGGGCAATGTCTTCTTCGTGGTGATCCGCAACGGCAAGCGGGCCATGGCGGCGCTGCGGGCGGGTGAGACGCCCGACCCCGCAGACCGGAACCGCCTGCAGCAGCGCGGGCGGCACACGCGCTATCTGCACCTGCCGATCCTTTTCCTGATGGTGTCTGTCCATTACCCGCTGGCCTTTGGCACCGAATGGTCCTGGGTGCTGCCGGGTCTGGTTCTGGTGATCGGCCATGCCATCGGCAACGGGTTCGAGACCTATTACAGCGCGGGCCGGATGCCCGCCTGGCCCTGGGCCGCCGCGGCCATTCTGACCATCGTGATGATGTGGATCACCTCCGATTCGCGCTTTGTGCTGCCGCGCGCGGCGGCGGTCGAAGCGCTGTCCGAAAATGCGCGCTTTGCCGAAGTGGCGGATGTTGTCGCCGGGCGCTGCTCGATGTGCCATGGGGCAGAGCCCGCCTGGGGCGGTGTCGGCACGGCGCCCAAGCATGTGCTGCTGGACAGCCCGGCCGGGGTTTTGGCCAATGCCCGCGAGATCTATCTGCAGGCGGGGCTTTCGACCGCCATGCCGCCCGGCAATGTCACATGGATGACAGCGGATGAACGCGCGCTCATCCTCGACTGGTATCAGGATGCCGCTCGCTGAGTGAAGGGCACAGTCGCCAGTGCTATCGCCGCCCCGGCGAGAACCGGGTCGATCACCGGCACGCCCAGATCCCTTTGCAGTCGCAGGCGGCGGGGGCCAAAGCCCGCGCAACCCAGAACGACGGCGCCAGCTCCGGCGGCCGTGATGCATTGGCCCGCGGCAAGGATTTCGGGGTAGAGATCCTCGCGGTGGCCGACGTCATGGGCCGAGGCGCCCGAGAGCCCGACCTCAAGCGCCAGCCGGTCGAGGATGCCCATCTGCTGCATCTTGCGGGTGTGCCGCGGGATCGGCGTTGCGGAAAGCGCGATGATGCCAAAGCGCGGCGCCACCGCCATCGCCGCCAGCATCGCGGCCTCTTGCACCCCGATCACCGGGCAGGACATCTGCTGGCGCGTCGCGGCGAGTCCGGGATCGGAAAAGCACGCGATGATCACCGCCGCAGGCGCGACCAGCGACGCGGCCAGGGCCGCGACCTGTGTTCCGGCGGAATGGACATCCAGATCGGTGATGATAGTGGCTGGGCCAAGGGCGAGGGTGCGGCAGTCAAACTCGGGTGCGAGAGGGCCGCCAAAGCCTGCCAGAGATCGCGAAATGGCGTTGGTGACGCTGGTTGAACTGTTGGGATTGATGACAACGATTCGTCCCGGCTTCGCGGGGGCCGGGGCGATATCGGGGTGCCTGTCGGGTTCGTCACGCATCTTTGTCCTGCTGTCATGCGCTACATGGTCGCCATACGTATACCGCTTGGATACCTGATTTGTTCATGCTTGCAGCAGAAATCGGTGCAATTCATCCAAATTTCGCGATCGGACCATAAGTCTGACATACCGGGGTGGATTGAACTGCATATTGTGCGCATGTATTATGCATTGCAAATATTTTGCATTGGCCGCGCAGCATATCCTGCACCGTGAATGTCATTGCGGGATAGCCTTGGGGCCTGTGTCGGGCAGAATTGACCGGGCCCTGTGCCGTGTTTATGACGGCGGAACCCGGCGCCAAGGCTGCGTCAAGGAGGAAGGCCATGGAGTCCAGTGAAACCGACATCGTCCCGGCGCGTGCCGAGGAATATGGTCGCGAACCCAACCAGTCCTTGGCCCAGCAGGTCTATCGCGCTGTGCTGAACAAGATCCTGGACGGCACGCTTTCCCCCAAATCGGTGGTCCATGAGGGCAAGCTCGCCACGCTGCTGGGCCTGTCCCGCACCCCGGTGCGCGAAGCCATCGGCAAGCTGGAGGGCGAAGGCTTTCTGGTCCGCAACGGACGCACCGTCATGGTGCAGGAGCTGACGCTGTCGGATTATCTGGAAATCCTTCACATGCGTCGCCTGCTTGAATGCGAGGCCGCGGGCCTTGCGGCCGAACAGGGCAGCATCGCCGGTGCCGAACTGCGCCGCCTGCGTGGCGAAATCGAGAAGCTGGACGAAGGCGCCGGGGCCGAGGCGCATTGGGTTCTCGACAGCGAATTGCACGATATGATCGCACGCGGCTCGGGCAGCCGCCTTTTGGCACAGCAAGTGGCTGATCTGCGCCGCCGCACGCTGCTGTTCGGGCTGGACCGTCTGCCGGGACGCCTGCGCAATGGCCGGGCCGAGCACCTCGCCATCATTGATGCGATTGTGGCGGGTGACCGGGCCGAGGCTTCTGCCGCCATGCGCCGCCATCTGGACAGCACCCGGACCGAGGTGTTGCGCGGGCTGCATCTGTTCGAATAAACGGCCGCGATGCCTGAAATTTCACCCCGCCGCTCACTCGGATCGGCGGGGTTTTGTGTTTTCGGTTCAGCCGCAGGTTCGGGTGTTGACTTGTGGTGTGTCTAACGTATACCAAATTTATAACCTTGGCGAAGCCGCCGCCCGACCTCCGCCGCGAAGGGGTGTGGAAGCGGGTGCCCGACCAGCGCCAGCCGCCCCCCCCTTGCCAACACCTCGCAGGGAAAGCCCGACCGATGGCCCTACGCAAGCGATTGTCCTTCCTGCTGAACGACGATCTCGTCGGCCTCGATACGGTTGCCACCGACCGGACGCTTCTGGACCATCTGCGGCTGGACCGCGGGATGACCGGCACCAAGGAAGGTTGCGCCGAGGGGGATTGCGGCGCCTGCACCGTGCTTGTGGGCAGCCTGCGCGACGGGGGGGGGGATTATGTGCCGGTGAATGCCTGCATCCGCCTTCTGGCCTCTGTCGATGGCTGCCATGTCGTCACCGTCGAGCATCTGGGCGGCCGTCAGGGCGGCCATCCGGTGCAAAAGGCGATGGTCGACTGTCACGGCTCGCAATGCGGGTTTTGCACGCCGGGGATCGTGATGGCGCTTCAGGCCGACCGGCTGGCCGGGGGGCAGGATGCGGCGGCGGCGCTGCAAGGCAATCTCTGTCGCTGCACCGGCTACGGCGCGATCCTTGCGGCCGCAGAGCAGGCGGCGGCAACGCCGATCGCCGAGGATCCGCTGGTGCGCGACAATGCGCAGCTTGCGGCACGGCTGGCCGAGATCTCTGACGATGCCGATGTCGAACTGACCGGCCCGGGCGGCACAAGTTGGCTTCCCGCCGACGCCGACAGTTTTGCTGAAACGCTGGCGGCCCATCCGCAGGCGCGCATCGTGGCCGGGGCGACCGATTTCGCGCTTGGCCTGACAAAGCGTCTTGACGTGCCCGAGGCCCTGATCTTTGCCACCCGCGTGGCAGGGTTTGATCGGGTCGAACTGCGGGACGGGCAGTTGCACATTGGTCCGGGCGTCAGCTTCGCCCGTGCGATGCCGGTTCTGGATCGGCTTTTGCCGCAGCTTTCCGCGCTCTGGCCCCGGATTGGCGGGCCGCAGGTGCGGGCGGCGGGCACTTTGGTCGGCAATATCGCGAATGGTTCGCCCATCGGGGACGGGCCGCCGGTCTGGATCGCGTTGAATGCCCGGCTGGTCTTGCGCCGTGGTGCCGCACGGCGTGAGATCGCGCTGCAGGATTACTTCGTCGCCTATGGCAAGCAGGACCGTCGACCCGGTGAGTTTATCGAGACGCTGATCGTGCCCTTGCCCGCTCCGGGCGCGCTGATTGCGGCGCATAAAGTGTCCAAGCGGTTTGACGAGGATATCTCGGCCGTGATGGGTGCATTCCACATCACGCTGGCCGCCGACCGCGTCACCGATGCCCGCATCGCCTTTGGCGGGATGGCGGGCACACCGATGCGCGCCGCCGGTGCCGAAGCCGCGCTGATCGGCGCGCTTTGGGATGCGCCCGCTGTCGAGGCTGCGATGGCGGCGCTTCGGGCCGATTTCACGCCGCTGTCGGATATGCGTGCCAGCGCAGCCTATCGCCAAGAGGTGGCGGCGAACCTTCTGATGCGGGTTTGGCTGGAAAGCGGGGGGCATCGGACCGATGTGCGGCGGCTGGCCCATGTCTGAAACGCAGAAGACCGCCGTCAAGACGATCTCGGCGCATGAGCTGAACGGGACCGAGCCTGTCCATCAGATCGGTGCTATCGCCCATGAATCCGCGCGCGGCCATGTGACGGGTGGGGCGGAATATATTGACGACATGCCCGAACCGGCTGGCACGCTCCATGCCGCGATCGGCATGGCAACGATCGCCAGCGGTCGGATCCTGTCGATGGATCTGTCGGCTGTCCGCGCCGCGGCCGGTGTCGTTGCGGTGCTCACGGCGCAGGATATCCCCGGGACGAACACCGTCTCGGCGGCGGGGAAGGGGATTGATCCGCTGCTGGCCGAGGGGCGCGTCGACTACCACGGCCAGCCGATCTTTCTGGTGGTGGCGACGGAGCGGGCGCTGGCCCGCCGCGCGGCCCGTCTGGCGCGGGTAGAGTATCAGGTTGAACCGCCGATCCTTGATATTGCTGCCGCGCGCGCGGCGGGGGCACGCACCATTGCCGCCGGGCTGACCGTTGCGCGTGGCGATGTGGAAGCGGCGCTGGCGGCCGCGCCGCACCGGATTTCAGGGACCTCTTCGGTGGGCGGCCAGGAGCATTTCTACCTTGAGGGTCAGGTCGCGCTTGCTTTGCCGCGCGAGGAAGACGAGATCCTTGTCTACAGCGCCACGCAAGACCCCAGCGAGGTGCAGTTCGTCATCGCCCACATGCTGCACCGCCCGGCGAATGCGGTGGCGGTCAACGTGCGGCGGATGGGGGGGGCCTTTGGCGGCAAGGAAAGCCAACCCGCGATCTTTGCGGCCATGGCGGCGCTTGCGGCGGACCGTCTGAAGCGGCCGGTCAAGATGCGGCCCGACCGCGACGACGATATGGTGATCACCGGCAAGCGTCATGATTTCAGCGTGGATTATCAGGTCGGTTTCGATGATGAGGGCAGGATTCTGGCGCTCGATGCGGTCCTGTTCCAGCGCGCGGGCCATTCCGAGGACCTCTCGCGCGGGGTTGCCGACCGGGCCGTCCTGCATGTCGACAACGCCTATTTCCTGCCCGCGGCCCGGGCGGAATCGCGGTGTCTGTTCACCAATACCGTCTCGAACACCGCGTTTCGGGGCTATGGCGGGCCGCAGGGCATCGCCTCGGCGGAGCGCTGGATCGACGATATCGCCTATACGCTGGGGATGGACCCGCTGGAGGTGCGGCGGCGCAATTTCTATGCCGATGGCGAGCGGAGCGTGACCCATTATGGCCAGCCCGTCACCGATAATATTCTGGCGCGGCTGGTCGATGAGCTTGCCGAAACCAGCGAATATGCGCGCCGCCGCGCAGAGATCGTCGCGCTGAACCGCCAGCCCGGGCCGATCCGGCGCGGCATCGCGCTGGTGCCGGTGAAATTCGGCATCAGCTATTCGGCCAAGTTCATGAACCAGGGCGCGGCGCTGCTTTCGGTCTACCGCGACGGCTCGGTGCATCTGTCACATGCCGGCACCGAAATGGGGCAGGGCATCCACACCAAGATGCTGCAGATCCTTGCCAGCGAATTTGGCCTGCCGCTGAACCGGGTGCGTGTCACTGCGACGGCGACGGACAAGGTGCCGAACACGGTTCCAACCTCGGGATCTCTTGGGACCGATCTGAACGGGATGGCGGTGGTCGATGCCGCGCGGCGGATCAAGGTGCGTCTGGCCGATGTGGCCGGGGCATCGGTCGAAGAGCTGCGGTTCGAGGGTGGACGGGTCATCACGCCTGCTGGCGAGATGGCCTTTGCCGATCTGGTCGAGCAGGCGTTCAAGGCGCGGGTGCCGTTGTCGGCGACGGGCTATTACCGCACGCCGCATGTCCACTGGGACCGCGCTGCCGGTCGGGGCAGCCCTTATCTCTACTTCACCTATGGGGCGTCCTGCTCTGAGGTGGCGGTCGATACGCTGACCGGCGAATACCGGGTCTTGCGCACCGACATCCTTCAGGACGTGGGCCATTCGATCAACCGGGACATAGATCTGGGTCAGGTCGAGGGCGGCTTCATGCAAGGCCTTGGCTGGGCCACGACCGAAGAGCTGGTCTGGGATGCCCAAGGTCGTCTGCGCACCCATGCGCCTTCGACCTACAAGATTCCGCTGGCATCGGACCGTCCGGCGGTTCTGAACCTGCGGCTGGCCGAATGGTCGGTGAATGCGGCCCCGACCGTGATGCGGTCGAAGGCGGTCGGAGAGCCCCCGGTGATGCTGGGCCTTTCCGTGCCCGCCGCATTGGCCATGGCGGCGGCATCGGTGTCCGAATACGCCCATCCGCCGCGTCTTGATTTGCCCGCAACGCCCGAAAAGGTGCTGGCCGAGATCGCGCGTCAGCGAGCATTGGCCGCGACAGTGATTCCCGCTGTCCAGAGCGCGGCGGAATAAGAACGCTCTCTCCCGGGCGACTGCCCTGCCGACCTTCGGGTCGGCGGGGCTTTTTCTTGCCTGGATCGCAGGAAGAAGCCGCCGATTCGACGAGGCCACCCTTTTGTTGTATGCTGATTGCATAATTTATAGACGTTACAAATTTATATTTAAATCAGTATGTTAAATGTAATGTTCAACAGGATTCAGGCTGTGTCGCGAAATATTCCCGGCGATGGTGGCCGACGGTATTGCGCGCCGGAAGGGCTGATGTGCAAATGGTATGCATACGGCATTTATAAAGGATGCCGATACATAAGCCGAAGCGGTCGCTGACCTCTTGCAGCCCCAGAACCATCGGGACGGCAAGAGGCCGGATGGGCGCAAAGGCAATCAACAGCGGAGAAACAGATGAAGCTTTCCATGACGTCATGGCTGTTCGGCGGTATTGCCTGGGTGACCCTGTCGCTGGCTGGCGCCGTGTCGGCACAACAGGCCGAGCTGGTCGTCGGTTCGTTCGGGGGCGCCTATGACGAGGCTCTGGCCGAAGTCACCAAGATTTTTGAAGCCGAGAACAACGTCAAGGTCACCCTGCTGCCCGGCGGCGCGAATGCCTCGATGCCGCGCGCCCGCAACGGCGAAATCGATATGACCGTCATCGGCATGACCGACCTGATGCGTCTGCAGGCCGAAGGCCTGCTGGCTCCGTTGGACCCGTTGATCGTCACGAACATCGACAAGCTGTATCCCCAGGCGCTGATCTCGGATTACGGCGTCGTGGCGAATTTTGGCGCCCGCGCCATGGCCTACAATACCGATCACGTCACCGATGTCCCCACCTCGTGGGAAGAGATGGCGGATCCGAAATACAAGGGCCGCGTCATCTTGCGCCCCTTCACCGTCGAAAGCGCTGACCTGATCGTCATGCTGGCCCGCAACGCAGGCGGTGACGAGCGCAACCCCGACGCGGGCTTTGCCAAGATGGCCGAAATCGCCGCCAATGTCGGTGTCTGGGAGGGCGAGCACGCCGGTATCCTGGAGCTTTTCCGCAGCGACGAAGCCGATTTCGCCGTCTGGTCGGATGGCCGCATCCTCTGGGCCGCTGAAGAGGGCGCCCCGGTCGCCGGCACCATCCCGAAGGAAGGCTTCTCGCCTCTGGCGTCCTCGATCGCCATCGTCAAGACCACCAAGAACATGGAGCTGGCGCAGAAATACGCGAACTTCATGCTTGACGATGCCGCGGGCATCAAGCTGGCAACTGACCTTCACTACTTCCCCTCGAAGGTCGACACAGTGCTTCCCGAAGGCGTGACCACCGGGTTCCTGGATGCGGACACCATCGGCTCCCTGGTCATGAACGACTGGGCCTACATCGTGACGGTCTATGGCGAGTGGGAAGAGCGCTTCAACAAGGAAGTCGTGCAATAATGCCTGCTTCCGCAAACGCTTCGGCCATAGAGCTTCGGGGTTGCTCGAAGTTCTATGGTGAGAACACGATCCTAGACGACGTTTCGTTGACGGTCGAGAACGGTGAGTTCGTGACCATCCTCGGGCCGAGCGGTTGCGGAAAGACGACCACGCTAAGGATCATCGGGGGGTTCATTACCCCCGATGTCGGCACCGTCACCATCCGCGGCCGCGATGTCACCGAGACGCCGCCCTATCTGCGCAACATCGGGGTTGTGTTCCAGAACTACGCGCTTTGGCCGCATATGACGGTTCATGAGATTCTTGCCTTCGGGCTGAAGATCCGCAAGCTGGACCGCGCCGAGATGGACCGCCGCATCAAGCGAGCGCTTGAGATGGTGCACCTCGAAGGCCTGCAAGACCGCTATCCGCGCGAACTGTCGGGCGGCCAGCAACAGCGGGTCGCCATGGCGCGCGCGCTGGTGATCGACCCCGAGGTCATCATCCTTGACGAGCCGTTGTCGAACCTTGACCGCAAGCTGCGCGAAGAGATGCGGCTGGAGCTCAAGCGGCTGCAACGCTCGCTTGGTGTGACGATGCTTCTGGTCACGCATGACCAGGAGGAGGCTCTGTCGATGTCCGACAAGGTCGTCGTCATGCACAAGTCGCGCATCCAGCAGGTTGCCAACCCGCGCGACAGCTATGAGCGTCCGGCAAACAGCTTTGTCGCAAGCTTTCTTGGTTCGGCCAATCTGCTGCCCGGCAAAGTGGTTGAAACCCTTGCCGATGGTCAGGCGGTCTTTGCGCTGTCCAACGGCAAGACGATCAGCTCCAGCCATTCCGCGTCCCTGTCCAGGGGGCAGGATGCCTCGCTGGTGGTGCGGCCCGAATGGCTGTCGGTCGACCGCAGCGCGGATGCCGCCAACGCCCTGTTGCAGGGCGACATACGCGAGGTGACCTACGAGGGGTTGTCGCTGCGCTATGAGGTCGCTTTGCCCGGCACCGACCGCATGCTTTCCGTCCACGAGCTGTCCAGCACACCGGCGATGAACGTCGGCCAGAGGGTGTCGTTGAATGTCCGCAATTCCGTCGTCGTCGCAGACTAGCGCCGCCCTCCCCGGCCTGGGCGAGGACAGCGGCGCCGTGGTCCGCCGCATCGCGGGCTGGATTTCCGTCGCGATTCCGGTCGCCTTCGTCTTCTGCTTCTTCTTCGTGCCGATGGTATGGCTGTTCGTGACCAGCCTGTCCGAAAACGTGCTGGGGGAGGGCATGCGCTTCACGGGTACGTTCCAGCAATATGCCCGCTATTGGACGGATGCTTTCTATCTGACCAAGAGCTTCTGGCCGACGATCTGGCTGTCTGTTGTGGCCACATTGGTCACGATGGTGATCGGCTATATGTTGGCGGCCTTCATCGCCAATCTTCCCGCAAACCGCCGCGGCTTTTTCATGATGCTGGTCATCGTGACGCTGTCGGTCAGCACGGTCATCCGGCTCTTCGGTCTGAACGTCCTGATCGGCAACAAGGGCGTGTTGAACTCGGCCCTTGCCGCGCTTGGCCTGCCGGGATTTCGGGTGATGCACTCGGAATTCGGGGTGTTGATCGGCCTGATCCAGATTGCGATCCCCTATGCGGTGGTGCCGCTGATCGGCGTGCTTGCCGCGATCAACCCGGCCTTGAAAGAGGCTGCGGCGAGCGTCGGTGCCGGCAGGTTCCGCACCTTTGTGAATGTCACGCTGCCCCTGTCGATGCCCGGTGTGATCGCCGGAGGGGTGATCGTGCTGTCGAACAATCTCTCGGCCATGGTCGTTCCGGCCATGATGGGCGGCGGCCGGGTGCGGATGATCGGTATTCTCGCCTATAACCAGGCCACGTCGGTCGGCAACATGCCCTTTGCCGCCGCGATTGGCATCAGCCTGTCCGTGGTCACCATTCTCGTCTCGGCGGTCATCCTCTGGATGCTTGGCCGCAGCATGAAGGCAGCCCGAAAATGACCTCTGTTCCCGCATCGGGCGCGCGGCCCGCGCGTCGCCCCAACCGTGGGCTGCGCCGGTATCTGCCAAGCGCGCTTACCGTTGCCGCCTATGTGATCCTGATCATCGCCGTGGCCCCGCTGATCATCGTGTTCGGCACCGCCTTGAACGCCGAGACCATGGCATTCCCGCCCAGGATCTGGACGCTGGACTGGATGGTTGCCGCCATCACCGACGAGAGATTCGTCGTCGGCGCGCTGAACAGCGCCGTGGTCGCAGGTGTGGCGGCTGCGCTGTCGACGGGCTTTGCGCTTCCGATCGCGCTGCTCGTCAACCGCCTGCCGGTGCGTTACGCGCGCATCGTCAGCCTTGCCTTCCTTGGGCCGCTGCTGGTGCCCTCCATCATCTTCGCTCTGGCGCTTTATCAGGTGATGGTCTTCACCGTCGGTTCGGCCAATCCTTTGGCGCTGATGATCGGCCATGTGATCATCACGCTGCCCTTCCCGGTCCGCACCGTGACGGCTGCGACCGAGGATCTGGATCCGGCATTGCATGATGCCGCTGCCAGCGTGGGCGCCAGGCCGCTTTACGCCTTTTGGAGGATCACCTTCCCGCTGTTGAAGCCTGGCATCGTGGCCGGGTTCCTCTTCGCTTTCCTGGTGTCCTGGAACGACTTCAACATCTCGATCTTCCTGTCGCCCTACAGCTACCAACTGTTGCCGATCAAGATCTACGAATACCTGCTTTACGACTACAAGCCCGTCGTCGCCGCTGTCGCCGCATGGTCCGTCATCGGGACCGGCGCGCTGATCATGCTGATCGACAGGCTCGTCGGGCTGAACGTCTTCATCGGCAAGAGATGACGCGCGAACCGCAGTCGGCCCCGACCCCGCCATCAGCCGACTGGAGCCGAACCGAAAGACCGCCGCCCGCATACCGGGCCGGTGACAGAACGAAAGGACCTTTACCATGGCTGCGGCCAGCAAGAAGATGATGCGACTTGGCCTGTCGATGCGCTATCACGGCTATCACAAGATGGCTTGGCGCCATCCCGATGTGCCCGCCAGCGCCGTTTGCGACATCAACTACTTCATCCAGGATGCCAAGCGCGCCGAGGCTGCGAAGTTCGACATGATCTTCTTTGCCGACGGTCTGGCGGTGCGCGCGAATGATACGCCGAAGGGCTTTCTTTCCCGCGATGGCCACATCATCGACCTTGAGCCCCTGACGATGCTGAGTGCGATCTCTCAGCACACGTCGAAGATCGGTCTCGTCGCCACGGCCTCGACCACCTATAACGAGCCCTTCCACATCGCGCGCAAGTTCAACTCGCTTGACCATATCTCGGGCGGTCGCGCGGGCTGGAACGTGGTGACGTCCTGGTCGGAGCAAGAGGCGTGGAACTTCAACCGCGACAGGCATCTCGATTATGACACCCGCTATGAGCGCGCCGACGAATTCGTCGAAGTGGTCAAGGGGCTGTGGCATTCGTGGGAAGAGGATACCTTCCTCTTTGACCAGGAGGCCGGCGTCTATTTCGACGATGCCAGGATGCATGTGCTGAACCATGTGGGTAAGCACTTCAAGGTGCGCGGTCCGCTGACCAGCCCGCGTTCGCCCCAGGGCTATCCGGTCATCGTTCAGGCCGGCGCGTCCAAGGGCGGTCTGCACCTGGCGGGCAAATATGCCGAGGTGATCTACGCCAACCACGACACGATCCCGGATGCGGTGAATGCCTACAATGCCACCAAGTCGCATCTGGACAAGTTCGGCCGCGATTGGGACAGCCAGGCGATCCTGCCCGGTATCGCCGTCTACGTCGCCAAGACCCGCGCCGAGGCGCAGGCGAAATATGACGCCATGCTGGAACTGGTGGACGAGATCTCGGGTCGTGGCAACCTGTCGATCTATATGGGCGACATGTCGAATGTCGATCTGGACGCGCCCTTGCCCGACGACATCTCGCCCACTTTGCGCAGCTATGCCAGCCTCCACCAGAACATGGCCAAGCGCGAGAAGATGACCGTTCGCGAACTCTACAGGCATATGGCGGGTTCGGGCGGCTCTTATCTGATCATCGGCACCGCCGAGGATGTGGCCGACAAGATGCAGGAATGGTTCGAGGCCGGTGGTGCTGACGGTTTCAACGTCTGCCCGCCCTACAAGCCCGGCAGCATCGAAGACTTCTGCGAATTCGTCGTGCCGGAGCTGCAACGTCGGGGTCTGTTCAAGACCGAATACCAGGGCGCGACCTTCCGCGAGCGCCTGCATCTGCCGCCCGTCGCCTGAGGCCGGGAGTGGTTGCGGGGGTGGGTGAAGCCTGACCTCGCGGCATCTTTGCCCGGCTTGCATTCGTCGGCAAGATTGAAATACGATTAGTATTCAATTGGTGTGCGTTTCTTCGCGCAACGATAAACCGCAGAAATAAGGACGAAAGACATGACAGCATCCGAAGGTTTCGACCTTGTCCTGCGCGGCGGACGTGCGGTGGTCGGCAAGGATGTCGTCGAAACCGATATCGGCATCCGTGACGGGCGGATTGCCGCGATTGGTTCCGCGATCGGGGCGGGTCGGCAAGAGCGGGTCGTCAAGGACCGGATCATCCTTCCGGGCGCTGTCGACGGCCATTGCCATGTCGAACAGATGACCGCCGCCGGGATCATGAATGCCGATAGCTGGGAATCCGCCAGCCGCGCCGCCGCTCTGGGGGGCACGACCACGATCATTCCCTTTGCCGCGCAGCATCGCGGCCATGATCTGGCCGAGGTGGTCGCCGATTACCACGCCCGCGCCGAACGTGGCGCGATGGTCGATTACGGCTTCCACATGATCGTGACGGACCCGACCGAAAAGGTGCTGAAGCAGGATCTGCCGAGGCTGATCGCGGCGGGCCATGGGTCGATCAAGATCTTCATGACCTATGATCCGCTGATCGTGGATGATGCAGGGGTTCTGGCGCTTTTGGAAGTGGCGCGCGACCATAATGCGATGGTCTGCGTTCATGCCGAAAACCATGCGATGATCCGCTGGGAAACCGAGCTGTTGCTGGCCGAGGGCAAGACCGCGCCGAAATGGCAGGCCGTCGCCCATCCGCGACTGGCCGAGACGGAGGCGGTGAACCGCCTGATCGCGCTGGCCGAACTGGTGCGCCAGCCGGTGACGGTGTTCCACGTCACCCAGGCCGAGGCCCTGGCCGAACTGCGCGCCGCCCGCGAACGCGGCCTGCCGATCTGGGCCGAAACCTGCCCGCATTATCTGTATTTGACCGCGGAGGATATGGACCGTCCGGGCAGCGAGGGGGCCAAGTGGATGTGCTCTCCGCCCCTGCGGACAAAGGAAGACCAGAAGGTGCTGTGGCAGGCGCTGAGCTCTGGCGATCTGGACATGCTGACCTCCGATCATGCGCCTTTTCGCTATGACGAGACGGGCAAGCTGTCGAAGGGCCCGAATGCCAGCTTCAAGCAGATGGCGAACGGGATGCCCGGCATCGGCCAGCGCATGCCGCTGATGTTCGACGCTGCGATGCGCGGGCTTTTGACACTGCCGCAACTGGTTGAACTGACCTCGGCCGCAACGGCGCGGATCTACAATCTTGCCTCCAAGGGGCGGATCGAAGTGGGCGCCGATGCCGATCTGGCGATCTGGAACCCCGAAACCCGCAGTGTCATGTGCGATGAGACGGTTGCCGATGGCACCGGCTACACGCCCTATCCGGGCAAAGAGGTGATCGGCGCGCTTGAAACGCTGTATCTGCGGGGCACGGCTATCGTCGACGACGGCGCTTTCCTTGCGCAGCCCGGCTCGGGGCTGTTCCTGCCCCGTCCGGGCGGTGCGCCGGCACGCTGGGATGATGCGATTGCCTTGCGTCAGGGCAGCGTGAAGGTGGGCGCCGCGGCATGAGCGTCACGGTTGACGCCTTTCGCGCGGCCACCTCTGCCCGCGCCAGCGCGATTGCCATTGTCGCCACGCTTGACGGTGAGGGGCGGCCGGTGGGGCTGGCCGCCGCTCTGGTCCTGCCGGTGTCAAACGATCCGCCGCAGTTGATGGTTGCGTTGAACCGGTCGTCGCAGACCTGTGCGCCGCTGTTGGCGTCGGGTGCCTTTACGGTCAATCTGCTGGCAGATCACCATGAGGCGCTCTGCCGTCGGTTTGCCAGCCCGGACGACCGCGATGCCCGCTTTGCGGACCCTGTCTGGACCACGCTTGAGACCGGCATGCCGGTGCTGGAGGATGCGCTGGCCGCCTTTGACTGCCGTTTGGCGGAACGCTCGCGCAGCGGCACCCATCTTTTGGTAACGGGCACTGTCCTGGCGCTGAGGATGGCAGACCAGCCCGGTACGCCCCTGGTGCAATATCTGGGCCGATACCGCCACCTGACCCCGCTGGCAGGCGCATAGGTGGCAAGAGATGGCGGCTCGATCTTTGGTCCGCTGACGAACCGGATGTTCCGTCGGCTCTGGTCGGCGATGATCTTTGCCAACCTTGGCAATCTGGTCCAGACGGTTGCGGCGGGCTGGACGATGATGCAACTGACCGAGAGCCCCACCATGGTGGCCCTGGTCCAGACCGCAAGCTCTTTGCCGGTCATGCTCTTTTCGGTTGCCGCCGGGGTTTGGCCGACAGCCATGACCGCCGCCGCGTCCTGCTGGCCGCGCAGATGGTGATGATGACGGCCTCGGCCGTGCTGGTGGCCTTTGGGCTGGCGGGTTGGTTGCAGCCGTGGTCGCTCTTGACGTTCACCTTCCTGATCGGCTGCGGAACCGCGCTGTTCGATCCGGGCTGGCAAGCCGCCGTGGGCGATCTGGTCCCCCGAGAGGACATCACCGCTGCCGTCAGCCTGAACTCGGTCGGCTTCAACTTGATGCGCTCGATCGGGCCTGCGGTTGGCGGGGTGATCGTCGCCTTCGTCGGATCGGTCGCGGCCTTCGCGCTGAATGCGGTCAGCTATGCGCCGATGATCCTTGGCGTGATGTCCTGGCGGCGCGCGGTCGAGACCTCGATCCTGCCCAAAGAGCGGTTCGGCAGCGCGATGCGGGCCGGGCTGCGTTACACGATGGTCTCAGGGCGCGTGCTGAATGTGATGCGGCGCAGCTTGTCGCCAATCGCGCGGGCCAGCACATGGCGTTCCCGCACGATCATGTCGGGCCGACCCCCAAGGTCCGGCCGATCCGGCGTCGCGCTCACCACGGAACGACGACACCGTCATAGCCCCAATGCAGGCCGCTGGCATCGGGGGTGGCATTGTCGATGATCCGGCGCATGCCGGTGACCGATTCCCTGGCCGAGAGGATTCCCGCGGGGTTCATCCGTGTCTTGACCCGGCCCGGCCGCAGCATCAGGGAAATGCAGCCCCAGCTCTTCCATTCGACCGAGAGGTTGCGCATCATCTGGTTCAGCGCCGCCTTCGAGGACCGATAGGCGAACTGGCGCGGCACGTCATAAAGCGTGGCCGATGCGGCAAGGCTGGAGACGGCGGCAACCGTCTTCTTTCCGCCCGCGCGCAGGTTCGGCTCCAGCAATGCCGCCAGATGCAGGGGGGCGTAGGTGTTGGTCAACAGCACCTCTTCCCATTGCTCGGGCGACATTTCTTCGGGTGCGCGCCCCTCATCGGGGCTGATCCCGGCGTTCAGGATCAAAACGTCGATGGCGTGCCCCCTGAGCCGCGTGGCCAGTTCGGCGGCGCTGGCGTCATTCGTCGCATCATAGCGGATTTCGCGCAGGCCAAACCCCAGATCGACGAAATCCATCGGTTTCAGCGGGGTGCGGTTCGCGGCGATGACCTCCCAACCCGCATCGGCATATTGGCGGGCGAATTCCAGTCCGATCCCACGGTTGGCTCCCGTGATCAATACGGTCGGCATGAGCTGCGTCCTTTCGTTACCACGGCACATCAAACCCGTCGTAGCCGATGATCCGCCCGGCATCCGCCGTGCCGAGACCCTCGACCACTTTCTTCATCCCGGCAACGGACAGGGTCACATCGATGCCCTGACCCTCGGTCATGTCGGTGGCGACCATTCCGGGGCGCAGCAAAAAGGCGGTGATGCCTTCGGGAGCCCATTCCCGGGCCAAGGCCTTCCAACTGGCGTTCAGCGCCGTTTTCGAGGCGCGGTAGGTGTATTGTGTGCCCCAGTCGTTCGCGCCGATCGAGCTCATCAGGCTGGACATGGCGCTGACGACCTTCCGCCCGGAGGCAAGGATATTGGGCTTGAGCGCCGTTGCCAGCATGAAGGGCGCGATGGTGTTGGTGCGGATCACCTTGACGAAATCGGCGCGGGTGACCTGCGCCGGGGGGGCGCCAAGATTGAAGGCGATGCCGGCATTGGCGATCAGAACGTCAATCGGCTGGCCCGCAAGCTGTGAGGTCAGCGCCGCGATCGAAGCCGGGTCGGTCGCCTCGAGCGGCATGACGGTGGCGCCGGTTTCGCGCAAGGCGGAGGCGCCAGCGGGGTCACGGGCCGTGCCGATCACCTGCCAGCCGCCTTCGGCGAACTGGCGGGCCAGCTCCAGCCCGATACCGCGGTTGGCGCCCGAGATCAGGATGGTGGATGTCATGGGTCGGCTGCCTTCTGGGCCAGGGACTGATTCGTCTCGACATGAGTTTGTGTTCAACTGGTATTCTTTTGGTGTCCAGTCGAGCAAGCAAATGCCCATGGGCCATCGCCGTGCCGGGCGGAATCTCCGACTTTGCCTCTGCTTTGCTAAAAAAACATGCACCGCATCCGTCAAGTCGGCAGGGTCAAGGGCTTATGCGGCTTGGAAAATCGTCTTTTCGGCGTCCCTCGACGGGCGATTCCGATGCTCCCCACGCCCACCGGGGTCTGGACCGCATATCAAATGTGTCCTAACCGTATACCGATGATGCCGAGCCATCGGCGGGGTCCGCAGGGCCATGAGGTCGGGGCCTGTTCAGGCCCCCCTCGCCGCCGTGACTGTCCGACCAAAGGGAAGCCATCCGATGCCGCTGATCTCCACCACGACCAAGGGCGTTTTCGTCATTGCCGTCACCCCGTTCACATCCGATGGGGCCATCGATTTCGACAGCCTTGACCGGGTGACCGATTTCTACTTCGAAAGCGGGGCCGACGGGCTGACCATCCTTGGCATGATGGGCGAGGCGCCCAAGCTGACCCAGGCGGAATCGCGCGAGGTGGCCAGGCGCGTCATCGCCCGCGCAGGGGGCAAGCCGGTGGTCGTCGGCGTCTCGGCCGGCGGTCTGGCCGCCTTGGGCGAGTTGTCTGATGCGGTGATGGACATGGGCGCGGCGGGGGTCATGGTTGCCCCCCCGACCAGCTTGAACACCAATGAAAGCATCGAGGGTTACTATGCCCAGGTGACGAACCGTCTGGGCAAGGACGTGCCGGTCGTTCTGCAAGACTTCCCTCTGTCGACCAAGGTTGTGATCTCGAACCCATGCCTTGGCAAGATCATCGAGGCTAACCCTTCGATCGTCATGCTCAAGCATGAAGACTGGCCGGGTCTGGCCAAGATCTCCTATCTGCGCGATGCCGAGGCCAAGGGCCGCCGCCGTATCTCGATCCTTTGCGGCAATGGCGGCATCTTCCTGCCCGAAGAAATGGCGCGCGGCGCCGATGGCGCGATGACCGGCTTTGGCTTCCCGGAAATGATGGTGCAGGTCTGCAAACTGATGGAAGCGGGCGAAACCGAGCGCGCGCAGGACATTTTCGACGCCTATCTGCCGCTGGTGCGCTATGAGCAGCAGCCCGGCGCCGGGCTTGCGGTGCGCAAATATGTGCTGGCCAAGCGCGGTGCGATTGCCAGCGCGGCGATGCGTGCCCCGGCTGCGCCGCTGGCCCCTGCCGCCGTCGCCGAGGTTGAAACGCTCCTCCGCCGTCTGGCGGCCCGTCTGGCCGCGATTGGCGCGTAAAGCGCCAACCAGGCCATTGTTCCAAAAGGCCGGGCAACGTGCCCGGCTTTTATCGTTTCACGGCGTTGCCTTGAAGCCTGTCAGCTCTCGGTTCGGCATCGCGAGCGCGGCGATCAGACAGCCCGCCATCAGAACCATGGCGGGCACGGTCAGCAACCAGTGAGGCCAATCCGTCGCCGCCGATGCGGCGGCGCTGCCCGTCCGGCCAAGCCCGCCGCCGATGGCGATAATCCCTGCGGCAGAGGCGCCAAGCGTTCCCCCCATCGCGCGCATGAAGGCAAGCACACCGATCGATGCCCCCATTGTGGCAGGTGTCGCGGCGTTCTGCGTTGCCAGCGTAAAGTTCGGATAGAGCATGCCGATGGTCAGGCCCAGACAGAAGGCCAGCGAGATCTGTCCGCCAAGCGGCATCCCCATCGCAATCGCCAGCCCCAGCCCGATCGAGGCCATAAGTCCGACCATCGCCGCGCCAAGAATGATCGGACGGTAAAACGGGCGCCGACGCAAAAGGCGCGGCGGCACATAGGCCCCCAGCATGATCCCGCAGAGCAGCCCCAAAAGCGCCAGGCCCGCTTGGCCCGGGCTTAGCCCGAACCTTTGCTGCCAATAGAGCGGCAGATAGATCGCTAGCCCGATATTCGTGCCCTGGGCGCACATCAACCCTAGCGAATTCAACAGGATGGTTCTCTCGGTCATGACGCGGATCGGCACCAGGGGATCGGCCGCCCGCGCCATGCGCCGCACGAAAAGCGGAAAGAGCGACAACCCAAGTATCAGAAGCGCAACCCCAAAGCCGCGCGTGCCGGCGGTCACCAGATCGATCCCGGTAATGGTCGACGCGGTTGCCACGGCCAAAAGCGCGGCCCCGGGGGCATCGATGCGCCGCGCCCGACGGGCCGCGCCGATGGGGGGGGTCATCAGGACGGCCAGCGCGGCCAAAAGACCAAGCGGCAGGTTCATCCAGAAGATCACGCTCCAATCCAGCCGCTCGACCAGCAGGCCGCCGACAAGGGGGCCAAGCACGCTTGCCAGGGCATAGATCGTCGAGGTCCAGGCCGCCACGGTCGCGCGTCGGCTCATGGGAACGACATCGGCGATGATGACGAAGGGCAGGGCCGTCAACCCGCCCGCCCCCGCGCCTTGGATCGCACGGGCAAGCACCAGAACGGGCAGTGACGGCGCCAGCGCCGCCAGAGCCGAACCGCCGGTGAACAGCGCGATCGAGATCAGCAGCGCCTTGCGCCGCCCGATGATATCGGCAAGCGCACCCAGGATCGGCGCGGTCGAAGTGGCGGCGACAAGATAGGCCGTCGCCACCCATGGCAAAAGCGCGCCGCCGCCCAGATCGGCAGTGATGCGGCCGATGGCGGGGCCCAGAATCGTCTGCTCCAGCGCCGCCAGAAACAGCGCGACCATGGCCGCCGCCAACATCAGCGGAGAGCGGATTCGGGCCTCGGCTTGGGGCGTCATTGTTGCGTGTTCCCGATGTGGATCCGGCGTGGGCCCGAAGAATGGGCATTGGGGCGGTGGTAGGTATGGGTCATCGGTCTTTCGATTGCGGAGGGGCGGAATGTGTCGGCGAGGGGGAACAGATGGGTTGACCAAGAATGTATTCAATTGGTATCCCAAAGGGACACGACAGGAAACCCCCTGCGCGCCGCCCCGGGTCAACCGGCCTTGGAGCGAGAGACTCTCCACCCCCTGACTGTCGGAGCCCCCCATGTCGATTGCCCCCTGGCGTGCCACCTGCGTCCAGATCGAAAGCAAGATTGCCGCCAATGCCACCTCACGCGAGGAAGCCTGGACGATCATCAAGGAAAACCTTGCCGCGGCCGTGGCCGGGATCGGGGCAGCCTGCGCCTCGGAGCTGCCACCCAAGCTGGTTGTGCTGCCCGAATTCGCGTTCCAGGGGCCGTCGCGCGCGAATCCGGTCAGCGTCTGGATCGAGCGCGCCTGCTCGACCATTCCCGGCGCAATCACCGATGTGCTGGCAGAGCAGGCGATCAAGCATGGAATCTACATCGCCGGCAATCAGTTCGAAGTCGATCCGCTCTGGCCGAACCGTTATTTCAACTCGTCTTTCCTGCTGAACCCCAAGGGCGAGGTGATCCTGCGATATCGCCGCATCAACACCGCAAGCTGGACCTCGCCGCATGATATTCTGGACGAATATCTGGAAGCTTACGGCGAAGATGGCCTCTATCCCGTGGCCGACACCGAGTTGGGCCGTCTGGCGATCTTCCCTTGCGGCGAGGCTGCGGTCCCCGAATTGTCGCGCGTGCTCATGCTGCGTGGCGCCGAAGTCCTTCTGCATCCGAACAATGAGCCGGTGACCTGGAAGTCCGATGCGCCGAAGATCTGCCGCGCCTCGGAAAACATGGCTTACATGATCTCGTGCAACGTCGGCGGTGTCGCGGGCTTCTCGGATACCGATGTCGGGGGGCGGTCTCAGATCCTTGACTTCCGCGGCGAACGTCTGGCCTTTCGCGAAACGGCGGAGCCCGGAAATTCCTGCACCGCAATGATCGATGTCGAGGCGCTGCGTGCGGCCCGCATCGATACCGGCATGGGCAACGGCCTCATGCGCACGCGTCTGGAAATGTATCGCAGATACTATGGCGACCTGACCGTCTATCCGGCGAACCAGTTGGCCGAATCGGCCGTCGAGACCATGGCAGATTTTGCCCCGGTTCACGCAATCGCACTGAACAACATGCGCAAGATCGGAATCATCGATTGATTTCTTGCTTTTTTGTAAAGACATTTCGGGCCCGAAGAGCAATCTTCGGGCCCGCTTCATTGGCTTGGTCGGGCCCCCGGTTGGCGCATCGCGCGCGCTTTTGCTTCCGGTTTGCGGCGTGAGTGTTATTTCACAACGATAGCTCGTTTTTTGTCCATTCTTTAGTCATTCGACGAATGACGACTTGCGCATGTCGGGTTTCGCTGGCCATTCCAAAATCTTGGCATACCATTTGAATGCGGACCAAAGACGAAATGTATGCGATCCGCAGCGAGCTAAAGAGAACAGCCACGGGGAAGATGATGAACGTCATGCTGAAATCCATCGCGGGGGCCGCCGTCGCGGGCCTTCTTTCCTTTGCTCCTGCCGTCGCGCAGGATCTGAAGGATGTTAAACTGCGCCTTGCCTTCATCCCGGGTGGTGTTGACGCGCCGTTCTTCGTGGCAGCCAAAAAGGGCTATTTCGCCGAAGAAGGCCTGAACGTCATCATCACCGACGGCGACGGTTCGACCGGCACGATCAAGGCGCTGGTCGCAGGTGATTTCGACATCGGTATCGCCAGTCTCGGCACCACCGCGAAGGCCGCCCAGGCCGCAGGTGCGACCAACCTGATCGGCACTGCGGCCCTGGTTCAAAAGGACCCGTCGTCCATCATCTCGCTGGAGGGTTCGGGCATCAAGACGCCTAAGGATATCGAGGGCAGGAAGTTCGGCACCGATGCCGGCAATCTTGAAGACGGCATGATCAAGGCCTTTGCCGAAGTGAATGGCGTCGACATGGACAAGGTCGAAATTGTCATCATCAACGGCGGTGCCGACCGTGTTGCCCTCTTGAACGGCGACGTGGACTTCATCAACGGCTGGGCCAACCCCGATGGGGACAAGGTCGGCGCCGTCAAGCCGATCGAGCCACCGATGCTGTTCGCCGATTACGGGGTGAACCTGACCGGCTCGACCGTGACGGCGCGCAAGGATTGGCTGGCCGCAAACGGCGACGTGATGAAGGGCTTCATCGCCGCCATCACCAAGGCCAAGGCCGATGTCGATGCCGACCCGGAATATGCGCTGGAAGCCATCATGGAAGCCCGCCCCGATCTGGACCCGGCCGTGATCGCGCTGGAAATCAGCGTGATGGATAACTACCGCCATACCGCGGCCTCCGCCGGTAAGGGCTTTGGTGTCCCGGCGGTCGAAGATATCGCGCTGACCATCTCGCTTCTGGAAGAATATGGCTCGATGCCTGCTGGCCTGAAGCCCGAAGACATCTTCAGCTTCGATTACCTGCCGACCGAATGATCCGACATGGGTTGCCAGGGGGCGGCCGCCATTCATGAGGCGGGGCGTCGCGGGCCGGTCCCGCGACGCCGTGTCAAGGAAAGCTTCGTATGGAACTTGATCTGAATGAACGGCACGCGCTGGTTCTGGGCGCCACCGGGGGGCTTGGCCTTGCCGTTGCCCGTGCGCTTTTGGCCGAGGGTGCGACGGTCACCCTTGCGGGACGTGACGCCGGGCGCCTGGCCGCCGCGGTTGCGGAGATGCCCGCCGAATGGCGGGGCCGTGCCGACACGGTGGTTGCCGATCTGGCCGACCCCGCGGCCGCTGCGGTTTTGGCCGAAGGCGGTCGTCGCCGGGCGGGTCATGTCGATATTCTGGTGAACAATTCCGGCGGACCGCCCACGGGCATGCCCTCGGCTGTCGATCCGGCCGTGATGCAGGCGCAATATGCGCAGATGGTAACACCGCTGGTCGCCCTGACGCTGCAGCTTTTGCCCGCCATGCGCGAAAAGGGCTGGGGTCGCATCCTGACCATTGCCTCGTCGGGCGTGCAGCAGCCGATCCCGCATTTGCCGATCTCGAACGCGCTGCGTTCTTCGCTGGTTGGCTTCATGAAGACCCTTGCGGGCGAGGTTGCGGGCGATGGCGTCACCGTAAATGTCATCGCCCCGGGCCGGATCGAGACCGACCGCGTGCGCGCCATCGACAAGGGCGTTTCGGACCGCAGCGGGAAAGATGTCGAGGAAGTGCGCAAGGCCTCGGCCGCGACGATCCCGGCAGGCCGCTATGGCGCCCCCGAGGAATTCGGCGCGGTTGCCGCATTCTTGGCGGGTGGCCCGGCAAGCTATGTCAATGGCAGCGTGATCCGCGTTGACGGTGGCGCGATCAAGTCGGTCTGAATGCAGAAACCGGCGCCCCAGGCGGGGCGTCGGCCCAACCAGCAGGGGGCGGCCCGTGGGCCGGACAGCCAGATGAATGCGATACCCAGGGGCGACAGCCTGACGACCAACAGCCACATCACCGTCTCGGACGTGACCAAGGTGTTTTCGGGCCGCAAGGGCCGTGTGCAGGCGCTGCAAAACATCGACCTTGATATCCGCCGGGGCGAGTTTGTCTCGGTCCTTGGCCCGTCGGGCTGTGGCAAGTCCACCCTGATGATGCTGATCTCGGGGCTGCTGCCGATGTCCTCGGGAGCCATCACCGTCGAAGGCAAGAAGATCAAGGGCCCGAACCCCGATGTCGGGATCGTATTCCAGCGCGACGTCTTGCTGGAATGGCGTTCGGCGCTGCAGAACATCATGATTCAGGCCGAGATCCGCGGCGACAACATGGCCCAGGCCAAGGCCCGAGCCCGCGAATTGCTGCGCATGGTCTCGCTGCAGGATTTCGAGGATGCCTATCCGAAAGAGCTGTCGGGCGGCATGCGGCAGCGGGTCTCGATCTGCCGGGCGCTGCTGCACAAGCCCAAGCTGATGCTGATGGATGAACCCTTTGGCGCGCTGGATGCAATGACACGCGACCAACTGCAGATTGACCTGATGAAGATCTGTCGCGACAACGACATGACCGTTCTGTTCATCACCCATTCGATCAGCGAAGCCATCTTCCTGTCGGACCGCGTCGTGGTGATGTCGCCGCGCCCCGGCCGAATTGAGAAGATCGTCGATATCGACCTGCCTCGCCCCCGGCGTCTGGCTGTGCGCGAGGATCCGCGTTTCGCGGAATATGCCCGCGACTTGACGGACATTTTCAAAGGCCTTGGCGTCTTCCGGGAGGAATAAGGAACATGGCAACCATGACCGAACCGAGCATCGAAACAACCAGGACGGGCTTTTCCGTGCTGCGCCTGCTGGCTGCCGTTCCGACCGCTATCTGGACGCTGGTCCTTGTCTTGATCCTGTGGGAGCTCGCGGTGTGGCTCCTTGATCTGCCGCCGATCATGCTGCCCGCCCCTAGCGCGATTGCGCAGGAATTCGTCAATTACGGCCACCGGCTTTGGCCCAACACGTTGTTCACCGCGTGGGAGGTTTTCCTTGGCTTTATCTGCGCCATTTTGGTGGGTGTGCCGCTGGCGACCGTTATCGTCTATTCACCGTTCTTGGAACGGGCGACCTATCCGCTGATCGTCTCCAGCCAGACGGTTCCGATGGTTGCGATCGCGCCCCTTCTGCTGACCTGGTTCGGCTACGGCATCGCGCCCAAGATCGTGATCGTGGTTTTGCAGGCCTTCTTCCCCATCGTGATCAACACGGTGATGGGTCTGAAGTCGGTCTCGGACGAGATGATCCATCTCGCCCGTTCGATGGGAGCGACGCCGTGGCAGCTATTTTGGAAATTCCGCCTGCCCGCCGCGCTGCCTTCGCTGTTCGCGGGCCTGAAGATGGCGACCGCCGCCTCTGTCGTCGGCGCGATCGTGGCGGAATTCGTTGGCTCCAGCGCGGGCCTGGGCTATGTGATCGTCGCTTCGGGTGCTGCGTTCAACGTCACGCGCCAGTTCGCCGCGATCATCTGCATCACCCTTCTGGGGATCGCCTTCTTCGCTTTCCTCGAATGGGCCGAGCGCATGGCGCTGCCGTGGAAAAAGGACCATGGAGCCAAGGGCGGCCATTAGCCCCCTGGGCGAAAATCCAATGGAAAAGGCCCCGCGGCGCTGCGGGGCCTTTTCACAATGGATAGCCAAACTGTGCGCAATCGAGGAGGCTGGGTGTATCTGCGATGGTCGAGAAGTAATTCGTGATGCCGAAGCGGTGCAGGAATGCGCGGATATGACGCCGCCAGAATCGTATGCGGTGAAAATTGAAGAGCGAAAGCTGCGAGGCGGATTTCTGAAAGACAGCCTGCGCGGGCGTCCCGATGTCTGGCCGCCAATTGCTTGACTAGCCGTGATTCACCGGCATTCTGCGCGACAAATCCACGGCGGAAACCCAGATCGACCGGCCTGCTCTTTTCACGCTCGGGGCAGGGGGCTGGAGATGGCGCGCAGGTCCTGGAGAAATCGAGCCATCGCCAGAGGCCACCATCCGCGCCGAGAGGCGGCATCGGGCCCGGGGAGACCTCGCCCCGGGCCCGATGGCGATCATATATCCAGAACCAGACGGTCGGATTTCGCGCTGGAACAGCAGATCATGATGACCTTGTTCGAGGCCTTTTCACGGTCGGACAATACGTTGTCCTTATGGTCGGGGACGCCGTCGATCACCCGCGTTTCGCAGGTGCCGCAGACGCCCTCGCGGCAGGAGTAGTTGACCCGCACGCCCGCCTCGACCAGCGCATCGATGATCGTCTTGCCCGCCGGGACAGTGACCTCCATCCCTTTGCGCCTGAGCACGACGGTGAAGGACTTGTCCGAGATCTCGAAGTCGTTCGAGAAGTGCTCGACATGGAGGGTTGCTTCGGGACGGCCCTCGGTGGCCTTCAGGAAGGCGGCGATCATCGGCGCGGGACCGCAGCAATAGAGATGCGCGCCCTCGGGCACGGCGGCGACGCGTGGGGCAATGTCCATCACGCCGCCCGCGGCCTTGTCCTCATGCAGATGGACAAGTCCGCCGGTGGCAGCGGCCAGCGCCGCCAGTTCGGGCAGATAGGCACCCGAGTCGCGGTCGCGCACGGCATAGTGCAGCTCCCAGTTCCGACCCCTGGCCGCAGCGGCGCGGATCATCGACAGAACCGGCGTGATGCCGATACCGCCGGCGAAGAAGACGCTCAGATCGGCATCCGCCATCGGGAAGGTGTTCAGCGGCGCCGAAACCTGCAGCATGTCGCCGACGCGCATCGTTTCGCAGATATGGGCGGAGCCTCCGCGCGAGGCGGCGTCACGGTTCACGGCGACCAGATAGCGCCGGTCGTCTCCGGGGGCGTTCACCAGCGAGTAGCTGCGCGAAAGGTCGCCCGGCAGGGAAAGGTCGATATGCGCACCCGCCGAGGGGGCGGGCAGAGGGCCGCCGTCCGGGGCGCTCAACTCGATCTCGCGGATGGTGGGGGCAAGCCAGCGAATGGCGGAAACCCGCAGACCCAAGGGGCCTGCGGGCGCGACCGGCACCGAAGCGCCGGTTCCGGGAGCAACCAGTTCCGTCATTCTGCTGCCGTAAGCTTGGGCTTGTAGCCCTTGGCCTTGGCCATGGTTTCCTCGTAGCCGTCCAGCCAGTCGGTCCCCTTGGGCACAAGGATGTCGCCGCCGCGCGCCGCCTGGGCGTATTCGGGGTGATCGACGAATTCGGGCAGCTTCTTGTTGTCGCGCCAGTCCATGGCGGCATCCAGCATGACGCGGCGCGTCAAGATGACCATGCGGTCCGAGGCCGCGAGGTGTTCCATTTCCCGGTCGACAATGGCGCCCATCGATTCCTGGATCATCTGGTCTTGCAGCGGGATGCCGACGACGCCGGTGTAGCTGTCGCCCGAACGCTGCCATTCGCGGTCGATGCCGTAATCGTTGGTGCGGTCCTTGACCGGACGCCAGCGGCCCTTCCAGTCGGTGGTGGTCGGCAGGTATTCCAGCGGGCGGGCGAGGCCGCCGACAGGGGTGCCGTCCAGATACTTCAGGCCCTTCTTGCCGCCCCCCCTGGCGCGCGAAAGGTCGATGTTGAAGATCATCGTGGAATCGTCGTCGATCGGAACCCAGGCGTTCGCGGTCTGCGCGACTTCCAGGCCGCCGCCACCGGGGTAGGTGACCCAGAACGGGTAGATGTAGCAGGCATAGCGCTGGTGCTCCTGGCCTTCATAGGCGTCGCGCTGCGCGGAATACATCGTGCCGAATGTGGTTGTCGTGACGTTGATCCTCGGGGCCTTGTTCTTGACGGTGAAAACCTCGGGGTCCGACAGATCCAGCTTGTCGCCGTCGACGCCGCCCACATGCAAGAAGCCAAGGTGCGAGGTGTCGATGTCGCCTTCCAGCGCCTGCATGTAGTTGCAGTCACGGTGGGTCAGGGCGATGTTGCGGTCATCGGGGTCGCCGATGATGGCATCCAGTTGCGGAAGGCCCGGGGGGTTGTCCTGGCGTTCGCCGAAATAGGCGAAGACGATGCCGCCGGATTCCGTGGTGCGGTAGGCGATGGCGGGGGTGCCGGCCGGGTATTTGTTCTTGTCTTCCAGGTTCGGCTGGTCCAGGCACTTGCCCGTCACGTCGAACTTCCAGCCGTGGTAGGCGCAGCGGATGCCGCCCAGTTCGTTGCGGCCAAAGAACAGGCTGGCGCAGCGGTGGGGGCAGCGGTGGTCCAGAACGCCGACGCGGCCTTCACTGTCACGGAAGGCGATCAGCTTTTCGCCCAGAATCATCAGGCGGACGGGATCGCCGTCGGCCTTCAGTTCGGACGACAGGCAGACGGGGGTCCAGAACTGGCGGAAGAACTCACCCATCAGGGTGCCCTTTCCGACGCGGCAAAGATCCTGGTTCTCTTCGGCTGTAATCATGGCTCTCTCCTAGAGTTCTACGGTCGAGACCGGCTCGGCAGCGCCGACGGCAAGCGGTTGAAGAACGCCGACGCGTTCCATATTGGCGCGGGCGATGGCCACGGCCCCCTCGCATTGCGAGGCATGGGTCATGGGCGCATTCAGGTAGTAGTCGGGCGGATAGAACCGCGCGGCCGCGTAATAGGGCACATACATCTCGTAGCGGGCCCGCAGATGCGGATTGGCAAGGCCGATATCGGCCCGGCGGTCGCGGCGCAGCTTTTCGATGTCGATCAGCGCGGAAACGGAGGTGGTCTCATCGGCCTCCTCGCGGAAGGCGAGCGTCCCGCCCATATGGTCGATGATATGCGAGCGGCCGCCCCGGTGGGTGCCATCGGGCGAGAAGCCGATCGCGCCGGCCACATTGGCGGAAATCATATAGCTCATGTTCTCGCCGACGCGGGCAAGCTTGGCCGCCTCTTGCAGCACCGAATGGCGCGAGTTGGTCGGGTGCAGGATCACCTCGGCGCCGTTGAGCATCATGCAGCGCGCCACTTCGGGAACGGTGATCTCGCCGCAGGCGATGACGCACAGCTTGCCAAGCGGCGTGTCCACGACCGGGAAGACATCGCCCATCGGCGTGACGCGCATGTAATCGGTCATGAAGTCATGCACCGAAGGGAAGGCCGCCACGTTCACACGACGGTAGTTCAGGATCACGGTGCCTTCGGGCCCGATGATGAAAGAGCTGTTGAAGTAGCGGCCCGGCCATTCCTCGGGCGCTTCGAACATATTGCCGGCGATGTAGATGCCTTCGCGCTTGGCCAGATCGCGCAGGGGCTTGGTGATCCAGCCGTCGATCCTGTCGCAGGCGCGCGCGATCCAGTCGGCGACCTGCATGCCAAGCGGCGGGCCGGACATGCCGAATTCGGGAAAGACAACCAGATCGGGGCGTTCGTCGCTTGCCAGTGCCTTTTCGATCAGGCCGACAAGGCGGGCCTGATTGCGCTTGATCACCTCGCGCGCGGCGGCATCGTCCGGGGCCTGGCTGGCACGTTCGCTCTGCATCTGGATGCAGGTCGCACGCCATGGCTTGATCGGCATTTTGGGTCTCCGTCCGGAAAGATCTGTCCGGTTTCAGTTCGGTGCCTGGATCAAGAACGATTTGCGCACCGTTGGTATACCAATTTTTTACATAGCCTTCCCAACAAGGCGCAACCTTTTTGGAACGCTGGGGCAAGGTCTGAACCCGAACGGCCCTAAATTTGTGCACCAATGGTATGCCAGATGACCAAAGCATAGGCCCCGACCATTGGTTGTCGGGGTTTGACGTCTCCATGCGGCTTTCCATGGGGGGGAATCGTGCTCTAAGAAGAAGCGAATCCCCAAGTTGCGGAGGCTCTCGGGCATGGCGATCACCGAAGAGATTGACGACGGCGCATTGCAGGACCATCCGAACCGGACGGAAACGGTTTACGAGATGCTGGTCGAGTTGCTGATCTCTGGTGAGCTGCGCCCCGGCGATGTCATCGTGGAGCGCAAGATGGCCGAGCGTCTTGATGCCTCGCGGACCCCCGTCCGGGAGGCGCTTGGTCGGCTAGAGGCGGAACGGCTGGTCTATAAACAACCCGGTCGCGGCGTGACCGTCAGCCCCTTCTCGACCGAGGCCTTTGTCGAGATCCTGAACATCCGCCAGCTTTTGGAGGGCGAGGCGGCCTGGCTGGCCGCCGGAGAGGTCCCGGCCGACCGTCTGGCGCTGATCCGGCAGGTGCAAGCGCAGCTCGAGGCCAATCCCGCGCCAACCCCCACCGACATTTGGGAAGCGGATGATCTCTTGCACGGCACCATCGCCGAAGCCGCCGGAAATGCGCTGATGGTTGACATGATCCGCGATCTGCGGCGGCGGACCCATGTCTTCAACGCCTTTCGCAGCCCTTGGGCCTTCTCTTATCAAGGGCGCGACAACCATCGCCTGCTTGATGCAATCGAGCGCGGTGAACGTAACAGCGCCCGTGACGCCATGTGGAGCCATATCGAAGCCGTGAAGATCGCGCTTGTCGACCGGTTGGCCGGTCGGACACGCGGGCCGAATATATGACACCAACGGAATTTCGCCGGGTCGAGGCGGCGCTTTTGGCGCAGGCCCATGTGACCCTGCCGCCTATGCCCGCGCCGATTGGCAACTTCATTCCCACCGCTTTGGCGGGCGGGCTCCTTTATCTGTCGGGTCAGGCTCCGCTGGATAAGACCGGCCAGCCGATGCGCGGCAAGGTGGGCTTGGACGTCTCGCCCGAAGAGGCGCGGCACCGGGCGGGGCGGGTGGCGGCCACGCTTCTGGGGCTGATCGGGCTGGAGCCGGGGCGCCTTTTGCGGGTGCGCCGGGTGGTGCGCCTGTTCGGCATGGTGAATGCCACCGCCGATTTCACCGCCGCGCATGAGGTGATGGATGGCTGCTCCGAGGTGTTGGACCGACTGTTTCCCGGCAGCCATGCCCGCACCGATGTGGTGCTGCCTGCCCTGCCCAACAACATCACGGTTGAGGTCGAGGCGATTTTCGAGATGGCGCCGAACTGAGTTCTCCCTCAGGGTCTAGACCCGCGCCGCCTTGCCTATCCGGCGGAGCAGCACGGCGGCAAGGATGATCGCACCGGTGATGATGTCTTGCAGAAACGTCGAGACGCCAAGGATCGTCAGCCCGTTGGAGATCACCGCGATGATCGCGGCGCCAACCAGCGTGCCCGGCACATTCGCCTCGCCATCGCGAAAGGCGGTCATCCCCAGAAACACGGCCGCATAGGCGGTCAGCAGATAGCCGCCCCCGCCCGTCGGATTTGCGCTGCCGATACGCCCGGTCAGCAGCATGCCAACCAGCGCCGCCAGCACCGCAGACAGGGCAAAGGCCGCCATCGTGTTCGGCACGATCCGCACCCCGGCCAGCCGCGCGGCCTCTTTGTTGCCGCCGATGGCGTAAAGGCGGCGGCCAAATTCGATGCGGTCCAGAAGCAGCCATATCACCACGGCGACACCGATCATCCACCATGTCTGCGTGGGTAGCCCCAGCGTGGTGCCGCGCGCCAGATCGCGCAGGTCCGGGGGCAGGCCGCCCATCAGGGTGGCCCCGTCCGACAGCCAGAACGTCAACCCGCCGACGATGGTGCCGACCGCCAGCGTGGCGATGAAGGACAGCACCTGAAACCGCGCCACGACATAGCCGGACAGCGCACCGAAAAGCGCCGCCACCGCCAGAACCGCCAGACAGGCCAGCGCCGGGGAAACCCCCTTGGCCAAGAGCACCATCATCAGGATGCCGCCGAAGGAGACCAGCGAGGCGGTGGCCAGATCGAACTCGCCCGCGGCCATGACGACGGTCGCGCCAATGGCCACGATGGCGAGAAGGGCCATCTGTTGGGTGATGTTGATAAGGTTGCCGGGCGTGCCGAAGGCCCGGGGCGAGGCGATGGCAAAGGCTGCGATGATCAGGATCAGCGCCAGAGCGGTGCCGTATCTGGCCAGAAAGCGGCTCATGCGTTCTGCTCCTTGGGGGGAATGGGCGCCGCTTCCGCAGCAAAGGCGGCGGCAACGACGGCGGCGGGGGTGATGGCCGGGCCGTCCAGCCGCGCGGTGATCTGGCCGCCCGCCATGACCATGACGCGGTCTGACAGCGACAGAAGTTCATCCATGTCGCTGGTGACCATCAGGACGGCGGCGCCTTCATCGGCCATGCGGCGGGCGATGGCGTGGATCTCGGCCTTGGCGCCGATATCCACGCCGCGAGAGGGCTCATCCAGCAGCAAGAGCCGCACCGGATGGCCGAACCAGCGCCCGAACAGCAGCTTTTGCTGATTGCCCCCCGAAAGGGTGAGCGGGCCATCCCAGACCCGGCCCAGCCGGATCGACAGCTTCGCGCGGATCGCTTCCGCCCGCGTGGCAAGGGCGCGGGTGCTGACGAGTGGCAGGCGGGGCAAGTGCCGCACGGCGGAAAGGTCCGTGATCGCAAGGTTTTCCGCAATCGGGCGGGTGGTGATAAGCCCCTCGGCCCGCCGATCTTCGGGCACAAGGGCAGCCCCTGCGGCGATGCGGGCCCCGATCCGGCCAGGCGGCATCACCTTGCCGTCAAGGGTGACCATGCCGCCGCCGTGGGGCCGTCCCCCCCAGATCTGCTTCAACAACGAACTGCGCCCCGCCCCGATCAGACCGTAAAGGCCAAGGATCTCACCCTCGCGCAGCTCAAGCGACAGGCGCGCGCCCGGGGGGCCGAAGGGCAGATCGGCGACCTTCAGAACGGATGCGCCGACGGGGCGGGCGGCCTGGCGCCGCGCCTCGGGGTGGTCGGTGCCGGTCATCAGGCGGATCAGATCGGCGCGGGTGACATCGGCAATGGCGCCTTGGCCGGTCGTGCGCCCATTGCGCAAGACGGTAAAGCTGTCGCAGATCTCCAGCACCTCATCCAGACGGTGCGAGATGAAGACGACGGCAACCCCCTCCTCGGCCAGCCGCCGCACCGCCGCATGAAGCCGCTGCGCCTCGGCCGAAGACAGCGAGGCGGTGGGCTCGTCCATCACGATCAGCCGCGCCCCCCGGGTCATCAGGGCGCGGATGATCTCCACCATCTGCTTCTGCCCGGTGGTCATGCGGCCAACCGGGCGGTTCAGCGGCAGGTCCGGCGCGATCCGCCCGGCCGCATCCTGCACCAGCGCGCGCATGGCGGCACGGTCGACGAAGGGACCGCGCCGGGGATAGGGGCGGCCGACAAAGCAATTCTCGACCACATCGAAATGCGGCACAAGCGAGAGCTCTTGATGAATGAACCGCAGGCCCAGGGCCTCTGCTTCACGCACCGATCCGATCCGCACCTCTGCCCCGTCCAGCGCGATCGCGCCGGAATCGGGCGTGACCAGCCCGGCAAGGGACTTGATCAGCGTCGATTTGCCCGCGCCATTCTCGCCCAGAAGACCATGGACGGAACCGGCGCCGACCGTCAGGTCGACGCCGTCCAGCGCGCGCGTGCCATCGAACCGCTTGTGAAGGCTGCGGACCGTCAGCACGAGGGGTCAGCCGCAGGTGACGCCAAGCGTCTCGGCGGTGATTTCCACCGCAGGGACATAGACTTCAGGCTCGGACACCGTGCCGCCGTCCAGCACTTTGGCCAGTTCCTCGGCCCCGATGCCGGCCATCCTGGGGAAGTCCTGCCGCAGGGTCGATTTGAAATGCGTGCAATCCTTGATCATCTGCACGGCCTGCTCGTTGCCGTCGATGCCCATGATGATGAACTTGGCATCGGGGCGTTCGGATTCGGCGGCGAGTTCGGCGCCGATTCCCGGATCGTCGAAGGCGGCCCAAACGCCGTCGATGTCATCGCCATATTGACGCAGGATGTTTTCCATCGCGATGCGGCTGTCATCGATCGGACCCGGCACCTTGACGTAATGTTCGGCCACGATCTCGACATCGGGGTAGTTCTTCAGCACCTCGTCCAGGCCCAGTTCGCGCTGATGCACGCCCGGGTGGGCCGAGTGGAAGAACTTGACGATCTTGCCCTTGCCGCCAAGTTCGCGGATCAGATTTTCCGACAGCGCAACGCCAAGATCGAAGTTGTTCGAGGTGACGTTCACCGTCACATCCTCTCCCGCCGTGCCATCAAGCGAGATGACAGGGATGCCCGCTTCATGCGCCAGCTTGACCTGATCGCCCACGGCGGCATGGTCGACCGAAATCAGCACGATGGCGTCGGGCCTGGCATTGACCGTATCCTCGATGCGCGAGGCCAGTTGGCCAAAGTCGTTGCGGGTATCGATGATCGTCGTGGACCAGCCGCGCTTGTCGCCCTCGGCCTTGAAGGACTGCGCCATCTCATTCGTCGGGATCGAGCTGATATAGGGCGTCAGGATCGTGATTTCCGTCGCCATGCCCGGCGTGGCGGCCAGAAGGGCGGCAAGCGGCAAAAGCGCAAGTCGTTTCATCTTGGTTCCTTCCTGTCTTGTTGTTCTGGTCTGGCTGGTCTGGGTCAAGGTGCGGAGGTGGTCAGACGGGTGCCGCCATCATGGCGCGCATCGGGTGCAGCGCGTCAATGGCCTGGCCATAGGCCGCGAACATCCGGTCATAGCGCGGCCGCATGGTCGGATCCGGGGTGAAGACCCGTTCGATATTGGTCATGGCGGGCACGGCATCGGCCATATGGGCATAGCGGCCCACACCTACCGCGGCCATGATCGCCGCGCCAAGGCAGCCGATATCGGCATGGGCCAGACGGTGCAGGGGAATACCCAGACAATCGGCGCGGATCTGGCTCCAGAGATCGGATTGCGATCCGCCACCGCCATAGAGCAGATGCCGGGGCGTAAAGCCGGCGGCCTGTTTCAGCGCGTCCAGCAGCAGGCGCGACGACAGCGCCACCCCCTCCAGCACCGCAAGCGCGGCCTCTGCCGGGCCGGAGCGGCTGTCCAGCCCGATGAAGGCGCCGCGGGTCTCGCTGTCCCATAGCGGCGCGCGCTCGCCTTCCAGATGCGGCAAGAACAGCACGGGGTTGCCGCGACGGTCGGCCTGTGCGGCAAGGCGCGGCACGTCAAGCGGGGCGATATTCGCGATATTCGCCCACCAGCGCAGGCAATCGGCGCCGCTTTGGGTGGGCCCGGCATGGACCACCATCTTCTCGACGGTCGGGAAGGTCACGACACCGGGGGCGGTGGTGCGGCGATCCCCGGCAATGGCGAGGATCTCGCTCGTGCCGCTCATGTACATACCCTGGCCGGGACGGAAGACCCCGCAGCCGAAGAGATTGCCCCAGGCGTCCATTGTCCCGGCGACCACGGGAACCTCATGCCCGGCGATCAGCGTGGTCCCCACGGTCTGAGTCATCGCTTGCAGGGGCGGCAGCCGCTGCGCCGCGCCCGGAACCCGCGCCAGCATCCCCGCGACATAGCGGTGGTCCGCGCCGACCTGTCCCCAGGCGGCGATCGGATCGGCCAGCGCGCGGCCGGTCAGATGGAACAAGCAGTAGTCCTTGGGCGTCAGCACATGGGCGCAGCGGGCCCAAAGCCCGGGGTGGTGGCGCGACAACCACAGCATCTTGGGCAGAACATGGCTGGGGCCGACCGGCACGTCCATCCCCTCGCCCCACCACTCGGCGCGGTCCTGGGCGGTGAAACCAGCGACCAGCTCTGCCGCTTCGGCCTGGGACCGCAGGTCCTGCCAGACGATTGCGGGCATCAGCGGGCGGCCCAGATCATCGACGAAGACATCGGTGTTCACTTGGCTGCAAAGGCCAAGCGCGGCGATGCGCGATGGCTCGATGGCTGCGGTCAGTTCCTCCAGGCCCTCGCGCAGGCCGCGCATCCAGTCTTCGGGATCCTGTTCAACCAGGCCGGGGCCCGGGCGATGGGTCGGATAGGGACGGCTGAAGCTGGCCAGAACCTGTCCGGTCTGGTCGAAAAGGCCGCCCTTCACCTGGGTGGTGCCAATGTCAAAGCCGATGAACACCGGCTTTCGTGGCATGCTGTCAGCCATCAAGGCCACTCCTTAGCTCGGTCAGAACCCGGGCCAGCACTTTCGGCCCGTCCAGCGCCGCCCGCAAGACCGCCGAGCCGACAACAACCCCGTCTGCCCCCATCGCGCGCATCTCGCGCGCCTGATCGCCGGTGCCGATACCGAAACCGGGCAGGATCGGCGCGGTGACGCCGCTTGCGCGCAGATCGGCGATGCGGGCGGCATTCCCCGGATCGATGCCGCTGCGCGTGCCGGTAACGCCTTCGACCGCCTGGAGCATCACGTAATAGCCCGCCGCTTGCGCCGCCTTCCGCCCGGCGGGGCTGACCGGCAGCGGCACGAAGGCGGAAAGCGGCAGACCGGCGCGCTGCGCTGTCGCTTCGATCTCTGGCAAGCTGCGGCTTTGCGCGGTGGCGACGACCAGCGCCGATTGCAGCCCGGCCCAAAAGGCCGGATCTCGGCGGCCTGGATGATCGGGATCGTCATAGCTCATCAAAAGCGCGGCGGGTGGTGTGGCATGAAGGGCCAGCCGGGTCAGCACGAGGTCCAGATCCGCGCGTGCCCGCCCACGATCCGCCCGCGCCATCGACGCCCGCACCTCGGCCCCGTCCAGGGCGGGATTGGCCGAGGCAAGGCCGATTTCGATCACATCCACCCCCGCATCCGCATAGACATCCAGCAGCGCGACCGGCACGGCCGGATCTCCCAGCGGGAAATAGCAGCTCAGGATCGGCGCGCGCAGCGGGCGGGCAAGGAAGGGTGTGTCGGGGGCGGTCTGCTTCATTCCGGTGATCCGGGGGCGGGGCCCCACATGGCGCGACATGGCGCTTTTCGGATCCTGTCATAGCAGCGGGTGGCGGATGTGCCAGAGCCTTTGCGTCGGCCAATTGCCCCGAGTTCCGGCAAAGGGGATGCGAATGCCTGCATGCCCTGCGCCGCGACCGACAATATGGTGCTGGCTTCGCTTTGTTCCGCGCGGCCGATCTGATCGGCGCAAAGCCAGCCGCATCGAGACGGAAAGGCAGAGCCCGATAACCAGCATCACCGACAAGCTCGCCGCCGCGGCACCGTTCCCGCGCGATGCCCTTATCGGTATTGGCCCTTCGAACTGCCGCCCGGACTGGTTCCCATAAGTCGCGACGACGCTATCGCGTCAGCGCCGTGGCCGCGACCAGGTTGCGGGCCTTCGGCGGGTCCGAAGGCCGGATTCTGATTTCCCTCTGGCCCGACTGTTCGCGAAAATGGTTTGGAGTGGCAGGTCTCGAACCTGCGGCCCCGGCGTCCCGAATGCCGCGCCGCCGAGGACCGTGGTCACGCCGGGTCCGAGACAGCGCAGGAAGGCCTCCCGGCTAGGAAGGCCGAGGCAAGCCGCAGCGCGAGCGAGACCCGCACGGGGGTAGGCTTGGGCCGATCAGCATCCTTGTCCCGCTGAGGCTCACCGAAGTCGATGTCGTAACCTTTGGCGCCGGTCCGCGCCTTTGCCTCTGCCGCCGGGGGCGGTTCACCCGTCGGCTCTGCTTCCCCGGCCGGTTCGGCATCCGGGGCGACGGGGACAACGTCGCGGGAATAGGCGGCGTAGCGATCGGACTTTTGCGACAGGGACCAGGCAGGCGGTGCAGCACCTCATTTGCATAGGCCTGGGCAGGGGAAGATCCGGGATCGGACAGGATTGACCTTTCAAGGGAAAACAGGGGGCGACCCATGGCGGGGGCCGCAGGGCGATGGGTTCGGGCAGGTGGGCGGGCCCCCGAGGGGAAGGAGGGCCAGTGCTGCCGCGCAGGCACGATTGCCCGCCAGGCGATGCCCTTGAACAGCGTTTTCATCTGCACCGGCGTCAGGGCCACTGGCCCTTCCCGCGGCTTCGGTCAGGTGAGGCGCTTGCGCTCCATCCGCTTCATGGTCGGCACCGGGCCGGTGCCGTCCCGGACCAGGGTTTCAGCTTGTCGGCGCTGCGCGACCGCAAGACGTAGATCGCGCGGTCGAAGGGGGCGAGGTCGAAGTGACTGGCGACATGGGCTGCCAACCCGTCCATACCCTTGCGGAAGTCGATCGGCTCGGCGGCGAGGAAGATGCGGAAGCTGGCGGGCGGCAAGATTATTGCGAAGCCCTCACAGCGCGCAACACCTCGGCCAGATGCGTGGCGGGGGCGCCGGGCGGGACCGCGATCTCCGTGTCCCCAATTCTGATACGCAGATCGGTCGTGCCGACGGCGGTCGCGGTCGGCGGGCCAGTGCTGTCGCCTGGAAGGGTCGGCTCCATGAAGCCCAGTTCTGGTCTCTTCGGCATTCCAGCCTGAACCATTTGGCAACGAGGGATTCGCTCCTGCCGATCTCGTGGGCGACATCGACGATCCTGCTGCCGACACCCATGCGCCCGGCGGGCCGGAGCCTTGATCTCGTCAGGCCGGTAGCGGGCCGTCGTTGGGAGGGCAATCCCCCGGACAGGATCTCGCTCGATACGCTCTCGTCCGGCATGGCCGTCTCCACGACAAGATAAGGGAGATGTATGTAAAATATTGATTTTTATTGATTTTGTTCCGATTGTGGGGGTTGCGCTTTTTGCCTTCGGTGCAGGTGCCCAGAAGATGATCTATACGACGAATGCCGTTGGCTCGCCGAACCGGATGCTGGGGAAGATCTTGAAAACCAAGAGCTCGTTCCCGACCGAGGAGGCCTCCACGAAGCTGATTTACCCCGCCGCTCGCAACTTCTAGATGAGCGCCCACGCAGTTCGCAAATGGGTTGCGGTCGGCAATCGGCTGACCCCCGTAGTCGGCTGGCTATAGTGCCTGCAGGGGGGATGCCTGACTAATGTATCTGAAGCGGTATGGGTACGAGCGGATACACAGAGGTTGAGACACCCTCGTTTCGGGCCATTGCCATCGACAGCAACGAGGTAGAGCATTTCCCGGCCACCCTCGCCCATCTGCGGGCCGTTGCCGTCGCGGAGCCTGCTGGTCGTAAGGTGCGGGCAGGGGCGAAGGAGCGGGTGGCGCCCCTGGGGAGGAGACCGTCGCAGCGGCAGGTTTGCGGCTCCGAGGAATGTGGGAAACGGCCTGCTGCGTCCGATGCGGAAATCGGCGGGTGGGGGATCGTGACTGGATTTCGAAATCCCGCGAGGGAGTTGGCCTTCGGCCTTTTGGTCGACGCGGAGGGGGATTGCGCGACATTCGTCTGCGATAGGACTTTGGAAATTGCGATGGACGTCGGCAGGGATCCCCTTTGAGGCGGATGGCCTGGAGATGGACAGCGAGAAGGCGGAGGATGCGGAAGCGCAGGGCGGGAAGACGCTTGGCGGGCAGGCGGATGGGGAGAATGCGGCTAGCGAGGCAGGGGCCGGGCGAGGGGAGGTTTGGGGGAGGGCGCTTGGCGGGTAGGCGGATGGGGAGGACGTGACCAGCGAGGCGAGCGCCGGGCGAAGAGGCAGAGTGCGGGGATACTGTGGCGGGGGCGGATAGCAAGAAAGCAGACTGCGAAGCAGGCACAGGGCGGGGGGGGGCGTGATAGGCAAGCTGATGGGGAGGGTGCGGACAGCGAGGTGGCCGATATCGCCGATCGGGGCGTTTCCGGTGGGTCGGGGATATCTGGAGCGGTGATTTCAGACGATCCGCCTCGGACATCGGATCGGTCTGCCTGGGATCAGCCTTCACCGGATCAGCCTCGTAGCGAGACAGGCGCATTTGCGGCTGCGGGTTCGCTGCGTTTGAGGCTATGATCCGGGGGAGAAATCCGGCGATCTTCCGCAAAGCCGTCGGGGTGGTTCGTTGAGCGGCCCCTCCGGATCGTCCCAGATTAGCTCTCGGATGGCGCTTTGGGAAAGCCCGATGACAGATCTTGGATAGCCGCCGAACATTGGATAGCCGCCGAACAGTCGCCCGGAGAACCTAGCCAGACCGCCTTTGCCGGACGGCCTCTTGCCTCGGGGAGGGATGCTCGCCAGTCTGTCGGTCCTGCGGTCCTGCGGTCCTGCGGTCCTGCGGTCCTGCGGTCCTGCGGTCCTGCGGTCCTGCGGTCCTGCGGTTCGGGCCCGGATACTGTCTTCCAACCCCCTGTTCTGAAAGGATGACCGGAGCGATGAAGTTCCTCGACCCTGACGATCCATTCTTCCGTTCTCCGGTTGCGCGCTGGCTGACGGTCTTGTTCCCGCTGGGCTGGGGCGGGGTCGAGATCTGGTTCGGCGCGCCCTGGTGGGGCGCGGCTTTCATCGGGATCGGCCTCTATGCCGGGATCAGGTTGCTGGGGCCGAAGGCCGGAACCGGAAGCCGCGGCGCCGGGGGTGAGGCCGGGCCGAAAGACGACCGCTCCGATCCGCCGGGCTGAGCGGTTTGTCCTCTTCCGGCGGGCGCTGTCTGGCCTTCGCCGTCCGCGTGGGCTGAGGCGCCAAGCCGGAACAGGACGGCGGACCACAGGACGGTGAACCGGGACAGGGGGGCAGGCCGGAGCGGGCCCAGGGGGGACGGGCCCAGGGGGGGCGGGCCCGGATGGTCCCGGCCAGGAAGGGGGGGCAACTTCGGTATCCGCCAGCCCCGCATGCCCCGATCCCGGATTCGCCATGCCGGAGCCGACAGATCCAGGGCCGGTCACCCTGGTTCCGCCATGTCCGAACCGGCCGCGTCCGAATCCGAGGATGCGTCCGGGCTGCGCCGTCGCCGCGCGCCTCTGCCCGCGGCCGCTGTCTTGGGTATTGTCCGGGGCGCCATCCTGGACGGCGGCGGTGCGCGCGGGCAAAAGACCCGGCCCCGCATCTCTCCGCTGTCGCCCTGCAACCAGGCCTCGCGCAGCCGACAGCCGGTCAGCTCCGGGATCAGCGCGATCATCGTCGCGCGGATCTGCTGGTGCTCCCCCGGTTTTGCATGGCCGAGACGGATGATCTCGACCCTGTTGTCCTTCAGGAACAGCACATAGTCGCGCCCGTCGCGCCGCGCCTCGAACCGCTCGGCGCCGGACATATGCGGCGCGGGCTGCGCCCCGCAGGCGGCCAGCAGAAGCATAAGAAGGGCGGCGGGCAGGGCGTTCATCCCGCCAGTCTTGCAGGAATTAGTTAATCCTTGGTTCACGACCGCCCCCGGCCTGAGGCCCAGATCGAAGCGCAGGCCGGTGCGCCGACCCTCGGACGGGAATGTTGCCGATCCCGCCCGAACCGGCTAGGAACGGCGCAACCGTTTCCCATGAGGCCAATGATGCGTCTGTCGCGCTACTTCCTGCCTGTCCTGAAGGAAAACCCGGCCGAGGCGCAGATCGTCTCGCACCGCTACATGCTGCGCGCGGGCATGATCAAGCAGCAGGCCGCCGGGATCTATTCCTGGCTGCCCCTGGGCCTGCGGGTCCTGCGCCGGATCGAGCAGATCGTGCATGAGGAACAGGTGCGCGCGGGCCATATCCCGCTCTTGATGCCGACGCTGCAACCCGCCGATCTGTGGCGCGAATCCGGCCGCTACGACGATTACGGCCAGGAAATGCTGCGCATCAAGGACCGGCACGAGCGCGACATGCTCTACGGCCCGACCAACGAGGAGATGATCACTGACATCTTCCGCAGCCATGTCAGCAGCTACAAGGACCTGCCGCTGACGCTCTACCACATCCAGTGGAAATTCCGCGACGAGCTGCGGCCGCGCTTCGGCGTGATGCGCGGGCGCGAGTTCCTGATGAAGGACGGCTACAATTTCGACGTCGACCGCGACTCTGCGCTGCATGCCTACAACCGCCATATGGTCAGCTACCTGCGCACCTATGAGCGGATGGGCCTGACCGCGATCCCGATGCGCGCGGCCTCGGGCCCGATCGGCGGTGACAACACCCATGAATTCCTGGTGCTGGCCAATACCGGCGAGAGCGAGGTCTTCTACGACGACCGGGTGACCGGGCTGAAACTGGGCGCGCGCGCGGTGGATTACGACGACCGTGCGCAGGTCGAGGGCATCTGCGGGGAGTTCACCACGCTCTACGCCCGCACCGACGAAACCCATGATCCGGCACTGTTCGAGACGGTGCCCGAGGCGCATCGCAAGGTCGGGCGCGGCATCGAGGTGGGGCAGATCTTCTACTTCGGCACCAAATATTCCGACGCCATGGGCGCGACCGTGGTCACCCGCGACGGCAGTCGCGTGCCGGTCGAGATGGGCAGCCACGGCATCGGCGTCTCGCGCCTTCTGGGCGCGATCATCGAGGCCAGCCACGACGACAAGGGCATCATCTGGCCCGAGGGCGTGACGCCCTTCCCGGTGGGGATCGTCAACCTCAAACAGGGCGACGGGGCGGCGGATGCGGCCTGCGCGGCGCTGGAAAAGGCGCTGCTGGCCCGGGGGCTGGAGCCGCTTTACGACGACCGCGACGAACGGGCGGGGGCGAAATTCGCCACCATGGACCTGATCGGCCTGCCCTGGCGCATCACCGTGGGCCCGCGCGGCCTGGCCAATGGCGTGGTGGAGCTGACCTCGCGCCGCACCGGCGCAAGCGAGGAACTGAGCCCCGAGGCCGCGGTCGAGCGGATCGCCGCGATCTATGCGGAGCATCCCTGACGTGGCCTTCGGTCGGATCCTCGTTCTGGCCGGATCGCTTGCGGGGGGCGTGGGCTTGTCGCAGTTTCCCGAATTCTCGCAGCAATATCTGCAACGCCTGGCGGGGCAGGTCGATGCCCTGGGCGAGGTGGTGCGCGACTTCGACGCCTCGGCCGCGCGCAACGGGCTGACGCGGGAGGCGGCGCTGGCCCAACTGACCGGCACCCCGTTCCTGGAGGACCGGCAGCGCGACCTGCGCCGCAGCTTCCTGCGCCATGCCCGGCTTTCCGACAATCTCATGGCCCTGCGCGAGGCCTCGCCGCTTCAGCGCATGACGATGCCGCAGCGGCTGGGGGATGCCGAGACGCTTTCGGCGACCTGGCAGGACTACCGCCCGGCGGTTCCGGCCACGCTTGACGGGGTGACGGCGGCGGGGGTGGGCTTTGTGGGCGGCGGCGGGCTTCTGGCCGCGCTTTGGGGGCTGTTGCGCCTGCCGTTCCGGCGTTTCGCCTGACCTCACGTCATCTTGAGCGCGGGATTGCCCGCAAACGCGGGTCGGGTCATGCTTTCTTGACCTTTTTCCAGCAAGATGACGCCATGACTCTGCCAGAACACCATTACCGCATCCTCAAGCGCCTGCCCTCGACCGGAGAGATCCTGGCCGACGGCATCGTCCATGCGCTGGCGCTTCTGGCCGGGATGATCGCCTTTCCGCTGCTGCTGTCGCATGCGCTGAACCATTCCGGCCTCGGCGTCTTCGCGGCGCTGACCGTCTATGCCGCGGGCTTCTTCCTGATGTTCGGCTTTTCGCTGGCCTATAACATGGCGCCGCCCTCTGCGGTGAAATGGCTGCTGCGGCGGTTCGACCATTCGATGATCTATGTGATGATCGCGGGCACCTATACGGCGGTGCTGGTGCATCTGGAAAGCCCGGCCTGGGCCTGGGCGATCGGCGGCGTGGTCTGGCTGGGGGCGCTGGTCGGGATCCTGGTCAAGGTGGCGCTGCCGGGGCGCTACGACCGGCTGTCGATCCTGGCCTATATCCTCTTGGGCTGGGTGGGGGCGGTGGCGGTGGTGCCGGTCTCGGCGGCGCTTCCGGCGGTTTCGCTGTGGCTGCTGGTGGCGGGCGGCCTGACCTATGTCCTGGGCGTGGCCTTCCATCTGTGGGAGCGGCTGCGGTTCCAGAATGCGATCTGGCATCTTTTCGTGGCCATCGCGGCCGGGCTGCATTTCGCGGCCATCGCGGTTTCGGTCGCGGCCTGAGCCGGTTCCGGCGGGAGGGCCGGGCGCGCCCGGGGGAAGGGGATGAGGCTCTGAGGGCACCGCTCGACCGCGCTTCGCCAGGCCGGGGCGGCGGCGACCCGCACGCGGCCCCTCGCCGCCGCAGGGCGCGCTTCCTTGACCTTTCCCGCCGCCCGGGCCAGTTTCGCCAAAAATCGGAAAGCCCGGGCAGATGGCCGCAACGACTCGACCCTTCTCCGCCTTCGAATGGATGATCGCCTGGCGCTATCTGCGCGCCCGCCGCGCCGAGGGCGGGGTCAGCACCATGACCTGGATCAGCCTGATCGGCATCACCCTGGCGGTTTTCGCCCTGATCGTCACGCTTGCCGTGCGCGCGGGCTTTCGCGACGAATTCGTCGGCACGATCACCGGCGCCAACGGCCATGTCTCGGTCTATACCACCGACCGCATCGACGAGAGCGGCCAGCGCATCCGCGGCTTTGCCGATTTCGAGGCGGTGCGCGCGCGCATCCTTGAAATCCAGGGCGTGACCCGCGCGGCGCCGCTGGTGAAGGGCCAGGTGTTCCTCAGCGACGGCGACCGCGGCGCCGGGGCCGAGGTGCATGGCATCCACCCCGAGGATCTGGCCTCGATCCCCCGGGTGGGCGAGGGCATCGCCGCGCGCGGCGAGATCGCCGATTTCCCGCGCGGCATCGCGATTGGCCTTGGCATCGCGCGCGACCTCGGCCTTTCGGTGGGGGACCGGGTGCGGGTGATCTCGCCCACCGGGGTGCGCACCGCCATGGGCACCAGCGCGCGGCAGAATGCCTATGAGGTGGTCTATATCTTCTCCTCCGGCCGCTACGACATCGACAAGACCCGGGTCTACCTGCCCTTCGATGAGGCGCAGAGCTTCTTCAACCGCGAGGGTTTCGCCGACGAGATCGAGGTCTCGGTCACCGACCCCGAAGAGGTCGCCCGCTACGGCCTGCCGCTTTTGAACGCCGCCGGGCCGGATGCGCTGCTCTGGACCTGGCAGGACAGCGCGGGATCCTTCCTGCGGGCGCTGGATATCGAGGACAACGTGATGTTCGTCATCCTGTCGATCCTGGTGCTGATCGCATCGCTGAACATCGTCTCGGGGCTGATCATGCTGGTGAAGAACAAGGGGCGCGACATCGGCATCCTGCGCACCATGGGCCTGACCGAGGGCGCGGTGCTGCGGGTCTTCTTCATCTGCGGCGCCTTCACCGGCGTGATCGGCACGGTGGCGGGTGTGGTGCTGGGGGTGCTCTTCGCGCTGAACATCGACCAGATCATGAGCCTGGTGAACTGGATCAACGGGGCCGAGGTCTGGGACCCTTCCATTCGCGGCATCTACAGCCTGCCCGCGCGATTGCAGCCGGGCGACGTGCTGTCGGCGGTGGGGCTTTCGCTGGGGCTGTCCTTCGTGGTGACGATCTTCCCCGCCCGCCGCGCCGCCCGCATGAACCCGGTGGAGGCCCTGCGCTATGAGTGACGCGCTTTTGCTCGACGGTATCGAGAAGGGCTACAACCCCGGCCGCCCCAATGCGGTCGAGGTGCTGCGCGGCGCCTCGCTTTCCGTGGCGCCGGGCGAGGTGGTGGCGCTGGTCGCGCCCTCGGGCGCGGGGAAATCCACGCTCTTGCACATCGCGGGGCTGCTCGACACCCCCGACCGGGGCCGGGTGGTCCTGGGCGGGCGCGAGATGGCGGGGCTCTCGGACCGCGCCCGGACCGAGGTGCGGCGCGGCGAGGTCGGCTTCATCTACCAGTTCCACCACCTGCTGCCCGAATTCTCGGCGCTGGAGAATGTGGTGATCCCGCAGCTTGCCAATGCCGTGCCCCGGCGCGCGGCCGAGGCGCGGGCGCGGATGCTGCTTGAGCGCGTGGGCGTGGGCGCGCGCGAAGATCATCGTCCCGCCGCCCTTTCCGGGGGCGAGCAGCAGCGGGTCGCCTTCTGCCGGGCGCTGGCCAACGGCCCGCGCCTCCTGCTGGCCGACGAGCCGACCGGGAACCTCGATCCCGCCACCTCGGACCGCGTCTTCGCCGCTTTGGTCGATCTGGTGCGCGAGACGGGGATGGCGGCGCTGATCGCCACCCACAACCTTGATCTCGCGGCGCGGATGGACCGGATCGTGCGGCTGGAAGCGGGGCGCGTGGTCTGATAGGCCCGGGCCTGTCCCACGCAGCCCCAAGACAGCCCCGGAGGAAAACATGCGCATCTGGATCGCGGCTTTGCCGCTGCTTCTGGCCGCCTGCCTGCCCGAACGCGACCGCCCGACCGGGCGCGCCGATTACGCCACCTTCTGCGCCGCCTGCCATGGCGCCTCGGGGGCGGGGGACGGCACGCTTGCGACCGATCTGATCGCGAGGCCCGCCGATCTGACCCGGCTGAGCGCGCGCAACGGCGGCACGTTCCCGAAGACGGCGGTCATGGCCAAGATCTGGGGCTACGCCGAGGGAACCGGCCATGGCGAGGCGGTCATGCCCCAGTTCTCGGCGCTCCTCGATTCCGATCTGGTGCCCTATGACGGCGGCGACGGGATCGCGACGCCGACGCCGCTGCGGCTGGTGCAGGTCTCGGAATATCTCGAATCCCTGCAACGCTGAGCCCCCTGGGCGCAGGGCGCGTTTGGCGCAAGGGGCGGCACGACCGCATGGGCGCGTGGCCTGCATGGGGGTGCGCCTAAAGGGCCCCCGCGCCCTGCACAATCGCGCGACGGCCGCCGCCTTCGGGCAAAAAAATGCCCGTGGGTTCTTGCCTGTGCGGCAGAAAGCCTTTCCTCTGGGGGGTAACAAAAAGAGGGGGGCGAAAACCATGGCCCGGATCGAGCAGGCGCCGAAATCCTGGAAACGTTTCATCTGGCCGGTGATCGGCGCGCTGGCGATCGTGATCTCGTTCTGGCTGCTGGCGCGCGAATTGCGCGGCATTTCCCGGGCCGAGCTTTGGGCCGGGATCGGCGCGCTTCAGGCCTGGCACTGGGGGCTGATCGCGCTTTGCACCATCGGCTGCTACTTCACCCTGGCGCTTTACGACCAGATCGCGCTGAATCACCTGGAAAAGCGGCTGAATTTCGTCTTCGTCGCGCTGTGTTCGCTGACCACCTACGCTTTGGCCCACAATATCGGCGCCTCGGCCTTCACCGGGGCGGTGATCCGCTATCGCGCCTATAGCTCCAAGGGGCTGAGCGGGGCCGAGGTCGGGATCCTGGTCACCTTCTGCTCCTTCACCTTCTCGCTGGGGGTGATGATCCTTCTGGGCGTGGCCTTTCTGTTCAGCCCGGGGCTGGAGGACCGCTTCGCCGAGGCGCTGTCGCCGGTTCTGGTGCGCTGGCTGGCCTTCGGGCTCCTGGTGCTGATCGGGCTTTATCTGCTGGGCAGCGCGCTTGGGCTGCGGCCCCTGCGGATCCGCAGCTTCACCGTCTCTTACCCGCGCCTGCCGGTGGCCTTGCAGCAGATCACCGTCGCGCCGGTCGAATTGCTGTTCGCCGCGGGGATCCTTTATTTCGCTTTGCCCGATGCCGGAAATCCCGGCTATCTGGTGGTGATGGGGGTCTTCGTCGTGGCCTTCGCGCTGGCGCTTTTGTCGCATGCGCCCGGGGGGCTTGGTGTGTTCGAGCTTGCGGTGCTGACCGCGCTGCCGGAATTCGAGCCGGAGGAGGTTCTGGCGGCGCTGATCGTCTTCCGGCTGTTCTATTTCATCCTGCCGCTGATCCTGTCCCTGATCGTGGTGGCGATCTTCGAACACGGGCAGTTGCGCGACAGGCGGGGGTAGGCGCCCCCGCCCCCGCCACCGGCAGGCAGGTCAGACGTCCAGCTCTTCGACGAAACGGGCGTTTTCCTGGATGAACTGGAAGCGCAGCTCGGGCTTCTTGCCCATCAGCCGTTCGACCAGATCGCCGGTGGATCCGCCCTCGTCCTCGTCGATCGAGACCCGGATCAGCTTGCGCGTCTCGGGGTTCATCGTGGTGTCCTTGAGGTCCTTGGCATCCATCTCGCCCAGGCCCTTGAACCGCTGGACGTCGATCTTTCCCTTGCCGCCCAGGCCCTTGGCCAGCCATTCCTCTTTCTCGGCATCGTCGGCGACGTAAAGGCGGCGCGCGCCCTGGGTCAGCCGGTAAAGCGGCGGGCAGGCCAGATACAGGTGGCCCCGGTCGATCAGCGGTCGCATCTGGGTGAAGAAGAAGGTCATCAGCAGGCTGGCGATATGGGCGCCGTCCACATCGGCATCGGTCATGATGATGATCTTGTCGTAGCGCAGGTCGTCGACGCGGAACTTCGCCCCCATCGAGACGCCGAGCGCCTCGCAGATGTCGCGGATCTCGGCATTCTCGCCCAGCTTCGACGAGGCCGCGCCCAGGACGTTCAGCACCTTGCCGCGCAGAGGCAGAAGCGCCTGGAACTTGCGGTCGCGCGCGCCCTTGGCGCTGCCGCCGGCCGAATCGCCCTCGACGATGAACAATTCCGTGCCCGAGCGGTTCGAGGCCGAGCAATCGACCAGCTTCCCCGGCAGCCGCAGCCGCTTGGTGGCGGATTTGCGCTGCGTTTCCTTTTCGGCCCGGCGGCGCAGCCGTTCCTCGGCGCGCAGCACCAGGAAATCCAGGATCGCGCCCGCCGATTTCGGATCGGCGGCCAGCCAGGTGTCGAAATGGTCGCGCACCGCGCCCTCGACCCATTTCGCGGCCTCTTCGGTCGCGAGCCGGTCCTTGGTCTGGCCGACGAACTGCGGCTCGCGCACGAAGACCGAGATCAGCGCGCAGCCCCCGGTCAGCATGTCCTCGCGGGTTATCTGGTCGGCCTTGCGGTTCTTGACCCGGTCGCCATAGGCGCGGATCCCCTTCAGGATCGCCGACCAGAAGCCCGATTCATGGGTGCCACCCTCGGGCGTGGGCACGGTGTTGGTGTAGGACCAGATGAACCCGTCGCGCGCGGGCGTCCAGTTGATCGCCCATTCGACCGAGCCGGGGACGCCGAACTTCTCGCGGAACGAGACCTTGCCCGCGAAGGGCTTCTCGGCATAGGTCGAATCCTTCGACAACTGCTCGGTCAGATATTCGCCAAGCCCGCCGGGATAGTGGAAGGTGGCCTCCTGCGGCATGTCGCCGTCGGGGATTGCCGATTTCCAGCGGATCTCGACCCCCGAATAGAGATAGGCCTTGGAGCGCACCGCCTTCATCAGCCGCATCGGCTTGAAGCTTTGATGGCCGAAGATCTCGGGGTCGGGGTGGAAGATGACGGTGGTGCCGCGCCGGTTGGGGGCGGGGCCGACCTTTTCCACCGGACCCAGCGGCTTGCCGCGCGAGAATTCCTGGACGTAAAGCTCGCGGTTGCGCGCGACCTCGACCCGCATGTGGTCCGAGAGCGCATTGACCACCGAAGAGCCGACCCCGTTCAGCCCGCCCGAGGTCTCATAGGCGTCGCCGTTGAACTTGCCGCCGGCGTGCAGCGTGCAAAGGATCACCTCAAGCGCGGATTTGCCGGGGAATTTGGGATGCGGATCGACAGGGATGCCGCGCCCGTTGTCGCGGATCGAAAGCGCGCCATTGGCCAGCAGTTCGACCTCGATCCGGTTGGCATGGCCCGCCACCGCCTCGTCCATCGAATTGTCGAGGATCTCGGCCGCAAGGTGGTGATAGGCGCGTTCGTCGATGCCGCCGATATACATGCCGGGCCGCATGCGGACCGCTTCGAGCGGCTCCAGAACCTCGATCGACGAGGCGTCATAGGTCTGGGCCTGCGCAGAGGCAAGAAGGTCGCCGGAATCGATGGGGGACATGGGCTGCTCTTGTCGTTGGTCGCGCCCATTAGACCATTTCCGGCGGCAGGGACGCAAGGGATGGTGGCGCCCCGCCCCGGCGGGGGCGAGGATTGGGGGCGCGGGAGGGGGGCTGCGCCCATGGCGGGGGCAGTTTCGCCCGGAGGCGGCCCCGGGGCAGGCGTGTCCGCCTTCCACGGCGATCGGGCGCGGCGCGTTCCCGCGCCGGGATCACAACCCGGCGGGCGGCGGCGCGCCAAGCCGGCCGGCGAGGGCGGCGAGCGTGGCGCGCGCCTCTTCCCACGGCGCGCGCCGCGCGGCATAGAGCGTGGCCTGGCTCTGGTGGATCAGCCCGTCCGAAAGGATGCGCAGGTGGTTCGCGCGCAAGGTCTCGCCGGTCGAGGTGATGTCGGCCACCGCCTCGGCGGTCATGTTCTTCACCGTGCCCTCGGTCGCGCCCTGGCTGTCGACCAGCGCGTAATCGGCGACGCCGCGCCCGGTCAGGAATTCGCGCACCAGCCGGTGGTATTTGGTGGCGATCCGCAGCCGGTGGCCATGGGTGGCGCGGAAGGCGGCGGCGGCGGCGTCCAGATCGTCCAGCGTCTCGACATCGATCCAGGCATTGGGCACGGCGATGATCAGATCGGCATGGCCGAAGCCCAGGGGGCGCCACTCGGCCACGCAATCCTGCCACCCGGCCAGCTTCTCGCGCACGAGGTCCGAGCCGGTCACGCCCAGATGGATCCGGCCCGCCGCCAGTTCGCGCGGGATCTCGCCCGCCGAAAGCAGCACCAGCTCGGCCGCCTCCAGCCCCTCGATGGCGCCGGAATATTCGCGCTCGTTCTCGCCCTTGCGCATGGTGACGCCGTGGGCGCCGAACCAGTCGAAGGTCTTTTCCATCAGCCGCCCCTTCGAGGGCACCCCGATCTTGAGCATCACTTTCCCCTCAGCCTGGCCGCGAGTTCGGGGCGGATGATCCCCCCCACGGCGGGGATCGAGCGGCCCTGGCCCAGCACCCGCGTCAGCGCGTCGTAGCGTCCGCCCGAGGCCACCGGCGGCAGATCCCCGGGGCCTTGCAGCGAGAAGACGAAGCCATCGTAATATTCCAGCGTGGTGCGGCCGTGGCTCGCCTCGAAGGGCAGGCTGTCGACATCGACGCCGCGCGCCGCCAGCGCGTCGAGCCTGCGGGCGAAGACCTCGATCGCGGGGGCGATCGCGGGCAGCATCGGCGCGATGCCGCGCAGATGGGTCAGCGCGGCCCGGGCGGGGGCCTGAAGCGACAGCAGATCGTAAAGCAGCGCCGCCTCGGGCGCCTCGATCGGCGGGGTCGCGGCATCCTCGATCAGGGCGCGGGCGCGGGCGGCGATATCCTCGGCGGTGCGCAGCCCGACGAGGGGGCCCGCCGCCTCGACCAGCGCCTCCGCGCTGTCCGAGCCGAGGCGCTCAAGCAGCGCGCGCCGCGCGGGCGGCATCGGCGCGCGGCCCGCGAAACGGTCGAGCAGCGCGCGGAACCTTTGCGGGCGCCACAGATGGCGCAAGAGCGCGGCGCGCCGCGCTTCCGAGGTCGAAAGCCCGCGCACGGCGGCCATCAAGATGCCGATGTCCCCGGTCAGAACCCGCAGCGGCAGGCCGCCCAGCAGGTCGGAAAACAGCGCGAAGACCTCGGCATCGGCCTCGGGCGCGGCGCGGTCGAAGACCTCGTATCCCACCTGCAGGTATTCGCGCGCGCGCAGGTCGGGCTGTTCCTGGCGGCGGAAGACCTTGCCCCTGTAGGCATAGCGCGCCGGTTCGGCGCCGTTCGTCATATGGGCCAGAACCACCGGGACGGTGAAGTCGGGGCGCAGCATCATCTCGCCGAAGACGGGGTCGGCGGTGACATAGGCGCGGGCGCGGATATCCTCGCCGTAAAGGTCGAGAAGGGTCCCGGCGGGTTGCAGGATCTCGGTCTCGACCGGCGCGGCGCCGGTGGCGAGAAGGGCGGCGTAAAGCCGTTCGGCCTCGGCGCGGGTGGCGGGTTTTTCGGGCATTCGGGTTTCCGGGGAGGGCGAGGATTCGGGCGGCGTTTCCGGTGAGGTTTCCGGGGATTTTCGCAGGGATTTTTCCGGGGATTTTTCCGTGGACTTTCCCGGGGGCGTTTCAGGATGCGAGCATCCGATGCACCGCCTGGACCAGATCGGCGCGCGCCACCTCGGTCTGGGCGGGGCGGTCCTTCCATTCGGCCAGGGTCGCATTCTCGGCGATCCGGGCACCCAGGACCAGGTCCTTGAGCACGACGACCCCGCGCGCGGCCTCGTCCGAGCCCTGGATCACCGCCACCGGCGCGCGGCGCTTGTCGGCATATTTCAACTGGTTGCCGAAGTTCTTCGGATTGCCCAGATAGACCTCGGCCCGCAGGCCCGCGGCGCGCAGCTCGCCCACCATGGCCATGTAATCACCCATGCGGTCGCGGTCCATCACGGTGACGACGACGGGGCCCGCGGCTTCCTGGCCGATGCGGCCCTTGGCGCGCAGCGCGGCCAGCAGCCGGTCGACCCCGATGGAAATGCCGGTGCCGGGCACGGTCTGGCCGGTGAAACGCTTGACCAGATCGTCATAGCGCCCGCCGCCCGCGACCGAGCCGAAACTGCGCTTGCGGCCCTTTTCGTCGAGAATCTCGAAGGTCAGTTCGGCCTCGAACACCGGGCCGGTATAATAGCCAAGGCCGCGCACGACGCCGGGGTCGATCTCGATCCGGTCCGGCCCGTAGCCCTGGGCGGCCAGGAGCGCGGCGATGGTTTCCAGCTCTTCCACTCCCTCGCGCCCGACCTCCGAGGATCCGACCAACTCGCGCAGCCGCGCAAGCGTCCCCGCGGTGCTGTCGCGTTTCGCGGCGACGAAACCCATGATCACATCGGCCTCGGCATCGCCCAGGCCCGCGCCCTTGGTGAAATCGCCCGACTCGTCCTTGCGGCCCTCGCCCAGAAGGGCGCGGACGCCCGCCGCGCCCAGCCGGTCGATCTTGTCGATGGCGCGCAGCACGATGCCGCGCGCCTCGGCCTTGTCGTCGCCCGAAAGGCCCGCGACCTCCATCACCCCGTTCAGCACCTTGCGGTCGTTCACCTTGATCACATAATCGCCGCGCGGGATGCCCACCTCTTCCAGCGCATCCGAGAGCATGGCGCAGATCTCGGCATCGGCCGCGACGCTGGCCGCGCCCACCGTATCGGCATCGCATTGGTAGAACTGGCGAAAGCGGCCGGGCCCGGGCTTTTCGTTGCGCCAGACCGGCCCCATCGCATAGCGCCGGTAGGGCGAGGGCAGGTCGTTGCGGTATTGCGCCGCGACCCGCGCCAGCGGCGCGGTCATGTCGTAGCGCAGCGCCATCCAGCTTTCGTCCTCGTCCTGCCAGGCGAAGACGCCCTCGTTGGGGCGGTCGACATCGGGCAGGAACTTGCCGAGCGCCTCGACCGTCTCCACTGCCGAGGTTTCCAGCGGATCGAAGCCGTAGCGATGATAGACCGCCGCGATCGCATCCAGCATCTGCTTGCGTTCGGTGACTTCCGCGCCGAAATAGTCGCGGAAGCCCTTGGGCGTTTCGGCCCTGGGACGGCGGATCTTGCCTTCGGACATGGGAAATCCCCTGATATCGGTCGGGGCTTCCCATATCGGATGGGGGCGCAGGCGGCAAGCGGGGCGCGTGTGTGGGTGCGGGCCCGGCGGGGATGGAGACGGGAATGGCGGACAGGCTTGACGGGATCGAGGAGCGGCTGGCGCATCTCTTGCGCGCGGTCGAGGATCTGTCGGACGTGGTCGCGCGCCAGGCGGGCGAGATCGAGGTGCTGACCCGCCGGGTGCGGCTTTTGCTGGAGCGCGAGGCCGAGCGCGAGGCGTTCGGCCCCGAGGCGCCGCCCGCGAACCAGCCCCCGCCGCATTGGTGAGGCGGGCGGGCGCGCCCGGAATGGCAGGTGCCCGGGGACGCTGGCGGCTGGTGTGCCGGGGGGGGTGGCGGGCTCGCGCGCCGGGTGCTGGCGGCATCACGCGGCCGCGCAGGATAGGCCGGGCGCAAGGATCGGCGATCGGCATGCCGGGTGAGGCCCTCGCCCGGGCGGCCTGGCCCGTCAGGCGGCGGGCGGCAGCACGCGCCAGGGCGCGGGATAGTGGTATTCCTCAAGATTGGCGGTCGGGCCGATCCGGTCCACCACCGCGAAAAGCCCCGGCGCATGCAGCGGCGTCAGCACCCCGTGCCAGGTGCCGCGATGCAGGTTGATCCCCTGTGCGCCGCTGGTGACGAAGGCCTGCGGCCGCGTCCCGGGGCCATCGGCGACGATCACCAGGAAAGGAAGCGCCGAAAGCGGCAAGAAGGCCTGGCTGCCCTCGGGGTGGCGCTCGATCATGTCGAAGACATAGGGCAGGGCGCGCGGTTCGGCGTCGAAGATCGACAGGCCCGCGCGCCCCGCCGCCGCGCCTTCGGCGCCGAAATCGAGCCGGGCGAGATCGTGGTGGCGGCGGCACAGCCCGGCATTGATCAGGCGGAAATCGCCCGCGGCCTCCAGCACGTCGCCATAGGGGGCGAAATCGGCGGCGGTGAGGGGGCGGGGGTGGATATCCTGCATCCGACGCTCCTTGTTTCTGAACGGGGTTGTTCGGGGGACGGGGGCGGCCCGGGATATGCGGGCCCGAAGGGGGCGGGTCTTGGCGGGTCTGGTCCGGGCAGGTCTGGAGGGCAGGTCTGGGGGACGGGTCTGGGAGGGGCGGGGCCGAAGCGGTTGGGGAGACGGGGCCGAGGGGGGGTGAGGCGGGGGCAGGCCGCCCTTGCGGAGCCCCGGGCCGCGAGGCCCGGAGCGTGCCGAGTGCGCCCCCCCCCGGGCGGCTAGCGCCCGAAGGCGCCGGGGCCGCGCAGCCGGGCGTGGCGGTTCACGTCCTTGTAAAGCAGGTAGCGGAACGGCCCCGGCCCCCCGGCATAGCAGGCCTGCGGGCAATAGGCGCGCAGCCACAGGAAATCCCCGGCCTCGACCTCGACCCAGTCGCGGTTCAGCCGATAGACCGCCTTGCCCTCCAGGATATAGAGCCCGTGCTCCATCACATGGGTTTCCTCGAACGGGATCAGCCCGCCGGGCTGGAAGGTGACGATGTTCACATGCATGTCGTGGCGCATGTCGAAGGGATCGACGAAGCGGGTGGTGGCCCAGGCCCCCCGGGTGCCAGGCATGGCGGCGGGCGAGACATGCTGTTCGTTGGTCACGAAGGCCTCGGGCAGGGGCACGCCCTGCGCCGGTTCGTAAAGCTTGCGGATCCAGTGCAGCGTCACCGGCTGGCGGGTGGGGTTGCGCAGGCTCCATGCCGCGCCGGGGGGCAGATAGGCATAGCCGCCGGGGGCCAGCGGATGGACCTTGCCGTCGAGCGTCAGCAGCGGGCGGCCGTCGGTGACGAAGAGGACGGCCTCGGCCCCCGCCTCGGGCTCGGGGCTGTCCGAGCCGCCCTCGGGGTCGATGGTCAGGACATATTGCGAGAAGGTCTCGGCAAAGCCGCTCATCGGCCGGGCGATCACCCAGAAATGCGTCCGGTCCCAGCCCGGCAGGTAGGAGGTGACGATATCCGTCATCACCCCGCGCGGGATCACGGCATAGGATTCGGTGAAGACGGCGCGCCCGGTGTGCAACGCGGTCTGGGGGGGCAGGCCGTCGATCGGCCCGGCATAGCTGCTCATCTCGTCTCTCTCACGGCAGGATGTCGTTCAGGCGCAGGGCTGCGATCCGCTCCACCTGCGCGCAGGCGGCGGCGAATTCGCGGGCGCTGTCATTGGCGATCCGGGCCTTGAAGGCGGCCAGGATCGACTGCTTGGTATTGTCGCGCACGGCGATGATGAAGGGAAAGCCGTGGCGCGCGACATATTCGGCGTTCAGCGCCTGAAAGCTTTCGCGCTCGGCGTCGGTCAGCGCATCCAGCGCGGCCGAGGCCTGTTCGGCCGTGCTTTCCGCCGTCAGCCGCCGGGCCTGGGCCAGCTTGCCCGCAAGGTCGGGATGCGCGCGCAGGACGGCCAGGCGCTCTTCCGCGCTGGCCGAGCGGAAGACCCGCGCCAGCGCATTGGCCAGGCCTGCGGCGCTGTCATGCGCGGGCCCGAGTTCCAGGTCGAAGGCGCGGTCGGCGACCCAGGGCGAATGTTCGTAGATGCCCCCGAAGCGGGCCAGGAAGCGGGCGCGGTCCATCGCGCTCGGCCGTTCGAACCGGGCGGGGGGATGCGTCTTGCGCCAATGTTCGGCGATGTCGATGCGGCGGGGGAACCAGACGCCCTCATGGCTTTGGGCGTAGTCGAGAAACCGCGCCAGCCCCGCCACCTTGCCGGGCCGCCCGATCAGCCGGTTGTGCAGCCCGATCGAGAACATCTTCGCGCGGCCCTCCGCGCCCTCGGCGTGAAGCGTGTCGAAACTGTCCTTGAGATACTGGAAGAACTGTTCGCCGGTGACATAGCCCGGCGCGGTGGCGAAACGCATGTCGTTCGCCTCCAGCGTATAGGGGATCACCAATTGGTCGTGATCGCCGAATTCGGCCCAATAGGGCAGGTCGTCGTCATAGGTGTCCGAGATCCAGGCGAGGCGTCGGGTCCCGGCGGTCAGGCGGACGGTGTTCATCGAGCAGCGCCCGGTATACCAGCCCTGCGGGGGGGCGCCGGTCACCTCGTGATGCAGGCGGAAGGCCTCGGCGATCTGGCGGGCCTCCTCCTCCTCGGGCATGTCGCGATGCTCGACCCATTTCAGCCCGTGCGAGGCGATCTCCCACCCGGCGGCCTGCATCGCCCCGACCTGTTCGGGATTGCGCGCAAGCGCGGTGGCGACGCCGTAGACCGTGACCGGGATCCCGCGCGCGGTGAACAGGCGGTGAAGCCGCCAGAACCCCGCCCGCGCGCCGTAGTCGTAGATAGATTCCATGTTCCAGTGCCGCTGGCCGGGCCAGGGCTGGGCCCCCGCGATGTCGGAAAGGAAGGCCTCGGACTGGCCGTCGCCATGCAGGATGTTGTTCTCGCCGCCCTCTTCGTAGTTCAGCACGATCGAGACGGCGATCCGCGCGCGCCCGGGCCAGGCGGCATCGGGTGGGTTCGGGCCGTGGCCGCGAAAATCGCGGGGGTATCGGTTCATGGCATTCCTCATCTTCCTGCCGCGACAATAGGCGGGCCGGGGCGCACGCGCTTTCAAGAATTGCGAGAAGGTGCTTTGACGGCAAGCGAATGTCGCTTTCGGCGCCCATTCGTGTTTGGCTGGCGGCCGGTTCGGCAGGATGGAGCGATGAAATGACGGGCGGCAGGCTGACAACCCATGTTCTGGACACCGCGCGCGGCAAGCCCGCCGCCGGGGTGCGGATCGCGCTTTACCGCATCTCGGGGCAAAGCCACCGCAAGATCGCCGAGGCGGTGACCAATGCCGATGGGCGCACCGACCAGCCGATGCTGGCGGGCGCGAAACTGACCCCGGGTAGCTATGAGTTGGTCTTCTTCGCGGGCGACTATCTGCGCGAAAGCGGCCAGGCCGGGGGCGAGGTGCTGTTCCTGGACCAGATCCCGATTCGCTTCGGCATTCCCGATGCGGGGCAGCATTACCATGTGCCGCTGCTGATCTCGCCCTTCGCCTATTCGACCTATCGCGGCTCCTGATCCCCGGGGGCGGTGAAGGGGAAGGTCATGAAGCCGGCACTTGCGGTCGGCGGCCAAAACGGGTCTGTTGCGCGCGCATCGACCACAGCCCCAGGGGAGGCCCAGCCCGTGCTTCATTTCCGTAATTTCGCCGTCGCACCGGCGTTTGTTCTTCTGATGGGGGGCACCGCCCATGCCGCGTTGACCGCGGATCAGATCTGGCAAGGCTGGCAGGATTCGGCCGCCGCAGTGGGGATCGCGCTTTCGGCGGCGACGGAATCGCGCGGGGACGGGGTGCTCACGCTCAACGGGCTGCGAATCGGCCTTGTCGGCCACGACGAGGCCGCGACGGTCTCTTTCCTCACGCTGACCGAGGTCGGCGACGGTTCGGTCCTGATCGAACCGGGCGATTCGATCTCCTTCGCGCAGGAGGATGATGGCCTTTCGGCGACGGCGGAACTGACCCATGAGGGATTCGCGCTGGTCGCCTCGGAGGGCGAGGCGGGCGCGATCCATTACGATTTCGCAGCCGATACGCTGGAGGTCAACTTCTCGGCCGAGGCCGAGGGCTATTCCTTCACCGACGAGCCCGCCCAGCCCCTTGTGACCGGGGGCGCCATGAGCTTCACCGATCTGGCGGGCCGCTACAGCGACACCCCCGGCGCGAACCGGGTCTTCGACCTGGCGGTGGCGGTGGCGGGCGTCAGCTATGAGATCAGCAGCGAGGATCCCAATTTCGGCAGCAGCAGCCATACCAGCAGCGAGACCGAGGATGTGACGCTGGGGGCCAGCCTGACCCTGCCCTCGGGCATCGCGCTGACCGAGATCGAATCGGGCGCGCAATTCTCCACCGCCCTGCGCGAGGGGCTGGCGCTGTCGATGGCGGGCAGCCAGGGCGTCTCGGTCGCCACCAGCCACGAGGCGAACGAATTTTTCCCGATGGAGGTCTCGGCCACCGGCCAGCCCGGATCCTGGGCCTTCGTCGCCGATCAGGAGCGGATCGCGCTTGAGAGCGAGAGCGAGGGGCTCAGCTTCCAGCTCAACATGCCGGAACTGCCTGCGCCGCTGGAACTGACCATGGGCACCGCCCGGTTCGACATGCTGGTTCCGGTCATTACCGGGGGCGAATCCGGGGATTACGCGCTGAGCTTCTCGATCGTCGATATCCTGGCGAGCGATGCCGCCTGGGACATGTTCGATCCCGAGGGGGTGCTGCCGCGCGATCCGGCGGCGCTGAACGTCGACCTGTCGGGTAGCCTGGTGGTCGACCTGCCGGACTTCCTGGTCGGCGGCGATGCGAGCGTGGCCGAGCCGGTGCTCGAAAGCCTCGACATCGCGGATATTTCCGTGAGCGTGGCGGGCGCGGCGCTTCAGGCCGTGGGCGCCTTCGTCTTCGACAACAGCCTCGGCACGCCCGTCCCGAACGGCGAGGCGGACGTCACCCTGACCGGGGCCACGGGGTTGATCGCGGGGCTTTCCGCGCTCGGGCTGATCTCGGAGATGGATGCCGCCATGGCGAGCGCCATGATCGACGCCTATATGGTGCCGGGCGACGCGCCCGACAGCCTGGAGGCCAGGATCGAGATCGACGAGAACGGCATGGCCTTCGTGAACGGCCAGCCGCTGCAATAGGCCGGGGCCGGTCTGAACGGCCGGGGCGGTCGCGGGCCGCTCTGGCCGACAGGATCGAGGGGGCGCGGATCACGCGCCCCCTTTTGCTTTGCACGGGCCTTTTGCTTGCCCGGGCCGGGGGCCTTCGGGCGGAAGGCGGCGGGACGGAAGGCGGGCTGCGCTTGTGGCGCCGGGTCGTGGTGTCCGGTCGTGGTGTCCGGCGTGGGGCCTGGCATCGGGCGGCGCGGGCTCAACCGCTGCCGTCCTCCCCGCCGGGGGCCGGATCCATCGCCTGGCGCATCGCCTCGCGGATGCGCGGGGTGATGAAATCGGTGAAGAGCCGCACCTTGGGATCCTTCAGCCGCCGGTGCGGCGTCAGGCTGGAAAGCTGCACCGGCAGCGGCGGATTGGCCTGCGCCACCGGGACCAGCCGACCCGCGCGCAGATGCTCGGCCACTTCGAACCGGGGTTTCAGCACGATCCCGTGCCCCTCCAGCGCCCAGCCGGTCAGCACATCGCCGTCGTCGCTTTCGAAGGGGCCGGTGATCTCGAACCGGCGCAGCCCCTCCGGGGTCTGCAGCGTCCACTGGAATTCCTTTGCCCCCGGATAGCGCAGGTTGAGGCAATCGTGTCGCCTTGAGACCAGCGCCGCCCCATTCTCGGGCATGCCGCGCCGCGCGATATAGTCGGGCGCGGCGCACAAGAGCCGCGCGCAATCGGCGATCAGCCGGACCTTGAGCGTCGAATCCTCAAGAATGCCCAGGTGGAAGGCCACGTCGATCCCCTCGGCCACCACATCGATCGGGCGGTCCGACAGCCGCAGCCGCAGGTCGATCTGCGGGTAAAGCGCGGTGAAGGCGGGCACATGCGGCGCGATCAGCCGCCGCCCGGTGCCAAGCGGGGCCGCGACGACGATGGTGCCGCGCGGGTTTTGCGTGACATCGGTGACCGCGGCCTCGGCCTCGACGATGGCTTCGAGCACCCTGGTCGCCCCTTCGTAGAAGATGCGGCCGTTCTCGGTCGGCTGCAGCGAGCGGGTGGTGCGGTTGAAGAGCCGCACGCCGAGATGTTTCTCAAGCTCGGAGATTCGCGCCGATGCCACCGCGGGCGAGGTGCGCTGGTCGCGGGCGGCCGCACTCATGCTGCCCAATTCATAGACACGGACGAACATGCGGATGTTGTTCACATAGCTCATCTGCGGTCCAGGCGGGAATGAGGGCGCCGGTCGGCGCTTTTGGGGATGCGGATTTTCTGCCAGGGTTTGAAAGTGATCCGGCATATCGACGGATTAACGTCAAATGCCCTGCCGGTATAGCCTCCACCGACCGAATGGTCCGGAAGACGGGGCCGGGCCGGAGAACGAAGCCAGACGCCACGGGGGTAGCACGAATGTATGACTGGGTGGTCCTTTGGGACTGGGTAGAGGTGGCCGTGCGCTGGCTGCATGTGATCACCGCGATCGCCTGGATCGGATCGTCATTCTATTTCGTGGCGCTGGACCTGGGGCTGCGCAAGACGCCGAGCCTGCCGCCCCTTGCCCATGGCGAGGAATGGCAGGTCCATGGCGGCGGATTCTACCATATCCAGAAATACCTGGTGGCGCCCGAGTTCCTGCCCGAGCATCTGGTCTGGTTCAAATGGGAAAGCTATGCGACCTGGCTTTCGGGCTTTGCCATGCTGGTGCTGGTCTATTACCTGGGATCGGACCTGTTCCTGATCGACCCGACGGTGATGGAGCTGACGGCGCTTCAGGCGGTGGCGATCTCGCTGGGTTCGCTGGCTTTCGGCTGGCTGGCCTACAACCAGATCTGCAAGACCTTCGTGAACGCCAACCAGACCGCGGTGATGGTGGCGCTGTTCGTGGTGCTGGTGGGGATGGCGTGGTTCTATACTTCGGTGTTTTCCGGCCGGGCGGCGCTTTTGCACCTGGGTGCCTTCACCGCGACCATCATGTCGGCCAATGTCTTCATGATCATCATCCCGAACCAGAAGGTGGTGGTGGCCGATCTGAAGGCGGGCCGCACGCCGGATCCAAAATACGGCAAGATCGCCAAGCAGCGCAGCACCCACAACAACTACCTCACGCTGCCGGTGCTGTTCCTGATGCTGTCGAACCATTACCCGCTGGTCTTCGCCACCCAATACAACTGGATCATCGCCAGCCTGGTCTTCCTGATGGGGGTGACGATCCGGCACTGGTTCAACACCCGCCATGCGCGGGCGGGCAATCCGCACTGGACCTGGGCGGTGACGGCGGTGCTGTTCCTGCTGATCGCCTGGCTTTCGACCGCGCCGATGCGCCAGCCGCCGCAGGAGGCCAGCCTGCATGGCGCGGCGCTGCGGCTGGCCGCGGCGCCCGAATTCGAGGAGGTGGTGATGATCGTGCAGAGCCGCTGCTCGATGTGCCATGCGAGCGAGCCTTATTGGGAGGGGCTGCACTGGCCGCCGAAGGATGTGGTCCTGGAAACGGAAAGCCAGATCGCCCGCGAGGCGAAGCGGATCTATCTGCAATCCGGGCTGAGCCATGCGATGCCGCCCGGAAACCTCAGCTATATGGAGGAGCGCGAGCGGGCGCTGATCGTGGATTGGTTCCGGGGGACCGGGCGGGCCGATCCGCTTTGACGGGGGGAGGAGGGGGGCGCTGCCCCCGTCTTCTGCGAAGACTCCCCCGGGATACTTTTGCCAAGATGAAGGGGCAAGGGGGAGGCCCGCCACGGCGCGTGGCGGGGGTAGGGGCCGGGGGTCAGTCGCCCAGCTTGGCGTGGACCTCGTCCAGGTCGATCTCGCCCTTGGGCATCTTGTTGGCGGGATTGTCGAAATCGTATTTGAAGAGCTGGAAGTCGCGCCGGTAGATTTCCCAGACCAGATGCATCGAGAGATCGTCGAAGTAATCCTCGACCGGATGGGCGCGTTTCGGGCCGTGGCCCTCGCTTTCGTTGAAGCGGGGCATGGCGGACAGGTCGATGCGGTGCGGGGTTTCGACGCTGTCGAGCACCTTCTGCATTCCTTCGTTGAACCTTTCGGTGAAGAGGATGTGGTCGTAGCGCCCGCCGTTCACGATGAAGGTCGCGACATGGCCCGACATCGCCGACCAGTGGATGTCGGGCTCCATCGGCTTTTTCCAGCGGATGGTGTCGCGCGCGAAGAGCAGGAAGCGCCGGAACGAGCGGATCTGGTCGAAGGGCTGCTTGCCGTCCTCTCCTCCGACCTCGATGCCGTATTTCTGGATCAGCAGCGGCACCAGGTTGCCCCGGTAGCGGCGGCCGTTGCGCTGGATGCCGCAGATCTTGTCGAAGAAGGACGACAGGATCCGGGTGTAGGGATTGCGCACGCAGGTGAAGGCGTAGCTCTTGTGCCGACGCACGTTCTTTTCGATCAGCGGCTGGCTGGCCTCGAGCGCCCATTTGTGCATGCCCGAAGTGGCGTCATGGATGTCGCCATCGAAGAACACGCCATGGTCGGAATGGAACATGATCTGCCCGATGGTCGAGCAGGCGCATTTCGGCACCACCCGATAGACCAGGCTTTCGCTCTCCGTCATCCATGTTCCCGGGAAACCCATGCTGCACCTGCCTCTTGCCGTGATCGGGATCTTCGTCGCCCCGAAACCAGTGGCGGGGACAGAAGCAAATAAACTCTGTCTTTTCAAGGAAGCATGAAACACTTTATGGAAACAATACCGCAGCCGTCCCGGTTTCGCTGCCCGATTCAGAAAAAGTGTGCCCTGTCATGGCGAAGATTGCCTACATCCTTCTGTGTCACAAGGACCCCGAAGGCATCATCGCCCAGGCCGAGCGGCTGACAGCGGCGGGGGATTGCGTCTCGATCCATTTCGACGGCCGGGCGCCGCGCGCGGCCTATGAGACGATCCGCGCCGCGCTGGCCGACAATGCCCAGGTCGTCTTCGCCGCGCGGCGGATCCGCTGCGGCTGGGGCGAGTGGAGCCTTGTCGAGGCCACGCTCGGCGCGCTTCGCGCGGCCGTGGCAAGCTTTCCCCGCGCCACGCATTTCTACATGCTCTCGGGCGATTGCATGCCGATCAAATCGGCCGAATTCGCCCATGCCTTCCTGGAGCGCGAGGATGTCGACTATATCGAGAGCTTCGACTTCGTGAACTCTGGCTGGATCAAGACCGGCATCCGGGAGGAGCGGCTGATCTATCGCCACTGGTTCAACGAGCGTACCAGCAAGGCCTGGTTCTACCGCTCGCTCGACTGGCAGCGGCGGCTGGGGCTGGAGCGGCGGATCCCGGCGGATCTGGAGATACAGATCGGCTCGCAATGGTGGTGTCTGCGGCGGCGCACGGTGGAATGGGTGCTGGATTTCATCGCCCGGCGCCGCGACGTGATGCGGTTCTTCCGCACCACCTGGATCCCGGACGAGACGTTCTTCCAGACCCTCGTGCGCCATCTGGTGCCCGAGGCCGAGATCCGCACCCGGCCGCTGACCTTCCTGATGTTCACCGATTACGGCATGCCGGTGACCTTCTACAACGACCATTACGACCTGCTGCTGAGCCAGGACTATCTTTTCGCCCGCAAGATCAGCGCCAATGCGAAAGAGTTGAAGGACCGCTTCGGCGCGCTTTACGCGGCCCCCGGCAAGGGGTTCGAGATCTCGAACGAGGGGCGCAGCCTCTACCGGTTCATCGCCGGGCGGGGCCGGGTCGGCCGCCGTTTCGCGCCGCGGTTCTGGGAAAACGAATCCAGCCTCGGGCGCGAGCGCACGCTGATGATGGTGACCTGCAAGAAATGGCATGTCGCGAAACGCCTGGTCGAGCGGGTGCGCGATGTCACCAGCCTGCCCGCGCTGGACTATGTCTTCAACGAAGAGGCCGCGGCGTTGCCGGATCTGGGCGGCATCCAGTCCAATATCGAGAAACGGACCCGCCATCGACGCGCGCTGGTGCGCATGTTGTTCGATTATTGGAAAACCGACCGGCTGATCTTCTGTATCGACCCCGCTTCGATCGACCTGATGCAGGATTTCTACAATGACAAGGCGCGGGTGCGCCTGCTTGAGATCCAGTGCGATTTCGATGACGACTATCTGATCGGCCATGCGCGGCGGGTGGGCCTGGCGGGCGAGCATACGCCGCAGGAAACGCTGGCGCGGCTTCTGCCCACCATCCGCTACGACGTGCGTTTCGAAAGCGACCGCATCCGCGAATGCGACTTTCCGAACTTCCACCGCATCCGCGAGGGCGCGGGCGTGGACGAAAACACCATGCCTTTGGCGGAATTCCTTGGTATCCCGGTGGACAAGGCGTTCCAGATCGCCTCGACCGACCATCTTTTCACGGATTGAACATGCCCGGACCCTATGACCCGCAGAACGTCTTCGCCCGCATCCTGCGCGGCGAGATCCCCAACAAGACCGTGGCCGAGACCGCCCATACCCTGGTCTTCCACGACATCCGCCCCCATGCGCCGCAGCATGTGCTGGCGATCCCGAAGGGCGCCTATGTCGACCTGGCCGATTTCGCCGCCAATGCCTCTGCCGAGGAGATCGTGGATTTCCATCGCACCGTGGCGCAGGTGATCGCCGATCTGGGGCTTTCGGGCCCCGAGGGCTACCGCGCCATCACCAATGCGGGCCTGCACGGCATGCAGGAGGTGCCGCATTACCACCTTCACATCCTCGGCGGCCGGGTGCTCGGCCGCCTGGTCGATCCTGCGTGAGGCCCGGCATGTCCGACGACGATTACGTCTATGACGAGGCGACGGGCGAATGGCGCCTGGCCTCGGAACTGGCGGCCGAGACCGCGCGGGTGGCGCGCGACGCGCTCGGCAATCCGCTGGCCGACGGCGATCAGGTGGTGCTGGTCAAGGATCTCAAGGTCAAGGGCGCGGGCCAGGTGCTGAAACAGGGCACGGTGATCCGCTCCATCCGCCTGACCGACGACCCCGAGGAGATCGACTGCCGCCACGAGACCATCCGCGGCCTGGTGCTGCGCTGCGAATTCGTGCGCAAGCGATAAGCGCTCTGGACCTCCGCGCGGCGCGGGTATAGCGGCCGTGCGGGCGGCGGGGCAGGGGCCCCGCCCGTAGAGCGAGGCGCGCGCGAGACAGATGGCGGCAAGCGACAATATGCGCGGGATCGTTCTGATGAACCTCGCCATGGCCTTCTTCACCCTCAACGACACGGCGATGAAGGCGGTGATGGAGGTCCTGCCCATGATGCAGGCCATCGGGCTGCGCGGCCTGCTCGCCACGCTGGCGCTGGCAGGGATCGCCTGGCGGATGGGTGTGCTGCTGCCGCCACTCGCCCCCCGGGACCGCCGACTGATCCTGTGGCGCACCCTGGCCGAGCTTGTCGCGACGCTGAGCTTTCTGGCCGCGCTCATCCATATGCCGATCGCCGAGATTTCGGCGATCCTCCAGGTCCTGCCCCTGGCGATGACCCTGGCGGCGGCGCTGTTCCTGGGCGAAAGGGTGGGCTGGCGCCGGGTGCTGGCGATCGCGACCGGCTTTCTGGGCGTGCTGCTGGTCATCCGCCCGGGGGGCGAGGCCTTCAACATCTGGGCGCTCTCGGGGCTGCTGTCGGTCGCGGCGGTGGTGCTGCGCGATTTGGCGACGCGGCGGCTGGCGCAGGCGGTGCCCTCGGTCTTCATCGCGATGGTGACGGCGGGGGCGGTGATGCTGATGGGATTTGCGGGCAGCCTCCTCGGCGAATGGGTGACGCCCGGCCCGCGCGAGGTCGGACTGATCCTCCTCGCCGCAGCGGCGCTGATCCTGGGCCTGGTCACCGTGGTCGCGGCGATGCGGGTGGGCGATGTCGCGGTGGTCTCGCCCTTCCGCTACGCGTCGCTCCTGTGGGCCATCGTGCTGGGCTGGCTGGTCTTCGGCCATCTCCCCGACGCGCTGGCCCTGACCGGGGCGGTGCTGATCGTGGCGAGCGGCGTCTTCACCCTCCTGCGCGAGCAAAAGCTGAAACGCGCGCGCCCGACCTGACCCCCCCCGGCCCCGAAAAAAAAACCGACCCGCAAAGCGGTAGCCCCGGCCTCTCCCCTTCATCTTGGCCCAAATATCCCGGGGGTGAGCCCGGGCCCCGCCCGGGCGAGGGGGCAGCGCCCCCTCACCTTTCGCGCCGCGCCAGGCACCCCGTTGACACCACCCGTTGACACCCCCGGCGATTCCCCCTATACGCCCGCTCACCCGTCGCCACAGGTCCGCCTTTGGCATCGGGTCAGAGCACCGAATATGGTCAAGATCCGGGTCCAGCACCCCGATCCTCTGGGAATTGTGCCGCGTCATCCCTGGAGTCGGGATGGGAGCGGCTTTCGTGTTTTGCGATGAGCGCATGGCACGGTCGAGAAGCGGCGCCCCGAAGGCAACGGGGCGAGTATCGAAAACGAGGAACGTGAATGCCGACGATTCAGCAGCTTATCCGGAAACCCCGGGAAGCGAATGCGCGCAAGTCCAAGTCCCAGCACCTGGAATCCTGCCCGCAGAAGCGGGGCGTCTGCACCCGCGTCTACACCACCACTCCGAAAAAGCCGAACTCGGCCATGCGGAAGGTCGCCAAGGTGCGGCTGACCAACGGATTCGAGGTGATCTCCTATATCCCCGGCGAAAAGCACAACCTGCAGGAGCACTCGGTCGTGCTGATCCGCGGCGGCCGGGTGAAGGACCTTCCCGGCGTCCGTTACCACATCCTGCGCGGCGTGCTCGACACCCAAGGCGTCAAAGACCGTCGTCAGCGTCGTTCGAAATACGGCGCCAAGCGTCCGAAGTGAGGTAGAGAGACATGTCCCGTCGTCACGCCGCAGAGAAGCGCGAAATTCTCCCGGACGCCAAATATGGCGACCGCGTCCTGACCAAGTTCATGAACAACCTGATGCTCGACGGCAAGAAATCCGTCGCCGAAGGCATCGTCTACGGCGCGCTGACCCGGGTCGAGACCCGGCTGAAGCGTTCGCCGGTCGAGGCCTTCCACGAGGCGCTCGACAATGTGAAGCCCTCGGTCGAGGTGCGCTCGCGCCGCGTCGGCGGCGCCACCTACCAGGTTCCGGTCGACGTCCGCCCCGAGCGCCGCGAGGCGCTGGCGATCCGCTGGCTGATCACCGCCGCCCGCAAGCGCAACGAGAACACCATGGAAGAGCGCCTGGCCGCCGAGCTTTCGGACGCGGTCAACGGCCGCGGCACCGCGGTCAAGAAGCGCGAAGACACCCACAAGATGGCCGACGCGAACAAAGCGTTCAGCCACTATCGCTGGTAAGGGAAAGCCATCATGGCACGCGAATATCCGCTCGACCTCTACCGCAACTTCGGCATCATGGCGCATATCGACGCGGGCAAGACCACGACGACCGAGCGCATCCTCTACTACACCGGCAAGTCCCACAAGATCGGCGAAGTCCATGACGGCGCCGCCACCATGGACTGGATGGAGCAGGAGCAGGAACGCGGCATCACCATCACTTCGGCCGCGACCACGACCTTCTGGGAAAAGACCTACGACGGCAAGGAAGCGGCGTCCAAGAAACACCGCTTCAACATCATCGACACCCCCGGCCACGTCGACTTCACCATCGAGGTCGAACGTTCGCTGGCGGTTCTCGATGGCGCGATCTGCCTTCTCGACGCCAATGCCGGCGTCGAGCCGCAGACCGAGACCGTCTGGCGCCAGGCCGACCGCTACAAGGTGCCGCGCATCGTGTTCGTCAACAAGATGGACAAGATCGGCGCCGACTTCTTCAAATGCGTCCAGATGATCAAGGACCGCACCGGCGCCACCCCCGCCCCGATCGCCCTGCCGATCGGTGCCGAGGACAAGCTGGAAGGCATCATCGACCTGGTGACCATGGAAGAATGGGTCTATCAGGGTGAGGATCTGGGCGCCTCCTGGGTGCGTCAGCCGATCCGTGCCGGACTGGCCGACGAGGCCGCCGAATGGCGCTCCAAACTGGTCGAGCTTGCCGTCGAGCAGGACGATGCGGCGATGGAAGCCTATCTCGAAGGCACCGAGCCCGACGTGGACACGCTGCGCGCGCTGATCCGCAAGGCGACGCTTTCGATGGCCTTCGTTCCGGTCACCGCCGGTTCTGCGTTCAAGAACAAAGGTGTGCAGCCGGTTCTTAACGCGGTCATCGACTATCTGCCCTCGCCCCTCGACGTTCCGGCCTATCTGGGCTTTACCCCCGGCGACGAGACCGAGACCCGCAATATCGAGCGTTCGGCCGACGACGCCCAGCCCTTCTCGGCGCTGGCGTTCAAGATCATGAACGATCCCTTCGTCGGCTCGCTGACCTTCACGCGGATCTATTCCGGCGTCCTGAAAAAGGGCGACCAGATGCTGAACGCGACCAAGGGCAAGCGCGAGCGCGTCGGCCGCATGATGATGATGCACGCCATCAACCGCGAGGAAATCGAAGAAGCCTTCGCGGGCGACATCATCGCGCTGGCAGGCCTGAAGGAAACCACCACCGGGGATACGCTCTGCGATCCGGCCAAGCCGGTCGTGCTGGAAACCATGACCTTCCCCGAGCCGGTGATCGAGATCGCCGTCGAGCCGAAGTCGAAGGCCGACCAGGAGAAGATGGGTCTGGCGCTGGCGCGTCTCGCGGCCGAGGATCCCTCGTTCCGCGTCGAGACCAACTTCGAATCCGGCCAGACCATCATGAAGGGCATGGGCGAACTTCACCTCGACATCCTGGTGGACCGCATGAAGCGCGAGTTCAAGGTCGAGGCGAATATCGGCGCGCCGCAGGTGGCTTATCGCGAAACGATCAGCCAGGCGCATGAGATCGACTATACCCACAAGAAGCAGACCGGCGGCACCGGCCAGTTCGCCCGCGTCAAGCTTCAGATCACCCCCACCGAACCCGGCGAAGGCTATTCCTTCGAATCGAAGATCGTGGGCGGCGCGGTGCCGAAGGAATATATCCCCGGCGTCGAAAAGGGCATCAAGTCGGTCATGGACTCGGGTCCGCTGGCGGGCTTCCCGGTGATCGACTTCAAGGTGGCGCTGGTCGACGGTGCCTTCCACGACGTCGACTCCTCGGTGCTCGCCTTCGAGATCGCGACCCGCGCGGCGATGCGCGAGGGCCTGAAGAAGGCCGGCGCCAAGCTGTTGGAGCCGATCATGAAGGTCGAGGTGGTGACCCCGGAGGAATATACCGGCGGCATCATCGGCGACCTGACCTCGCGTCGCGGCATGGTCCAGGGCCAGGATACCCGTGGCAATGCCAATGTGATCAACGCCATGGTCCCGCTGGCCAATATGTTCGGCTATATCAACAACCTGCGCTCGATGTCCTCGGGCCGCGCGGTCTTCACCATGCTGTTCGACCATTACGACGCGGTTCCGGAAAACCTGAGCCAGGAAATCCAGAAGAAATACGCCTGATCGGTGTGGCGGGGTGAAGCCCCGCCCTACCGCCCCGTAGGGCGCGCCGAGCGCGCGTCACAACCGACAAGAGAATAGGAGTTGCCACGATGGCAAAGGCAAAGTTTGAGCGCAACAAACCGCACGTCAATATCGGGACGATCGGTCACGTTGACCACGGCAAGACGACGCTGACGGCGGCGATCACGAAGTATTTCGGCGAATTCAAGG